>JAGWNA010000037.1 GCA_028871555.1 Lysobacteraceae bacterium
GGAATGATCGTGGCCCACAGCCGGCGCAGGAACACGAAGATCACGCCCACCACCAGGAACACGGTGAGGATCAGGGTGAACTCCACGTCGTGCACCGAGGCGCGGATGGTCACCGTGCGGTCGGCGAACACGGTCAGGTGCACGTCGGCCGGCAGCACGCTGCGCAGTTCCGGCAGCACGCGGCGGATCTGCTCCACCGTCTGCACGATGTTGGCGCCGGGCTGGCGGCGGATGTCCAGCAACACCGCCGGCTTGCCGTTGGCCCAGGCGGCGAGCTGGTCGTTCTCGACGCCGTCGACCACCTTGGCCACGTCGGACAGCCGCACCGGCGAGTTGTTCTTGTAGCTGATGATGGTGTTCTTGTACTGGGCCGCGTCGGACAACTGGTCGTTGGTGCCGATCGAGTAGCTCTGCGTCTTGCCGTTCAGCGTGCCCTTGGGGGCGTTCACGTTGGCCTGGGTCAACGCCGAGCGCACGTCCTCCATGGTCAGGCCGAGGTTGGCCAGCTGCGCGGGGTTGACCTGGATGCGCACCGCCGGCCTCACGTTGCCGGCGATCGACACCAGCCCCACGCCCTGCACCTGCGACAGCTTCTGCGCCAGGATCGAATCGGCCAGATCGTTCACTTCGCGCAGCGGCCGGCTGTCCGATTGCAGCGCCAGGGTGAGGATCGGCGCATCGGCCGGGTTGACCCGGTTGTACACCGGCGGATACGGCAGGTTGCCCGGCAAGGTGCCCTTGGCCTGGTTGATCGCCGCCTGCACGTCCTGCGCGGCGATGTCGATGTTCCGGTCCATCGCGAACTGCAGCACGATGGTGGACAGCCCGGCGGAAGAGTCCGAGCTCATCATGCTCAGGCCCGAGATCTGCCCCAGGTTGCGCTCCAGCGGCGTGGTGATCAGGGTCGCCATGGTGGTGGCGCTGGCGCCCGGATACTGGGTGGTGACCACCAGGCTGGGCGCCTCGATTTCCGGCAGGGCCGACACCGGCAGCTCGCGGAAGCCCAGGATACCGAGCAGCAATACCGCCACCATCAACAGCGAGGTGGCGATCGGCCGGCGAATGAAGAGGGTCGAGAATCCCATGGCTATCCGTAACGTGATGGAGCGGCTTCAGCCGCGGTCAGGGCCGCACGACGCCATCGCGCGCGATGGCGTACCGCCGCTCAGTGGCCATGGCGACCGCCGCTCTTGCCTTCTTTCCTGGCCTTTTCCAGCTGCGCCGCGGTGGGTGCCGCCGGCACTTCGCCGGGCTTCAGCGGCTTGACCTTGCTGCCCGGCTTGAGCCGGAACTGGCCTTCGGTCACCACCTGGTCGCCCGCCTTGAGTCCGCTGCCGATCATCACGTGGCTGTCGCCCACCTCGCCGGCGACCACCACCGGCTGCATCCTGACCGTGTCGTCGGCCTGCACCTGGTAGACGTAATCGCCGTCCGGCCCGCGCTGCACCGCCTGCGCCGGGATCACCAGGCCGCCATCGACGGTATTGACCAGCAGCTGCACGTTGACGAACTGGCCCGGCCACAGCGCGTTGCCGGCATTGCTGAACTCGGATTTCAGACGGAACGTGCCGGTGCTGGTGTCGATCTGGTTGTCGATCACCTTCAGCACGCCGCCGCTGGCGATCGGGTGCGCATCGACGCGATCGAGCGCGGTGACCTGCAGCGGCGTGGCGCCCTGGGCGGCCCGGCGCACCAGGTCGAGATTCTGCTCCGGCAGGGTGAACATCACGTTGATCGGATGCAGCTGGGTCAGGGTGACAATTGCGCTGGCAGTGGTGACCACGTTGCCCGGGTCCACCCCGCGGATGCCGGCCAGCCCGTCGATCGGCGACAGCACCTTGGTATAGGCCAGCTGCACCTGGCTGTCGCGGATGCTGGCCGTGTCGGCCGCCACCGTCGCCTGGTACTGGTTGGCGGTGTTGCGCAGGGTGTCGATGTCCTGCCTGGAGATGTAACCCTTCTCCACCAGATCCTCGCTGCGCGCCAGGTTGCTGCGCGCCGTGGCCAGCAGGGCCTCGTCCTGCTGCCGCTTCGCCAGCGCCTGATCGTAGTTGGCCTGGTACGTGCGCGGATCGATCTGCGCCAGCACCTGGCCCTTCTTCACCGGCTGGCCTTCGGCGAAGTTGATGCTCAGCAACTGACCACCCACCTGCGGATTCACGGTGACCGTGTTCAGTGCCTGCACCGTACCGAGCGCGGTCAGGTAGACCGGCACGTTCTGCCTGACCACCGGCACCACGGTTACCGGCACCGGCGCCGAATCCGCGCCATCCTTGCCATTGGCCCCCTTCGGACCCGCCGGTTTGTGCAACAGGCGCAAACCGACGACTGCCAGCACCAGCACGGCAATCACGATCAACGCGACCTTCCAAAAACGCGACATGTGGAACTCCTGAACTGAACGACGCTGCCCGCCTGGCCACGACAACGCAGCATGTGTGCCGGATATGTCTCGAGCCTGACGGACCTGCCCGGAAAGGCTTCTGAAACGAAAGCATAGGGGCATTGGAACGAACTTGAACAATGCCAGTTGACACGGGTCAGGCATGACCGATGGCAGGGTGTGCCGCCTTGCCGGACGAGCTCGGGCGTCGACCGGCCGGCAAGATGCGGCCCGGCCCGGCACAAAACGGGTCATGCGGGTCTGAAACTTGGCACAGGCTTCGTCTATAATCCGCCACTGGCTGCCTGCCCGGCCTTGCGTCGGGCGTCGGCGGCAACAGGGGCTCGTTGCCGTGTACCCACGGCGCAGCAATCCGCACCGGCATGACATTCCAGGCCGGTGCAACAGCAGTGATTACATCAGGCATAGCGGACAGCCACGGCGGTTTTCCGGTTTGTCCACTGACAGGAGTACGTGCGTGAGCGGTTCCATGACCAAGTCCGACCGGGCGACAGTGCGCCAGTTGTCCTTCATGATCGGCGGCCTCCTTGTGCTGACGGCGGTATTGATCGGCGTGGCCTTGACGATCTACTGGCACGCGCCGCAAGAAACCGATCCGAACCAGTCGGCACAGGTCGCCGAACGGATCGCTCCGGCTGCCGGCGTGTATGCCGGCGACACCGGTCGCGCCGCGATGCAGGCGGCGGCCGAGGCGGCGGCCAAGGCGGCCGCCTCGCAGGTGGCCTACGGCGGCACCACCGACGGCAAGACCATCTACGGTCACCTGTGCACCAGCTGCCATACCGCCGGCGTCGCCGGCGCACCCAAGCTGGGCGACAAGGCCATGTGGGCACCACGCATCGCGCAGGGGATCGACACCCTGATCAAGCACGCCACCGACGGTTACCACGGCCCGGACGGCAATTTCATGCCACCCAAGGGCGGCAACCCGGCGCTGACCGATGCGCAGATCAAGGCCGCGGTCACCTGGATCGTCGGCCAGGCCAAATAGCCCCGCTCCAATAAAGCAAAACCAACGCCGCCCCTGGGCGGCGTTCTCGTTCACTCCCTCTCCTCCCGGGAGAGGGTTGGGGTGAGGGAGCCCACGCTTGCCAGGACTCCCCCAAAAGCAAAACCAACGCCGCCCCCCAGGCGGCGTTTTTGCTCACCCCCTCTCCCCCGGGCTGTTTCTTGGTCACACCTTTTGCAATCGAATTCTGCAAGAGAGCGTGTCATCAGCCACCGGCTCCACAGAGGATGGCCCAAGCAGCCATGGCTCGGAAGCAGACCGCTTTTTGCTCGTCATCCCGGCGAAACCGTTTTTTGCCCGTCATCCCAGCGAAAGCTGGGATCCAGTGTCTTTAGCTCGCGCACCCTGCATCAGGCGTCTTCGAGCGAAGAGCGAAGTCGCTGGATCCCAGCTTTCGCTGGGATGACGAACCGGCTTTCGCTGGGATGACGAGACAGCTTTCGCGACGAGCCAGCTTGACCAGCTTCGCTGTTGAGAAGCGCCTCGCCGGGATGACGGGCGTAAACGCGGGAATGTCGCGACGATAGAGATGTGATCAAGAGACAGCTCCACCCGGGAGAGGGTTGGGGTGAGGGAGCCCACGCTCGCCAGGACTCCCCCAAAAACAAAACCAACGCCGCCCCCCAGGCGGCGTTTTCGTTACGAAGCCCGACAGGCTGCCAGCAGCGGCCACTCGTCGTCCCGGCCAGCAACGCATGCGCCAGGTGATTCACCGGGCAAGCCCGCCGGGTGGCCGCGGACAACGAACCTTGGCGGCGGTTATCATCGCCCGCATGGATCACAGCGCACTCCCCACCGACCCCGCCGGCTTTCCCGACCAGACGGCCGGCTTCATGCTCGATGGCCCGGCCGGCAAGCTCGAAACCATCAGCGAGGCCGCCGACCCGCACGCCGCACGCCGCGGCGTGGCCGTGATCTGCCATCCGCATCCGCTGCAAGGCGGCACCATGCACAACAAGGTGGTGACGATGATCGAGCGTTCGCTGCGCGAATCCGGACTGGACACGATCCGCTTCAATTTCCGCGGTACCGGCAAGTCGCAAGGCGCGTATGACGACGGCCGGGGCGAAGGCGACGACCTGGCCGCCGTCGCCGCCTGGGTGCGCCGGGTGCGCCCGGGCGACGCGCTGTGGCTGGCGGGCTTTTCGTTCGGCAGCTACGTGAGCATCGCCAATGCGGTGCGGCTGCATGCCGACGCGCTGATCAGCATCGCGCCACCGGTCGGGCGCTGGGCGTTCGAGACCCTCGACCTGCCTTCCACCTGCCCATGGCTGATCGTGCAAGGCGAGGATGACGAAGTGGTCGAGCCGCAGGCGGTGTTCGACTGGGTCGACACGCTGGAGCAGAAGCCCGAACTGGTGCGCATGCCCGAGACCAGCCATTTCTTCCACCGCCGGCTGATGGATCTGCGCGGTGCGATCAAGCATGCGGTGCGCGACTGGCTGCCGCCGCCGCGCCGGCCGTGAGTTGCCGCGTCTGACGCCCGCTCCCTCCCAGGATCCGTTCCATCCATGAGTGAAACCCCGCCGCTCGCGCCCAGCGCGCGCTATCACGAAGGTATCGTCGCGCACCGCTGGGAATCCGATCCGGCGCAGTTGATCATGCTGTCCGAATTCGATCGCATGCACGCCGCGCTGTGCGCCAAACCCGGTGCCGCCGGCAACGGCCTGTTCGGGCGGCTGAAGTCGCTGCTGGGCAACGAGCCGCCCGCACCCGTGCCGGGGCTGTACCTGTGGGGCAGTGTCGGCCGCGGCAAGACGTTTCTGATGGATCTGTTCGCCGCCAGCCTGCCGCATGGCCTGGCACTGCGCCGCCATTTCCACCGTTTCATGGGCGACATCCACGCCAGCCTGCGCACACTGGGCCATCGTCAGGATCCGTTGATCGACGTCGCCGCCGGCATCGCCGGCCGTTGCCGGGTGCTGTGCCTGGACGAGTTCCAGGTCAACGACATCGGCGACGCGATGATCCTCGCCGGCCTGCTCGATGCCTTGTTCGCACGCGGCGTGACCCTGGTCACCACCTCCAACAGCGCACCGGAAAACCTGTACCGCGACGGCCTGCAGCGCGCCCGCTTCCTGCCCGCGATCGCCCTGCTCGAACAGCGCTGCCACGTGGTCGAGATGGCCTCCCCCCACGACTGGCGCCTGCGCGCGCTGACGCAGGCGCCGATCTACCTGACCCCGCCCGGCGCCGAGGCGCACCGCGCGCTGGAACGCATCTTCGCCGGCCGGGCCGGTACCGCCGTGCAGCATGGCGGCACGCTGCACGTCAACGGGCGCGAGATCCCCGTGCACAAGCGCGCCGAAGGCATCGCGTGGTTCGAGTTCGCGGCACTGTGCGAAGGCCCGCGCGCGGTGGCCGACTACATCGCGCTGGCCAAGACCAGCCCGGCCGTGATCATCGCCAACGTGCCGCAGTTCACCGTCTACCACGACGATGCCGCCCGGCGCTTCGTGCAATTGGTCGACGAGTTCTACGACCGCCACGTCAAGCTGGTGCTGTCCGCCGCCGCGCCGATCACCGAGCTGTACGACGGCGAACGCCTGCGCGCCGAATTCGGTCGCACCGAGTCCCGCCTGATCGAGATGCAGAGCGAGGACTATCTGGCCCTGGAACATCGGGCGGGCTGAGCGTCGACGTCCACCCGCTGCGCCGACAGGCAGCGGCGCACCCGCGATCCTCCGGCAGGATCGCCCGCGACTGCCGCGATCACGTCGGCCCATCCATCGCGCTGGCTGCCCCGCCCGATGGATCCCGCGGCACGCCTACGAGCCGGCGACGGCATCGTGCCGTCATCAGCAAAAGCCTTGCCGCGACACGCTTCGCGCCACGGGGCAATGCTACATTCGCAGGGCAACACCCAACCCAACTACTGAAGGGGAAGCACCATGTTCAAGAACCTGTCTCTGCGCACCGCCCTTGCCGGACTTCTGCTGTTCGGCCTGTCCCTGTCCGCGCTGGCAACCACCCCGCCCTCCACGGGTCTCGGGCAGGCCTGGCCCAACACCACGGACGTCAGCGCAAGCCCCTACTTTCACGCGTACGTCTTCATGCTGGGCGGCGTCGAATATGTGCAAGTCAACGACATCGACGGCAATGTACTGGGCGCCATCGGCACCGCCAACGGGCAGTTCATCACCTTGCCCATCGGCCGGTTCTCGCAGTACGTCGCGACACCGCAAGAACCCGCCGCCATTACATCGGCCGGCACGCCCATCAACAGCCCGGCCACGGTTTATCAAGATGCATCCACCACGATCACGGCCACGCCGCTGAGCAATGGCGCCGTGCAGTTGAATGCCGCAACCACGACCACCTGCGACCCGGTCGAGTGCAACAGTCACACCGCCGCGCTGAATACCGCAACCACGACCACTTGTGACCCGGTCGAGTGCAACAGTCACACCGCCGCGCTGAATACCGCAACCACCACTTGCGACCCGGTCGAGTGCAACAGTCACACCGCCGCGCTGAATACCGCAACCACCACCTGCGACCCGGTCGAGTGCAACAGTCACGCGCCGTTGAGCACTGCCATCACGACCGCGACCACAACCACCTGTGACCCGGTCGAGTGCAACAGCCACGGTCAATGACGGCGGAAATCAGGGAGCCCGACGGCGCTCGACGCCGCCGGGCGTTTCCGGATCGAGCAACAGCACGCTGATCCGCCTTCCACCTGGCAGGGTGCGTTCGCGCGCCCTGCCTTCGAACGTGGCCGCCCGATCCTGGATGAACTGAAACCCCCGGCCGCTGCTCGCCCGCGTTATGCGGGGCACGAGCTCGTCCCATCGCACGCCCGGCAGGCGCTTGGAATCGGCACGCAGGCTGATCCGGGCCACGACCCACCGGCGGCCGCGATGTTCTCCGCAGCGCAGGCGAACATCGATTTCGGTGACGCTTTTCCGGATACAGGCATCGGCCACTGCTTCGCATACCACGCGATACAGCGCCAGGTGCGCCGTGGACGAGAAGCGGCTCAGCTGCCATCGCAGGTCGCACCAGTATCGGATGCCCGCCTCGTCCAGCGCGCGCGGAACCGGACCCTCGCGAAGCGCCGCCAGCAAGCCTTTCTCCTGCCAGGCGACCGGGTAAAGGCCATCCGCCAGCCGATAGAGCTGGTCCTGCGCTATCAACGCAAACCTTTGATAGCTGCGATCGTCGACGACCGGACGCAGCACCCTGAGCCGATCCACCAGCATCATGCAACCGGATTGGACCGTTTCCCGGATCTGCTCCAGCGCCTGGGAGGTCATCTGTAGCTGCGATTCCCCCGTCTGCACATTGCGTTGGGCCAGAGCCAGAGCCTGGGTCCGGTCGACATGCTCGGCCTGGGCGCGCCGACCCAGCACGGCAATGCGCCCGCCCATCAGCAGCATGGTGGAAATCACGAAGGCGATCACGACCTCGGCCTGCAGCGTGTTGTGATCGTACATATGCGGCATCAGCGCGATGACGGCCAGGCTGGCCGCCGTGCCGCCCACGGCGGCGCCATGCCAGCCGTGGCGCAGGGCCAGCCAGACCACCGGCAGGAACATGGCGATCTGCGCGATCTGGCGGATCTGCGCGTCGGGGGCTGCGTACAGGCCGATCCACACCAGCAGGCCCAGCACCGGAACCAGGATGCAGGCGCTTTCCCGCAGCAGGCCGCTCTGCGCAAGCCTGCGCCCCAAATCGCGCCATCCCCCATGGACGATCTCCTGCTGGACGAACAGCACCAGCGGCGTGACCGTCAGGGCGCCCAGATAATTTCCGAGCACCCATTTTGCGGCCAGCTCGCCGTAATGAATCTGCGGGTAGCCGGGGGGCAGTTTGGTGGTCAACAGCGTCCCAAGGTTTTCGAGTGTTATGACCCCCGACACGAGCAACGCACACAGCAGCAGCGCACCCATGTCGACCGTGCGCGGATTGACGAATATGCGGCCACGCTCGCGCACCCAGTACACGACGGGTGCGACGAACAGGAGGGGCGGCACGAGATTGAGCAGGGCCCATGCCAGACCCAGCTGGCCGACACACGTGTAGCTGAAGTAAGCCCAGTACATCGACTCGCCGAGCACCAGTGCAGGCCAGTACCGGTAGCGCATGAGCAGCAGCACGCTCAGACGCAATCCGCACAGGATAAACCAGTGCGAGATCGACAAATGTCGAAACAGCGACACCCCGATGGCATAAACCACGGCCACGCCGATGTGGCGAAGCCAGATGTTCGCACTGAATTCCTCCCGCATCGTTCCACCCGTCATGTGGATTCCCCTGCTGCGATTTGGCTGTCCCGAACCTTCCTCACCATTCTGCGCGACCAGCCCGGCAACCGGCCTGGCGATCGAGCGCATCCTGCCCCTGTCGCCGAGTCTATCGAAAATCCGCACCGTTCGCGCAACCCGCCCATCCTTGACGATGCAAAAGGGATGCAAAAGATACGCCGCTCGGGGCAACCGGCTCGCCGACCAGCATAACGGCGTTTTCAAAATGTGAACTGATACCGGGATTCCATGAACTCCAAACTCGCTACAGCGCCTTGAACCTCATTTGGCCGAGGCGGTGCGGGAGGCTTGCCAGAAGCTTTATCGCATCTTGCGATTCGGGTTAATGTCTGCCAGGCAAGCAATGCCCGAATCCACCGTATGGTGGCTGGCAGCCTGCCGGACCGTTGATGGTCGAGGCGAGAATGCCGCTGTGCGAGGACAGACAACGCCGCTTCGCCGGCCCATCGTGGTTCCATGGGTCAAGAAGCGGCGGGTAGTGGACCGCACAGACGGATTCGCAGCCCGGCCGACCAACGGTCCGACAGGCTGCTGGCTGGCCCGCCCGGCAACACAGACGATGGGTTGACGCATGGACACGAGAAACGAACGCATCGCCTCCATCAAGCGAAAAATCGCGTTGCTGGAAGCCGAACTGGAAGCCGCCCTGCGCTCCCAGCCAAGGCCTGCGGACGAAGGCGGTCACGCCATTACCCGGCACCGGCGCGGGGGCGCCAAAGAGACCGCCAAGCGGCGGGCTCAATATTACGCTTCCCTGTCACGCTGCAACGATGCCATCGTGCACAGCACCAACGCGGATGCATTGTTCCAGGAGCTGTGCCACATCGCTGTGCAATACGGCGGCATGAGCATGGCGTGGATTGGCCGACTCGATCCCGATACCCGATTGCTCCGCCCCGTCGCCCGTGCCGGCGATCAGGTCGGCAGCTATCTGGACAAAATCGAAATATCGTTCGATGCCGGCAGCCCGTTCGGCCACGGCCCTGCAGGGATCGCCGTCAGGGAGAATCGCCCGGTCTGGTTCCAGGACTTTCTGCATGACCCGCGCGCTTCGCCCTGGCATGAACGCGGCGCCCGTTTCGGCCTGGGCGCCGTGGCCGCGCTGCCGCTGCGCTGCAACGGGGTCGTGGTTGGCGTTATCGCGCTCTATGCCGGCCTGACCAACGTCTTCGACGGGGCCATGCGCGACCTGCTGGAACGGATGGCAACGGATATCGGTTTCGCGCTCGACAACTTCGCGCATGAAGCTGCCCGGGTGCAGGCGCTCGACGAACTGCGCGAGTCCGAACAGCGTTACCGTGCCCTGGTCGAACAGTCGATTGCCGGGGTCTACCTGATCCAGGACCAGCAATTGATCTACGTGAACCCGCACATGGCCCAGATGCTGGGTTACGGCGATGCCGCGGAATTGATCGGCCAGCATCCGCTGATGATCGTCGCCGAGCACGATCGCGACAGGGTCACCGAAAACATCCGCCTGCGCCTTGAGGGCGCTATCGATCGAATCAGCTACAACTTCACTGCCCGGTGCAAGCAAGGCAACACCATCGAGGTCGGCGCCAACGGCGCACGCGCAACGTACCGGGGTCGGCCCGCGATCGTCGGCCTGATGCAGGACATCACCGAGAAAGCGCGCGCCGAAGAGCTGACCCGGCAGCACATGGCACAACTCGAATCGGCCTTCATGAGCACGGTCAAGGTAGCCACCAACCTGACCGACGTGCGCGACTCGTACACGTCCGGCCATGCACGGCGGGTGGGCGAAATCGCGGCGGCCATCGGTGCCGAACTCGGGCTTGACGCCCGCCGGCAGCAAGGCTTGCTCGTGGCCGGAAGCCTGCACGACATCGGCAAGATCGGCATCCCGATAGAGATCCTGTGCACGCTCGATCCGCTCACGGCGCACGAACGGGAACTGATCCGCCAGCATCCCCGTACCGGCTACGAGATCCTGAAGGGCATCGACCTGCCGTGGCCGGTGGCCGAGGTCGCCCATCAGCACCACGAGCGGATGGACGGCAGCGGCTATCCGCAGGGCCTGCGTGGCGACGCCATCATCCCGGAAGCACGGATCGTGATGGTGGCCGATGTCGTCGAGTCGATGTCCCATGACCGGCCGTATCGCTCCGGACTGGGTCTGGAGCATGCCCTGACCGAGATCGAACGAGGCGCCGGCACCCTTTACGACGCCGTCGTTGCCGCGACGTGCCTGCGCTTGTTCCGCGACAACCAGCGAGCCCTGCCGGAATGACCCGACGCGTTGCCCGCTGGAGCGCCTCGAACCGGGCGCCGCCGAGCGGGATCGGGCCTCGGCATCATGCCGCGCAAGCTGCCGACCGCGCCATCACGCCGCGGTCGTGCGCAACTGCCCCCGCTGAAAGCGGCGATGGTGGATCAGCAATCCGCTGAAGTAGACGATGTAGTAGCCGACCAGCAGACCGATCACCAGCATGGTCAGCGGGCTGGAGGCGTAGCCCATCGGCTGCCCCGTGCCCGGCGCGGACGCCTGCTGCAGCTGCGGCCACACGACCATCAGGCGCCATGCCAGCCGGCCCAGCAGAAGCACACTCAGCACGGCGCCGAACCACGGGTTCGGCACATAGCAATCGCCGCGCAGGGGATCGACCTCGAAGCGGGTCAGGCGCAGGCCGAGCAGGCCGATCGCACCGCCGATCAACGCGCCACCGAGCAGGCCCTCGACCAGCGCCGCCTTGTGCAGGCCACCGAGCGCGAGCAGGCCGCCGAGGATCGCGAACACCGCGATGCGGGCAATCATCCGCTTGCGCCGGATCGGCTGGCGGCCGAATTGACGACTCACCCGCCGCCACACGATCCAGGCGAGCAGCGGCAGCATGATCAGGTAGTTGGTCAGGTGGGCGGGCATGGGCAGCTTCACAGGGTGGGCTGCGGCCAGTCTAGGCCGACGAACCGCGCTTGACGACTGACATTCGTCACCCTTCGGCCGGACCATCCATCACGCTTCGACCGGTGCCCAGCTGTTCGGCCAGCGAACGGGTCCGTTCCGTCACGATATTGCCGGTATGCCGCGTCGTCTTGCGCTCGATCAGCAGCACATGGCATTCCTCGCACGCCACCGGGTTGTGCCTGACGCCCCTGGGCACGACGAACATCTCCCCTTCGGCGAGCTCGACGGCACCGGCCTCCATCTCGATGCGCAACCGACCGCTGAGGATCAGGAACAGCTCGTCCTCGTCGTCGTGGCTGTGCCAGCCGAACGTGCCGAGCACCTGGGAGCCTGTCGGACTTTGGTGGTCGAGGCGAGAATGCGGCTGTGCGAGGACAGATTTTCGACGCTTCTTGACCCATAGTGGTTCTATGGGTCAAGAAGCGGCGGAAATATGGACCGCGCAGACGGATTCGCAGCCCGACCAACCAAAGTCCGACAGGCTCCTAGCCACCTTGACGTAGGCGTCATCGACCTCGCCGATCACGCGCGGCGACCAGTATTCGGCCAGAGCCGCGGCGACTTTTCCCGGTGAGATGACCTGCGACATGCCGGCTCCCGCAGTGCGCGTGCGCTATTTCGCCTTGCCCTGGTTGGCCACCGCCGCGGTCTTCGCCGCGATCTGCGCCGCGTCGCCGAGGTAATAGTGGCGCAGCGGCTTGAGCTGTTCGTCGAACTCGTACACCAGCGGCACGCCGTTGGGAATGTTCAGCTCGACGATCGCCTGGTCGGAGATGCCGTCGAGGTATTTCACCAGCGCGCGCAGCGAGTTGCCGTGGGCCGCCACCAGCACGCGCCGGCCGGCGCGGATCGCCGGCGCCAGGACTTCGTGCCAGTACGGCAGCACGCGGGCCACGGTGTCCTTCAGGCATTCGGTGTCGGGGATGTCCTGCGGCCGCACGCCGGCGTAGCGCGGGTCATGTACCGACTCGTTCGCGCCGCGCTCCAGCGGCGGCGGCGGAATGTCGTAGCTGCGGCGCCAGATCTTGACCTGGTCCTCGCCGTACTTGGCCGCGGTCTCGGCCTTGTTGAGCCCGGTCAGCGCGCCGTAGTGGCGCTCGTTGAGGCGCCAGTCGGTATGCACCGGCAGCCACATCAGGTTCATCGTGTCCTGCACGCCCCACAGCGTGCGCACCGCGCGCCTGAGCACCGAGGTATGCGCCACGTCGAAGCTGTAGCCTTCCGCCTGCAGCAGCTGGCCGGCTTCCACGGCCTCGGCCATGCCCTGTTCGGTGAGGTCGACATCGGCCCAGCCGCTGAAGCGGTTGTCCAGGTTCCATTGCGATTGTCCGTGACGGATCAGTACGAGCTTGTGCATGCAGGCAGTCATCTTGAATGGGGTGAACAAGGGTGAAGAGTCCGTCCATGGATGGACGGTCCTGATCTTTGGCTCTTCGCGAAAAGGACTTCGCGTTGAGCAATGGTGAAAAGTCCGCCCACGGATGGACAGCCTTGATCTTCGCTCTTCGCGAAAGGGACTTCGCGTTGAACAAAGGAACATCTGAATAAGGTTCCGTTCGTCATTCCGGCGAAAACCGGAAGAGCTTTACAATGGTGAAGCCCGTCCCCGCCATCGTCAAATGCCGCCCCTGCCACAGGTCATGCTAAACCGGCCGCACGCACGGTGCATCCTATGGTCCGGTTGCCACCCGCGGAGATTGCCATGCACCGACTTTCAACGACCCTCATCCTCACGGCCCTCGCGCTCGGCCTGCCGCTGCTGGCCACCGCGCACGATGGCGATATCGACAAGGTCAACGGCTCGGTGCGGGTCGAGGCCGGCCAGCACGCCGGCGACGTCAGCACGGTCAATGGCGCGGTGCACATCGCCGACGGCGCCGTGGTGGAAAAGGCCAGCACGGTCAACGGCGCGGTGGAACTGGGCGACAAGGCGCAGGCCAGCGAGGTCGGCACCGTGAACGGTTCAATCCGCCTGGGCAACGGCAGCCACGTCGGCGGCGTCGTGGATGCCGTCAACGGCAGCATCCATCTGGATCCGGGCGCCGATGTCGGCGGCAAGCTGAGCAACGTCAATGGCGCGATCGTGCTGGACGACGCGCACGTGGCCGGCGGCATCGGCACGGTCAACGGCGACATCATGGTGGGCGCCAACTCGCGGGTCGAGGGCGGCATCCTGGTCGACAAGCCCGGCGGCTGGTTCAACTGGTTCAACCATGCACCGCTGGTGGTGATCGGCCCGCACGCGGTGGTGCAAGGCACGCTGGAGTTTCGCCGCGAGGTCGTGCTGAAGGTCAGCGACAGCGCACAGATCGGCCCGGTCAAGGGCGCCACCGTGGTGAAGTTCAGCGGGGCCACGCCGTAGGGCGAATCTCCCTCTGCGAATCTCCCATGGTAGGAGCCCACCCTGTGGGCGAATGCTCTGCGCCGGCACCCCGACAAGGGCATCGCGCACAGGGTGCGCTCCTACAATGACGACAGCCAGTCGCGCGGCTTCAGGTAATCGGCCAGCCGTGCCTCGGCCGAGCCGGGTTCGGGCGTGTAGGCGTATTCGAAGCGCACCCGTGGCGGCAGGCTCATCAGGATCGATTCGGTGCGTCCGCCGGACTGCAGGCCGAACAGCGTGCCGCGGTCGTAGACCAGGTTGAACTCCACATAGCGGCCACGCCGGTACAGCTGGAATTCGCGCTCGCGTTCGCCGTACGCGGTGTCCTTGCGCCGCTCGACGATCGGCAGGTAGGCATCGAGAAACCCCTCGCCGACGGCCCGCGTGAACGCGAAACAACGCTCGAAACCGCCCTCGTTCAGATCGTCGTAGAACAGCCCGCCCACGCCCCGCGTTTCGTTGCGATGATCCAGGTAGAAATACTCGTCGCACCACTGCTTGTATTGCGGATAGACTTCCGCGCCGTAGGGCGCGCACAGCTCGCGGGCGACCGTGTGCCAATGCCGCACATCCTCGTCGTACGGGTAGAACGGGGTCAGGTCGAAGCCGCCGCCGAACCACCAGGCCGGCTCCGCGCCCTCCTTGCCGGCCTCGAAGTAGCGCACGTTGGCATGCGTGGTGGGAATGTGCGGGTTGCGCGGATGCAGCACCAGCGACACCCCGGTGGCGATGAAACTGCCACCGGCCAGCTCCGGCCGGTGCGCGGTCGCGCTGGGCGGCAGCTGGTGGCCGCCGACCCGCGAAAAGTTGACCCCCGCCTGCTCGAACAGCGCCCCGTCGCGCAGCACGCGGGTACGCCCGCCGCCGCCTTCACGCTGCCACGCATCCTCCTCGAAGCGCGCGGCACCGTCGACCTTCTCGATCGCGGCACAGATGCGATCCTGCAATCCGCGCAGGTAGGTTTCGGCAAGGTCGGCTTGCTGGCTCATGGCGTTGCCCGTCGGTTCGATGCGGCAAGCTTAGCAAGGCGCGGCCGATCCGGCCGGCACCGGACGAATGTCCATGCGCGATGCGGCGGGCACGCGGTTCGCGGCATCTTCATGCCATGACGATCACGATGAACCCCGCCAGTCGGCGGATCGGTCAGGCTAGGCAAGTTCCGATGCGACCGTTAGGCTTTTGCGATGCCTGTAATGACTCCGCTGGCGATCACCGCGCATACCGCCACCACGGCTCTGGGCTGCGGCCTCGACGCCCAGCTCGACGCGCTGCGCCATGCCCGCAGCGGCCTGCGCCGGAACGACTTCGGCAACGCGGCGCTGCCTTGCTGGATCGGCCGCGTCGACGGCGTGGAAGACAGCCCCCTGGCCGCCGATCACGCGACCTGGGACTGCCGCAACAACCGGCTGGCCTGGCTGGGTTTGCGGCAGGACGACTTCCTGGCCAGGGTGCACGTGGCCCGCGAACGCTACGGTCCCGATCGCATTGCCCTGCTCCTGGGCACCTCCACCGCCAGCATCGGCGCCACCGAGCAGGCCTATCGCCAGCTCGATGCCGCCGGCGACTTTGCCCGCGACCCATGGCATCCGGGGGTTCATGCGCCCCATTCGCTGGCCGCATTCGTCACCGTTGCGCTGTCACTGGAAGGGCCGTGCATGACGATTTCCACCGCCTGCTCGTCCAGCGCCAAGGTGTTTGCCAGTGCCGAACGCATGCTCCGGCTCGGCTTGATCGATGCGGCGGTGGTCGGCGGCGTGGACACCTTGTGCGACAGCGTGCTGTTCGGCTTCAACGCGCTGGAGCTGGTCTCGGCCGAACCGTGCCGCCCTTTCGATGCATTGCGCAACGGCATCTCGATCGGCGAGGCGGCGGGTTTCGCGCTGCTGGAACGGGTCGAGGCCGCACCGGATGCGCCGCGCCTGCTCGGTTACGGCGAGGCCAGCGACGCGCACCACATGTCCACCCCGCATCCGCAAGGGCTCGGCGCCGAACTGGCGTTGCGCGATGCGCTGGTGCGTGCCGGCATCGCCGCGGAACAGGTCGATTACATCAACCTGCACGGCACCGCCAGCCTGAAGAATGACGAAGTGGAGGCGGCACTGATCGGGCGCACCTTCCCGGCCGGCACGCGGGTCAGCTCCACCAAGGGTTTCACCGGCCATACGCTGGGTGCGGCCGGCATCGTCGAGGCGGCGATCGCGCTGCTGGCGATCGGGCACGGCTTCATTCCCGGCAACCTCGGCGGCAGCGCGCCGGACCCGATCTGCGGCCCGCAGTTCGCGTGGCGCAATGAACGGCGGCGCGTCGATGTGGCGCTCAGCAATTCGTTCGGCTTCGGCGGCAACAACGCCTGCCTGGTGTTCGCCCGCGCCGGATTTTCCGCATGAGCGCACTGCGGGTTTGCGTCGAGGGCGTCGGCCTGTGGTCGCCGCAGCTGGGCAACTTCGCCGCGCTGCAGGCGCTGCTTTGCGGCACCGCGGTGCCACCGCCACCGGCGCGGCCCGCCGCCGCCGTGTTGCCGCCGAACGAACGCCGGCGCGCGCCGGAGAGTGTGCTGCTGGCGGTCGAGGTTGCCGGCCAGGCGGTGGCGATGAGCGGCCACGACGCCGCCACGCTGGCCTGCGTATTCGCCTCCTCGCATGGCGATCAGGCAACCACCGACTACATGTGCCGCACGCTGGCACAGGCCCCCGCCGAGCTGTCGCCGACCCGCTTCCACAACTCGGTGCACAACGCACCGGCCGGCTACTGGACGATCGCCACCGGTTGTCACGCACCATCCACCGCGGTGGCGGCCCAGCACGCCAGCTTCGGCGCCGGCCTGCTCGAAGCGGTGACCCTGGCGCTCGGCGAACAGCGCCCGGTGCTGCTGGTCTGCAGCGATACCGCCGGCAGCGGACCGTTGCGCAAAGTCACCGGCTGCACCCAGCCGTTCGGCTGTGCCCTGGTGCTGTCGCCGACGCCGGGCGAGGCAACCCTGGCCCAGCTGGCACTGACCCTGACCCCGTTGCGCATGGCCACCGCACTGCCCGAACCGCTGGCCAGCTGGCCCGACATCAATACTTCGGCAGCCGCCCTGCCGTTGCTGGCGCTGCTGGCCCATGGCCACGGCTGCTGTGAACTGGGTGCCGCCGCTACACTGGGGCTGCATATCGACATGGAGGACAGCGCTTGAGCATCGCCCCTGCACGCTGGTGCGTGCTGATTCCCTGCCTCAACGAGGAGGTCGCCATCCGGTCGATCGTCGAATCCGTGCTGGCGCTCGGCGCACCGGTGATCGTGGTCGACGACGGTTCGGACGATCGTACGCCGGACATCCTCGCTTCATTGCCGATCACGGTACTGCGCCATGCGCAGCGACGCGGCAAGGGCGAGGCCTTGCGCCACGGCTTTCGCGAAGCGCTGCGGCAGGGTTACGGGGCGGTGCTGACGATGGATGGCGACGGCCAGCATGCGGCCAGCGACATACCGCGCATCGCGGCGGCGGCGGCGCGCTACCCCGGACGCATGGTGATCGGCGCGCGGCTGCTCGATCGCGCGCAACAGCCGAAGGGCCGCCGGCGCGCCAATGCGGTCGCCGACTGGGGCATCTCCTGGGCCTGCGCACAGCCGGTGGCCGACACCCAGAGCGGCCAGCGCTGGTATCCCCGCTCCGTGCTGGATCTGGTCGACTTGCCGGCCGAGAATTTCGTGTTCGAGGCCGCCATCCTGATCGCCGCCTGCCGCGACAAGAACATCGGCGTGGTGTCGGTACCGATCGCGTCGCGCTATCACGGCGAGTTCCGGCACAGCTATTTCAATCCGGTGCGCGATGTCAGCCGGATCACCTTCTACACCATCGGCCGGGTCATTCATTACGGCAACGTCGTCGAAAGCTATCGACGTTCCCGCCGCGCCGCACTGGTCTTCGACGATGCGGCGCCGGCCGTCACCTGAGTCGGTCCGGCATGCTTCCCCCCATGCCGGATGCGGCCGGCGAAAAAGCGCGCGCCGGTTCGAACCAGGCGTCCGCACGCCGCACCTCGGACTCTCACGCCAACGAATTCAGGCCATGCCGCCGTTGACCCCGATCACCTGGCCGTTGATGTAGCCGGCGTCGTCCGAGCAGAGGAAGGCGACCAGCGCCGCCACTTCCTGCGGCCGGCCGGCGCGCTGGGCCGGCACCAGCTCGCGCAGGCGTTCGGGCGGGAAGCTGTCGCCGATCATGCTGCCCTCGATCACGCCGGGGGCCACCACGTTGGCGGTGATGCCGCGCGAGGCCATTTCCCGCGCCAGCGATCGGATGGCCCCGTGCAGCGCGGCCTTGGCCGCGGCGTAGTTGGTCTGGCCGCGATTGCCCAGTTGCGCGGCGAGCGAGCTGATCGCCACGATGCGCCCGAAGCGCGCGCGCGCCATCGGCAGCAGCAGCGGCTGGGTGACGTGAAAAAAGCCATGCAGCGAGACGTCGATCACCCTGTGCCATTGCGCCGTCGACATGCCGGCCATCGGCGCATCGTCATGGATGCCGGCGTTGTTGACCACGGCATGGATCGGCCCCGCGGCAAGCAGTCCCTCCAGCGCCGCCTGCGTGGCCGGCGCATCGGCGACATCGAACGCGACCGCCTGCGCCGTGCCGCCCGCCGCGCCGATCGCGGCAACCACCGCCGCTGCGCGCTCGATGCCGCTGTTGGCATGCACGATCACCTGCCAGCCGCCAGCGGCCAGCGCGCGGCAGATCGCACTGCCCAGATCGCCACTGCCGCCGGTGACCAGGGCGCGTCGTTGGGGTCGGGCTTCGGACATGAGGCGAGTCGCTCCGGCTGCCGGTTTCAGGGTTCGGGATGGATGACTGCGGCGCGCCCGCTGGCCAGCACCATGCCATGGTGCTCCACGCGGAACGCGTACTGCGCACTGCGGTCCTGCGCGTGCAGGCATTCGGCATGGACGTCCAGATGGCCATCCAGCCGATCGACATATTCGACATCCAGCTGCATCCCGCGCAGGCTGACCAGCAGGCCCGGCCGTTGCGTCGCCACGCCCGCGGCGCGGGCGCGCAACGCGCCATGCAACGCCATCGCCTGCGCGCCGTACTCGGCCAGATGCACCGCATGCAGCCCGTGCGGGCCGCGCAGGGGGTTGTCCGTGCGGGCATGACCGGCAGCGATCGCATGGATCGAGCGCCCGTCCCACGCCAGCACCGCGTCCAGCAGGCACATCGCGCCGGCATGCGGGATCAGGTGCGCCCAGTCAGTCTTCGGCAACATGTGCATGCGGCGCCATCAGGATCGACAGGCAGAAGTGGAACGCGACGCCCAGGCTCACCGTGAGTCCGATCGCGCGCAGGACCGGAATGCCGGCCCAGCCCAGCATGCCGAACACCAGCAGCGCGGACAACACGCACACCAGGGTGGCATGCAGGGTACGCCGCTGCTCGGCCGGATCGCCGGTATCGCGTTCGAAGAACAGCGCGTAATGCAGGCCCAGCCCGCCGGCAAGGATCAAGGCGACCAGATGGAACAGCGATATCTCGATGCCCGCCATGCGCTCTGCCGCCAGCACCAGGAACGTCGCCAGCGTCATCGGCGCCAGCACGTGCCAGACGCGGCGCAGGCTGCGCAGGGCGAACGTGATGGTCAGTACCAGCAGCACGGTGGCCGCCAGCAACGCCTCAAGGATCCGCATGCGATAGGCCGCCACCAGCGATTCGGAGGCGGCCTTCAGATCGAGCAGGCGCACCGTGCCGCCGCTGTCGGCGCCCAGCGCCTGCAGCGCGGCCACGTCGTGCACGCCGCTGACCGTGGCCAGACCCAGCCAATGTCCGTCGCGCCGCACCAGCATCGCGGCGAGACGCTGCCCCAGCGGGGTCTGCGCGTAGCGCTGCGGCGTCAGCGGCGGCAAGCTGCGCGCCGTCCGCACGTCGTCGAGGAACTGCTGGAACAGACCGGGGCGGAACGGCAAGCCCCGCAACGCCTCGTGCAACGCGCGCTGCAGCGCGGCTTGCTCCGGCAGCTTGCGTTGCCGCGCACGCTGCCGCGCGACGCTGGGCAGGTAGCGCGACGGCAATTCCAGCGCATCGACGGCGTGCCTGGCCACCAGCGCATCCACCGCGGGTTGCAACCGCTCGGACAGCGTCAGCACGCCCTGCGCGGTGGAGGCCTCAAGGATCAGCAGATAGCGCACATCGGGCGCGCCCAGCGCCTCGCGCAACCGTGCATCGCGCTGCAGCAGCGGTGCCGGCAACGGGGTCAGCGCGGCCAGATTGTTCTGCCAGAACGGGCCCGGCGCCAGGATCAGCATCAGCACGATCGCCGACGCCACCAGCGCAGGAAGCCAGCGCGGCCGCGGCAGGCGATCGACCACGTCGCGCGCCAGCGCCAGCCAGCGCATGTCGGCCACGTCGCGCACGCGCGCCGGCAGCAGGCGCGGCAGCAGGTAGCGCGTGCTGAACCCGGCCGCCAGCAGGCCGACGATGGTGAACACCGCCAGCTGTTTCAAGCCGTTCACGCCGGACGCATAGAAGGCCAGATAGGCGATGCAGGCCGAGGCGATCGCGGTGAGCAGCGAGGGCCACAGCGCGCGCACGCTGTGCAGCGCATCCTCGCCGGCGCGGCGATGGCTGAGCACGCGGATCGGGTATTCCTGCACCACGCCGAGCAGGGTGAAGCCGAACGCCAGGGTGATTCCGTGCACCTGGGGAAACGCCAGCGTCAACGCCGCGATGCCGGCCAGCGCGGCGCTGGCGATCGGCAACGCCGACAGCAGCAGCGAGCCCAGGCTGCGATACGCCGCCAGCAGCAGGGCAATGAAGCCCACGCTGGAAATGCGGCCGATCCAGTCGGCCTGGTGCCGCGTCTGCGCCGCCGCCACCACGCTGAAATAACCCGGCCCGCTGAACCCCAGCTGCGCGAGCGCACTGCCCGGCAACGCACGGTACGCCCGCCGGATGCCGCCGATCGCCTGGCGCTGCGCATCCGGATCGAAACCCGGCGCCACCGTCTGCACCAGCAACAGCGCCTCGTTCCGCTTTGAAAACCACACACCATCGCGTGTCTCGGGCGATCTCGGCGGTGCCCAGCGCTGGGCCAGCTTCAGCACCTCCAGCGTGGGGTCGCGCGGCAGCAGGCCTTTCAGCAGGCCGGCGGCAGGCGAGGACAGATCATCCAGCCGCTGCTGCAGCTGGTCGGCCAGGTACGCCTCGTCCAGCGGCTGCGTATCCAGCGTCGGCGACAACAGGTAGCGGTAGGGCAACAGCGAACTGTCGAGCGCGGCGAGATCGAAGCTGCCGTCGAGGACCTGGCTGTAACGCCTGTCGTTCCTGAGCGCCGCGGCGAGCCCCCGGCTCAGGCTGGCCAGCATGGCATCGCGCTGATTGGCCGGCAGCGGCGCGCACGGCGTGACGGGAGACAAGCCCTGCGTGGCGTGGTCTTGGCGAGGAGTGCAGCGGGCGGCAATGGTCAGCAGCAACAACCGCGAGCCCGGGCCGTCGCCGACCTGCTCCATCAGCAGGCGCTGGTCGGGAGTGGTCGGCGCCGGCATGAAACTGCGCAGGTCGGTGCTGACCTGCAGCCGCTGGGCGACCAGCAGTCCCAACCCGGCCAGCACCAGCAGCCAGCCGGTCAACAGCAGCAGGCGTCCGCGTGCGGACATCGCTCAGGATCCGCCCCGGCACAGCGCCAGCAGCGCCTCGCGGGTCGGCCGGGCCGGCATCCTTGCCGCCAGCGGCCCCAGCAGATCGACCGCCAGATCGCCGTCGGCCTCCTGCATGCGCATGCAGCGCGATTGCTTGCCGCGACCGTCGATCTCGATGCTGGCCACGCTGCCGGCCACGCCGGCATCGCGCGGCACCAGCACCAGGGTCCACTGCGCGGCGTCGCCGCGGCGGCGGATCTCGAATGCCTGATCCAGCCTTGCCGCATCGCCGCTCAGCAGCGCCACGAAACTGTCCAGCAACACCTGCAGCTGCGGCGCCCGCTTGAGCGAAAAACTATGCGCCCGTCTGCCCGCGCGTTGCATCGTCACCTCGCCGTCGGCGATGGTGGCGGTTTCGGCGCGCGGATGCTCCACGCGTCGCTGCAACCGGTTGCCGCCGAGCCAGGCCAGTTCGCCGCAGACCACCAGCGGCCGGTCCAGCAGATGCATGAAACGCGCCTCGGCGAACGCCGTGCGGGCAGGTGCCGGGCGGCCGAGCGAGGCAATCAGCGCCTGCGTCGCCGATGTCGCCGTGACCTCAGGCCTCGACGCGACTGCCGACAGCGGGGCCGTCAGACTCAGCAGCATGACCAGCGTCTTGCCAGAAATCATAGAAATTGAACCAGTTGTAGGGAGCGATCCGGACATAGTGCTCCAATCGTTGCGCATAGCGGGCGATCAGCTCATCGAGTACCGGACCACGCCGGCGTCGTGGAATCTCGATCCGGTCGCTCATCGGTTCGAACACCAGCCGATAGCGGTTGCCGCCCAGGTAAAGGCCAAAGCACAGCACGACCGGCACCTGCAGCACATGCGCCAGCAACCACGGACTGATCGGGAACGGTGCCGGCGAGCCCAGAAAATCGGCATGACGCAGCACTTCGTGCCCGCGCCCGCGATCGGCCAGCATGGCCACCACCGCACCGCTCTGGCACGCCTCGGACATGGCCAGCGCGATCGAGGTGCCGTCCTGTGCCGCGTCGATCACGCTGGCGCCCGTATCGGGCGCCAGCGCCTCCAGCAGCTTGGTCAAGGCCGGGGTTTTCTGCTTGTCCAGCACGATGCGCAACGGCAGGTCCGGACGCCGCGCGCCGATCACCCGCAACGCCTCGAAGCTGCCCAGATGCGAGCCGAGCAGCAGCACGCCACGACCCGGCGCGATGCGCTGATCGAGCAGCTCGATGCCCTGCGTCTCGATCCGGAACGGCTTTTCGCCGTGCGCCAGCAGGAACACCCGGTCCAGGATCGTGGCGGCAAAACAGTGGATGTGCTTCATCACCTGCCATGGCGTGACCGGCCGGCCGAGCACCCGCTGCAGGTATTGCCGCGATGCCCGCCGCTCCGGCCCGCGCCGCAGGTAGAAATACAGCGTGATCGGATACAGACAGCAGCGGCCCACCCGGCGTCCGCCACGCAGCGCGATCGTGCGGATCAGCCACAGCGCAAAATGGCCGCCACCTTCGGGCCGGCTTTGCCAATGTTCATTCGCGCTCATGCCGCCGCTTCGACCAGGCCGCGGGCCAGCACACTGCCATCATGGCGAATCTCGAAACGGATCCGCAGCGGGCTGCCCGGACCCGCTTCGGCCAACCGCAAGATGGCTGCCTGGGCCGGCAGCAGCGGCGCTGAAAACTTCGCTTCCAGCACGCGCGCCAGCCGCAGCCCGCGCCACGCGCGCAAGGCCAGCGCCACCTGTTCCAGCAGGATCACCCCGGGTACCAGCGGATGGCCCGGAAAATGACCCGCCAGCGCCGGGTGTCCGGCGTCCACGCACAATGCCTGCTCGAATCCGGTGCCGTTCACGACGTTGCCGCCCCGTCGCCACGCACCAGCTGCGGCCAGTGCAGGGCCAGCTGCAACAGCATGCCGTGCAGGGAAGGATGACTCAGATGGCGCAGCCGCCAGCGGCGATAACCGTACTCCAGCACGAACGCGGCACCGAGCAGCGCATAACTGCCCACATGCTGCCATGCGGCGACCCAGCGACCGGACAGTGGCAGCGGCGCAGCGATGCCGGCACGCACCAGCAAACCACCTTGCCCGGCCCACAACAGCAGCACGGCCAGCAGCATCGCCTGCGCGCCGAGCAACACGGTCCAGCCCCAGGTGATCTGCCGGGCATAGCGCGCCACCCCGGGCTGTGCCAGCCGCCGGGCGCCTTCGAGGACGACGATGAAACGTGCCACCAGCGGCTCGGACGTGGCCAGGGTACGACCAAACCAGCCGGCCAGCAGGGCATTGATCAGCACCGGCAAGGCTTCCAGCAGCAGCCCGGCCCACCCCTGCCGCCACAACAGCGACAGTGCTGCCAGCAGCCCCAGCCATGCCAGCCAGGGCGCAACCCGGCGCGTCAGCAGACGCGGCAGCATCGCTGCCGTCACCAGCAGCAGCAAAGCTGCCAGGGCAAAGACCTGCCGATGCGTCAACACCCCCGCCATCGCCAGCAACGGATAGGCCGGCAACAGCAGCAGCGCCGAACGCCTCGCCTGCTTTTCAACGGGTTGGACGGGAAACGTCATGTGGGGCACCGCGCTGGCACTACGGACACTGCGAGCCTGACAGCGGAGACGGAATATTGCGTGACTGAAACCCGACCGCCGATACACGGAAATACTGCAATCAGCCGACCCGATGCTGCTCGACATGGGCAGACAGGGTACGCAAACTGTTGAAAATCTGCCGGTTGTCCGGGTTGTCCGAACGCAGCTGAAAGCCATAGCGCCTGGAGACGGCGAGCGCGATTTCCAGCGCATCGATGGAATCCAGCCCCAACTCGCCGCCAAACAACGGCGCATCGGGGTCGATCTGCGCCGGCGTCACGGCTTCGAGATTCAGGCATTCCACCATCAGCGTCGCCAGTTCATGCTGCGCGGGCGTCTGCTCAGTCATGCTCGATTCCATCATCCAGTTTCATTGCACCCGGGGCAGCGGCCGCGAAGTGTAACATAGCGCCCTCGCCATTCCCGGTTGCACACAATGATCCAGGGTTGTGAAAACCCCCAGCTCGACCCGCACCTGCGCCGCGCACCACGCGTCTCCTACCGGATGGCTGCTGCCGCCGCCGCACTCGACGAACCGGGCACGCTGGCGGTGTTCGGTTTCGGTACGGGCGCGCCACGCAGCGACGACCCGCGCTGGCTGCGGGTCGAACTGGAATCGTTCGACGCCCCGGTTCCGCTGGAGTCGTGGCAGATCGAGACCGAGGTGAGCTGCGGTCGTGACGGGGAACTGCACTGGTCGGCGGGCGGCGGCTGGCTGTTCACCGCGATCGAACTGGACGAGCGCGAACACGACGGCCCCGAGGGCGCAGCGCGGCACGCCTACGCCCGACTGCGCGACTTCGTCGGTGGCCGCGCCGAGCGGCACGTGCTGCGCATCTGGAACTACATCGGCGCGATCAACTGCGGTGCCGGCGACAGCGAGCGCTACAAGCGTTTCTGCCACGGTCGCGGCGCCGGCATGGGCACGTTCTTTGCCCAGGGTTTTCCCGCCGCCACCGCGATCGGCCATCACGGTCCGCAACATCACCTGCAGGTCTACCTGCTGGCCTGCGACCGACCCGGCATGCGGGTGGAAAATCCACGCCAGGTCAGTGCCTGGCATTACCCGCGTCAGTACGGCCGCACCCCGCCTAGCTTCGCCCGCGCCATGAGCCTGCCGGCACAGGATGCGCTGGCCATCTCCGGCACGGCCGCCATCGTCGGCCACGCCTCGACCCACCAGGACGACCTGGACGCCCAACTGGACGAGACCCTGACCAATCTCGAAGCGCTGCTGGGCAGCGCCGGCATGGCCACCGGCTTCGACACCCACTCGCCGCTGAAGGTCTATGTCCGCCAAACCGGCGACGCGCCGCATGTGCGCGAATTCGTCCGCCGCCGCCTGCCCGGCGTGCCGGTGCTGCTGCTGCACGGCGACATCTGCCGCCGCGAGCTGCTGGTGGAAATCGACGGCTGGCGCTATGCCTGAAAGCGAGGAGTGAGTGGAGAGGGGTGAGAAGTGAGAGAGCCGCGGCGGCGCGCGCTTCGGCTTTTCTCTCACCCCTCTCCGCTCACTTCTGCCTTTCCTCCTCGCTCACTTCGGCTGCACGGCCCGGTAGGCGGGATCCAGGCTGCCGATCAGCACGCTCATCTCGGCACGGATGTACTTCCCTACGTCGCTCTTGTAGGCCGCATCCTGCTGGTCGTGAACCGGCAACTCCCGCAGCAATTTGCCGCTCGCGGCATCGACCACCCGGATCGTCGCGGTGTAACCGACTTTCGGCGGCGTGTAGGCGGTGCCGGTGCGCATGTCCCCATGGCCACCACCGCTTTCGTCGAAGCTGGGGATGATCAACGGCGCGACGCGGATCGCCAGACGGTAAGGCAACGCCGGGTTCGGCCGATGCGCGGGCTGGCCGCCACCGAACACGGTATCGCCGGGTTCGACCGTCCGCAGCTCGACATGCCGGTCGCGTGCCCATGCATAAAACGCGTTTTCGACCGTGATGCAGCTGGCATCGGCGCTGATGCATGCCAGATCGACGGCAAAGCGGGGGCTGGCGTCCGGATTGAACAGCGGCAGCGATTGCAGCGACTTCTGCTGCGTCGGGCTGAGTACCGATGCCGTCCCTGCACACCCCTGCAACGCCAGCACAACCAGCATTGCCGCCATCGATCGCACTCGCCGCATGAGACCTTGCTCCTTCCCGTCAGGGAGTTCCGTCGCGGCGGCCGGACGGGCTGCCCCGCAAGTGATGCCGCAGTCGGGTTTCATCATCCCCAGCGCGCAGGCACCCGGTCAAAATCCCCCATGCTTCGAACTCAAGCGCGCCATCCGCTGCTCCGCGCCGTCATCCCAGCGAAAGCCGGGATCCAGTGTCCTTGGCTCGCTGGCGCAATACAGGACACGTGTCGACCAAGAGCCAAGCACTGGATCCCGGCTTTCGCTGGGATGACGCTGAGGGAGCATGTTGGATCGCTCAAGTTTGGAGCATCGGGTCAACCCCCCTTCTTCACCGGCCGGTGCCAGCCGTGCAAGGTCTGCTGCCGTCCTCGCGCCATCGTGAGTTCGCCCTCCGGCGCATCGCGGGTGATCACCGAGCCGGCACCGATGGTGGCCTGCGCACCGACCGTCACCGGCGCCACCAGGGCGCTGTTGGAACCGATGAAGGCGCCGTCGCCGATGCGGGTGACGAACTTGTTGACGCCGTCGTAGTTGCAGGTGATGGTGCCGGCGCCGATGTTGACGTCGCGGCCGATCTCGCTGTCGCCGAGGTAGCTCAGGTGGTTCGCCTTGCTGCCCTCGCCCAGTCGGCTCTTCTTGATTTCCACGAAGTTGCCGACGTGCACGCCGGCATCGAGTTCGGTGCCGGGGCGCAGCCGCGCGAACGGGCCGATCGTGCACGGCCCGTGGGTGATCACGCCGTCCAGGTCGCAATGCGGCTGCACCACCGTGCCGGCAGCGAACTGCACGTCGCGCAGCCGGGTGAACGCACCGATGCGCACGTCGTCACCCAGCACCACACGGCCCTCCAGGATCACGTCGATATCCAGCTCCACATCGCGTCCGGCTTCGACCGTACCGCGCACATCGATGCGCGCCGGGTCGGCCAGCCGCACGCCGTCCAGCGCCAATGCGCGGGCGGCACGCAAGCGGTACTGCGCTTCGAGCTCGGCCAGCTGCCAGGGATTGTTGGCGCCGGCTGCTTCGATCGGATCGGCACATTCGACGCTGCATGCGGCGCGGCTGTCCTGCGCCGCCATGCCGAAAATGTCGGTGAGGTAGTACTCGCCCTGTGCGTTGTCGCGATCGAGCCGGCCGATCCAGCCACGCAGCGCCTGCGCCTCGGCGGCGAGGATGCCGGTGTTGACCAGGGTGATCGCGCGCTGGCTGTCGTCGGCATCTTTTTCCTCGATCACGGCGCGGATCCGGCCGTGCCCGTCGCCCAGCACGCGGCCATAGCCGTGGGGATCGTCGAGCCGGGTGGTCAGCAGGCGCAGCACGGCATCGGTGTGCACCAGCTGCCGCAACGTCTCGCACCGGGTCAGCGGCACATCGCCATACAGCACCAGCACCTGCACGCCGTCGGGAATGTCCTTCAGCGCCTGCTCCACCGCATGGCCCGTCCCCAGTTGCTCGGCCTGCCGCACCCAGCGCAAATCGGCCTGCCCGGCAAACGCCGCCTGCACCTGCTCGCCGCAGTGGCCGTGGACGATGTGGATCGCCGCCGGTTGCAGCGCACGCGCGGTAGCCAGCACGTGGCCCAGCAACGGTCGCCCGGCCAGCGGCATCAGCACCTTGGCCCGCTTCGATTTCATCCGCCTGCCTTCGCCGGCAGCGAGCACGATGACATGCAGTGGAACGTTGTTCATCGGCTCGATCCTCCGGCATCACGGTCGAAAAGCATAGCAGTCGTACCGGGCAGCGCAGCTCAATATTTCGACGATACGGCGTCAGCGGTCACTGCCGGCTGGCCCGCATGGCACTCGAAATGAAAGACATATACCCGGCTGAACGGTTCGCTCTGTGTGTCCACCAGGTGACTGTTGCCGTCGGCATCGGCGGCCCAACGGCTCACCTGCAACGGGATGAACTGCCATTGTTTCGCGGCCGCCCGCACCGCGGCAATGAACAGTCGTCTCGTCGCATTGGCATGCCCTGCGTCGGCCACCCTTGCCTCGCCGACCTTGCCTTGCCTGTCCACGACCAACCTCGCCTGCACGTCCACCGGCGCAAGGCACGCTGCAAGCTGGCCTGGCGGGTAGATCGGCAGCGTCCGCCGCAACGGCACGGCACCGCTGGATACCTCGCCGATGGCGAGCTGGTAGCGCACCATGCCCGGTGGCGCCATCCGCCACGAGGCGCCGCCGGTTGCCGGCGACGGCGGGAGCCGCGGCGACATGGCGCATCCGGCCAGCATCAAAAGCGTGACCGGCCATCCCTGTCGCACAGCCCTGCTTATCCCGGGTCGTCCCAGCCTCATCGTTGCACCATCGTGCCGACGCGAAAGCGCCGGCACAAGGCCGGCGTCTGTCTGCTTTCTGGAATGTTGCCTTGTGGAATGCAGGTCCCTGTGCGGGGTATTGCCCGCGAGCCTCAGTGCTTGAGGCTCTTGCGCATGCGTTCCAGTGCCTGCAGCTGGGCCATCGCCTGGGCCAGCCTGGCCTGGGCTTCGGCAATTTCCATCGCTTCGGTGCGATTGGCCAGTGCGTCCTCGGCCTCCTTCTTGGCACGCAGCGCGGCCGTCTCGTCCAGGTCGGCGGCGCGTGCGGCGGTGTCGGCCAGCACGGTAACCACCTGCGGCTGCACTTCCAGGATGCCGCCGGAAACGTAGAACTGCAGCCGTTCGCCGCTGACCTGCAGCACGTCGACATGGCCGGGCTTGAGGCGGGTGATCAATGGGGCGTGCCGGGGCGTGATGCCCAGCTCCCCCATCTCGCCGGTGGCAACGACCATCGTCGCGTCACCGGAAAAAATCTCGGCTTCGGCACTGACAATGTCGACGCGAATGGTTTGGCTCATTTCATGTCTCGCTTTGCTCGACGGGAACGGGAAACGGAAGACGGGGAACGGAAGATCCGGAGTACGGCTGGCTGCACGTTCACCGCGCCTTGTCCCCATTCCCCCTACATCAGGCGGCCTTCCTGGCGCCCATGTCCTCGGCCTTCTTGATCGCCTCGTCGATGCCGCCGACCATGTAGAACGCCTGTTCCGGCAGGTAGTCGGCGTCGCCGTCCACGATCATCTTGAATCCGCGGATGGTTTCCTTCAGCGACACATACTTGCCCGGCGAACCGGTAAACACTTCGGCCACGTGGAACGGCTGCGAGAAGAAGCGCTCGATCTTGCGCGCGCGCGACACCGCCAGCTTGTCCTCTTCGGACAGCTCGTCCATGCCGAGGATCGCGATGATGTCCTTCAACTCCTTGTAGCGCTGCAGCGTGCCCTGCACGCGGCGGGCGACGTCGTAGTGCTCGGCGCCGATCACGTTCGGATCGAGCTGGCGGCTGGTGGAGTCCAGAGGATCGACGGCCGGATAGATCCCCAGGCTGGCGATGTTGCGGCTCAGCACCACGGTCGCATCCAGATGCGCGAAGGTGGTCGCCGGCGACGGGTCGGTCAGGTCGTCCGCGGGCACGTACACGGCCTGGATCGAGGTGATCGAACCGGTCTTGGTCGAGGTGATGCGCTCCTGCAGCACACCCATTTCCTCGGCCAGGGTCGGCTGGTAGCCCACCGCGGACGGCATGCGGCCGAGCAGCGCGGACACTTCGGTACCGGCCAGGGTGTAGCGGTAGATGTTGTCGACGAACAGCAGCACGTCCTTGCCCTTGCCGGTCTCGTCCTTCTCTTCGCGGAAGTACTCGGCCATGGTCAGTCCGGTCAGCGCCACGCGCAGGCGGTTGCCCGGCGGCTCGTTCATCTGGCCGTACACCATCGCGACCTTGTCGAGCACGTTGGAGTCTTTCATCTCGTGGTAGAAGTCGTTGCCCTCGCGGGTACGCTCGCCCACGCCGGCGAACACGGACAGACCCGAGTGCGCCTTGGCGATGTTGTTGATCAACTCCATCATGTTGACGGTCTTGCCCACGCCGGCGCCACCGAACAGGCCGACCTTGCCTCCCTTGGCGAACGGGCACATCAGATCGATCACCTTGATGCCGGTTTCCAGCAGATCGTTCGCGGCGGCCTGGTCGGCGTAGCTCGGCGCCTCGCGATGGATCACCCACTGCTCCTGCTCGCCGATCGGACCGGCCTCGTCGATCGGATTGCCGAGCACGTCCATGATGCGCCCGAGCGTGCACTTGCCGACCGGCACCTTGATGCCCTCGCCGGTGTTGCGGGCGATCAGGTTGCGGCGCAGGCCGTCGGTGGCGCCGAGCGCGATCGTACGCACCACGCCGTCACCGAGCTGCTGCTGCACTTCCAGCGTGATCGCGGTGCCGTCGATTTTCAGTGCGTCGTACACCTGCGGCACCTGATCGCGCGGGAACTCCACGTCGACGACCGCACCGATGATCTGAACAACTTTGCCCTGGCTCATGCTGATAGCTCCGGATGAATCTCTGAGTGTCTTGTCATAGCGCCGACGAAGCGTCGCTTCATTTGAAAGTGCAACCATGGATGGTTGCTTTTTGATCTTACCTTGCGATCACGGATGATCGCTTTTATTCAACGTTGCGGCCACGGATGGCCGCCTTTTGATCTTTGCTTCTGCGATCAGGGATGATCGCACTCGATAAACCCTTATACCGCCGCCGCGCCGCCGACGATTTCCGAGATCTCCTGGGTGATCGCAGCCTGGCGTGCCTTGTTGTATACCAGCGTCAACTCGTCGATCACCTTGTTCGCGTTGTCCGACGCGCTCTTCATCGCGACCATGCGCGCGGCATGCTCGCTGGCGAGGTTTTCCAGCGCCGCCTGGTACACCACCGATTCGATGTAGCGACCCAGCACGTGTTCCAGCACGGCCTGCGCATCCGGCTCGTAGATGTAGTCCCAGTCGTGGGTCTGTTCCAGCTTGATGCCGGCATATGCCGACTCGCCGGCCGCCTGGTGCGCCTCCATTTCCGCCGCCACCAGCGGCAACGGCAGCAGCGCGTCAACCGCCGGTTTCTGCGTCATGGTATTGACGAAGTCGTTGTAGGCCAGGAATACCCGATCCAGCCCGTTGGACTTGTAGCTGTCCATCATCACCTTGATGACGCCGACCAGCTGTTCCAGCTTCGGCCGCTCACCGAGGTGGCCGACACTGCCGACCAGGTTGATACCCTTGAGCCGACGGAAGAACTGGATCGCCTTCTGCCCGATCGCCACCACGTCGACCTGCACGCCCTGCTTTTGCCACTCATTGATGGCCGGCAGCAGGCGGCGGAACAGGTTGGAATTGAGACCGCCGCACAAGCCACGGTCCGTCGACACCACGATGTAGCCGACCCGCGCCACGTTGTCGCGCTGGATCAGGAACGGATGGCTGAAATCGGTGCTGGCCTGGGCGACGTGCGCGATCACCTTGCGCATCGAGCGCGCATACGGACGCGAGGCCTTCATCAGATCCTGCGCCTTGCGGATCTTCGAGGCCGAGACCATTTCGAGCGCGCGCGTGACCTTGCGCATGTTCTGCGTGCTCTTGATCTTGGTTTTGATTTCGCGTCCGCTTGCCATTCGTATCGCTCGCTTTGCCCACTTCGGGGAACGGGAAAACCAGATGATGCGGAACGGGTGTGTTCTTGTTCCCCGTTCCTTGAGCTTTACCAGCTGCCGGTCTTCTTGTACTCGTCCATCGCGCTCTTGAAGATCGCCTCGATGTCGTTGTTC
>JAGWNA010000038.1 GCA_028871555.1 Lysobacteraceae bacterium
TGCCGAGGTGCGCGTGCCGCTGCTCGCCTGCGAGGTGTTCCTGGAGCCGCGCGACGACGTGGTGGTGCTGTTCCACGGCACCTACGGCTTCCAGGAAGTGGGCCAGCAGCGCATGGGCAAGGACGGCCCGCAGGTCAGCCTGCTGGCCAGGGATCTGCCCAGCTACGCCTATGTGCGCGATACCTGGCTCGACCATGGCGGTCTGCCGGATGTGCCGTGGCTGGCCGAACGCCGCCCCGTATCGCATGACGCCGGTCCGCGCCGCCTCGCCGGAGATCGGCGCCCATGAACGCGAAGGTCGATACCTCCGACGCCTGCGACCTGCGTTTCGGCCAGGTCGGCATCGCCTGTGTGCGGGTACGCCGGGCCGATGCCGCTGCACTGTGCGACGAACTGGAACGGCGCGTGCACGCCGCGCCGCAGATGTTTTCCCGTGCGGCGGTGGTGCTGGACCTCAGTCACCTGCCCAGCCTGCCGGGCGACGATGACGTCAACGCGCTGCTCGAAGCGGTCCGCCGCGCCGGCATGCTGCCGGTCGGCCTGGCCTACGGCACCAGCGATACCGAAACGCTGGCCAGGCGCGCGGGCTTGCCGCTGATCGCCAAGTTCCGCGCCGCCTATGAACCGGCCGCTTCCGCTGCGGCGCCGGCGGAAGCGGCACGTCGCAGCGAGCCGGCAGCGCGCGAGCAGCAGCGCGAACCGATCCTGTCCGCGCCGGCGCCGGGCAGCCGGCAAGGCGCCCAGTACCATGCGGGCTCGGTTCGTTCCGGCCAGCAGATCTATGCCCGCGATCGCGACCTGATCGTCATCGGCGCCATCGCCAACGGCGCCGAAGTGATCGCCGACGGCAACATCCATGTCTACGGCAGCCTGCGCGGCCGCGCCATGGCCGGTGCGCAGGGCGACGAGACGGCACGCATCTACGTGTCCGACTTCCGCGCCGAGCTGGTGGCGATCGCCGGTCATTACCGCGTGTTCGAACAGATTCCCGGCGACCTCGAGGGCCAGTCCGTGCAATGCTGGCTCGAAGGCGAAAAGCTGTTGCTCGCCAAACTGTAACCACCCGACAACAAGAACCATGCGGAGATGAGCCCTTGACTGCCGAGATTATCGTCGTCACTTCCGGCAAAGGCGGTGTCGGCAAGACCACGACCAGCGCCTCGCTGGCCACCGGCCTGGCCATGGCCGGCAAGAAAGTCGCGGTGATCGACTTCGACGTCGGCCTGCGCAACCTCGACCTGATCATGGGCTGCGAGCGGCGCGTGGTGTACGACTTCGTCAACGTCGTGCACGGCGAGTCCACGCTCAAACAGTCGCTGATCAAGGACAAGCGCTACGACAACCTCTACGTGCTGGCCGCCAGCCAGACCCGCGACAAGGACGCGCTGACCCAGGAAGGCGTCGAGAAGGTGCTCGACGGCCTGTCCGAGGACGGTTTCGACTACGTCGTGTGCGACTCGCCCGCCGGCATCGAGAAGGGCGCGCACCTGGCGATGTATTTCGCCGACCACGCCGTGGTGGTGGTCAATCCGGAAGTGTCCTCGGTGCGCGACTCCGATCGCATTCTCGGCCTGCTCGCCAGCAAGACCCGGCGCGCCGAGCGCGGCGAGGGCCCGGTCACCCAGCACCTGCTGCTGACCCGCTACAACCCGGCCCGCGTCGCCATCGGCGAAATGCTCAGCGTGAAGGACGTCGAGGAAATCCTCGGCATCGAGGTGGTCGGCGTGATCCCCGAATCGGAAAACGTGCTGACCGCTTCCAACAACGGCATCCCGGTGATCGTCGATGCCGATTCACTGGCCGGCCAGGCCTACAGCGATACCGTAGCCCGCATCCTCGGCGAAGTGCGCCCCCTGCGCTTCATCGATGTGCCGAAGAAAGGCTTCCTGCAGCGCGTGTTCGGAGGTTGATCGCGATGGGCATCCTGGATTTCCTGAAGCGCAAGCCGGAATCGACCGCCAGCGTGGCGCGCGAACGCCTGCGCATCATCGTGGCGCAGGAGCGCTCCACCCGCGGCGCGCCCGACTACCTGCCGATGATGCGCAACGAGCTGCTCGAAGTGATCAAGAAATACGTTCACGTCGATCTCGACGCGATCAACATCAATTTCGAACGCGACAGCGGCCACGAGATACTGGAACTCTCCGTCACCCTGCCCGAAGGCAAGCCGGCGGCCGGAAGCCCGGCCAGCAACGAGGCCACGATCGGGTAGTCCGTCCCGGTCCGCGGCAGTCATCGCCATCCCTTTTCGCCGGGCGCCCGATTGCCGCCCGGCACCGTTCCATCAGCGCACCGATCGGCGTCTGCAGCGCACGCGTATGCATTCCGAAACCGTCACCCCTCCCGAATCCGGCGGCCGCGCCAGCGACGTGCTGCGGGTGGGCCGGACCGGCTTCGACGCGCCAGCCGCCCTGCTCGCCCGTTTCGGCCTGCGCCTGCAGCGCGTCGCCGCGGGCGAGGCGATCCCCGGCAGTTTCTGGGGCGACGAGGAAGCCGGCATCATCGGCGCCACCGTTTATGCGCGCGACGACACCCCGGTCCATTCGCTGCTGCACGAAGCCTGCCACCTGATCGTGCTGGCGCCCGAGCGCCGCGCCGCCGTGCACACCGACGCCACCGATTCGATCGAGGAGGAAGACGCCACCTGCTACCTGCAGATCGTGCTGGCCGACCAGTTGCCGGGCGTCGGCCGCGTACGTCTGATGGCGGACATGGATGCCTGGGGCTATTCGTTCCGGCTCGGCTCGACCAGGGCCTGGTTCGAGCAGGACGCCGACGATGCCCGGCGCTGGCTGATCGATCATCGGCTGCTGGCGGCCGACGTTCATGGAACGACGGCGGGCGGCCTCCCGCAATCCTGATGGGGCGGCATCCGGCTTTGGCCTTCCCCAGCATCGGCCGGTTTCGCGAGAGCCAAGGCGTCGCGCAGGACGCGCGGATCCGGTTCGATGCGCCAGCCGCACTGGCGCCGATCGGGCCTGCATCCTTGGCGTATCGCCGCTCTGGCCGGTGCCGCGCCCGCATCGGAAGCATCCCGACGCCTGTTCCAGCGGCGATCCGTCCCGGTTACGCTGTGCCATCACATGACCGTGGCGACACCGCCGATGCGTTGCCCAAGACTCACTCCGCGCTCCGCGGATCTTGCCGTGCTGCTCGCGCTGGCATGCCTGAGGCTGCTGCTCCAGGTGCTGCTCGACCGCCACTACGGATTCCATCGCGATGAACTGGCGGTGCTCGCCGACGCCAGGCACCTGGCCTGGGGCTACGTCGCCTATCCGCCGCTGACGCCGTTCATCGGCCGGATCGAACTGGCGCTGTTCGGCACCTCGCTGGCCGGCTTCCGCTTCTTCTCCGCACTGGCGCAGTGCGTCGCCATGCTGCTGGCCGGACTGATCGCGCGCGACATGGGCGGCCACCGCGGCGCGCAGCTGGTCGCCGCACTGGCTGTGGCGTGCATGCCGTTCTCGCTGCTGGTGGGCAGCGAGTTCATGTACGTCACCTTCGATTTTCTCTGGTGGGTGCTGCTGGCGTGGCTCGTCGTGCGCCTGCTGAACAGCGGCAATCCGCGCTGGTGGCTGGCGATCGGCCTGGTCGTCGGGCTGGGCATGCTCACGCGTTACACCATGCTGTTCTGCGTCGCCGGACTGGCCGCCGGCGTCCTGGCCACACCGCTGCGCCGGCAGCTCGCCAGTGCGTGGCTGTGGGGTGGCGTGGCGCTGTCGCTGCTGCTGTTCCTGCCGAACCTGCTATGGCAGATCCGGCATGATTTCGTGTACCTGGATTTCATCCGGCACATCCATGCGCGGGACGTCCGCATCGGTCGTGCCGACGGCTTTTTCAGCCAACAGCTGTATGTCAACGCCAGCCTGTTCACGCTGCCGTTGTGGCTGGCCGGGCTGGGGTTCGTGATGTGGTCGAAGGACGCGGTCCGCTATCGCATGCTGGCGTGGCTGTTCCTCGTCCCGCTGGCGCTGTTTGCGCTGGGCCAGGGCCGCGCCTACTACATGGCGCCAACGTATCCGATGCTGCTCGCTGCCGGTGCCGTCGCGGGCGAACGCTGGCTGGCCGACCTGCGGCCAGGCACCGCGCGGAGCCTGCGCATCGTCACGGGGGTCCTGCTTGCCATGGCCGCTGTCAGCAGTGCCGCGGTGGCCCTGCCACTGGCACCCGTGAACTCCGTCGGCTGGCGCATCAGCCGTGCGGTGCAGGACGACTTCGCCGAACAGATCGGCTGGCGGCAACTGGTCGCCCGGGTCGCAAGCATCTACCACGCACTGCCCGCCGGCGAGCGCGCGCAGACGGGTGTGCTCGCCGGCAACTACGGCGAGGCCGGCGCGATCGACCTGTACGGCCCTGCGCTGGGCCTGCCGGCCGCGATCAGCGGCGTCAATTCCTGGTGGTATCGCGGCTACGGCAACCCGCCGCCGACGACGCTGATCGTGCTGGGCGCGGACCCGAAAGCCATTCGCAAGGCGCCCGCGGACTGCACGCCGGCCGGCCGCATCAGCAACCGCCAGGGCGTGCAGAACGAGGAAACCCGCTATCACCCGGAAATCTTCGTCTGCCGCCACCTGCGAATACCCTGGCGCAGGCTCTGGCCGAAATTGCGCAGCTTCGGCTGAGCGCAGCCCCGCGGCTTCCATGCCCGTGCGACGGAAAACCGCCACGTGCCAAGTCCCGCAATGCAACCGGTTCAGCGCGGCTCGACGATCTCGGTCTGCATCAGTACGCCAGGATCCTGATTGGCCAGCGACTGCTGCAGCGAGCGTCGGCTGACGTTGCCGTGCCACCACCACGACAACGCGCCGGTGATCGTCAGCGCCGAGGCGCCCAGCGCGAGACGCCACATGCTGACCGAGAACAGCGGCGACAGCACGCCGGCAACGACGCTGCACAGCAGCAGGCTGGCGAAAGCCTGCACCGATGAAATGCCGCCGCGCTGATGCGGAAAGCGATCCAGCAGCAACAGCGTCAACGTCGGAAACGCCAGTTGCACCCCGACCGCCTGCAGGATCAGCGGCAGCATCGACCACGGCAGGCGCGGCGCGGGAAACACCCGCGCCAGCAGCAGATGCAGCGCGCAGGCCAGCAGCATCACGGCATAACCCAGGTTCACCGTGAAACCAACGCCGGCCCGTCCGGCCATCCGTCCGGACAGCCATGCGCCGCCGACCAGGCCGACCACCACCGGTATGAACAGCCACGGAAAGCCTGTCGCCGACAGGTGCAGCAGCACGCGCACGAGGCGCGGAGCCGAGGCGATGTAAAGGAACAGCCCGGCGAAATTGACCGAACTGGAAATCAGCAGCGGCCAGAACACGCGGTCGCGAGCGAACGACAGATAGCTTGCCACCAGGTGTGCCGGCGCAAATGACGTGCGCCGATCTGCCGGATGGGTTTCTTCCAGCAACAGCAGCAAGGCCAGCGACAGCGCCGCGGTGAACCCCGTCAGCACCCAGAAGATGCCATGCCAGCCGCTCAGCGACAGCAGCAGCGCGCCGACCATCGGCGCGATCACCGGCGCCACCCCGAAAATCATCATCACCCGCGACATCAGCCGTTGCGCGGCGGCACCATGCAGGCTGTCGCGGATCACCGCGCGCCCCACCACCAGCCCGGCACCGGCGCACATGCCCTGCAGGCCGCGGCACATCAGCAACATGGCGAACGAGGTCGACAGCGCCGCGCCCGCCGAGGCGAGCGCATACAGCAGCATGCCGGTAACGATCACCGGCCTGCGCCCGACCGCGTCGGAGATGGCGCCGTGGAACAGGCTCATCGCCGCGTAGGTGATCAGATACACGCTGATCAGCTGTTGCAGCGCGGTGGCATCCACGCCGAAGCGCGCGCCGATCAACGGAAACGACGGGAACACCGCATCGATCGAGAACGGGCCGATCATCGACAGCGCGGCCAGCAGCCAGGGCAGACTGCGCCGCACGGTGCGGCGGGTTGGGTTCATGGCGACAACGATCGTGAGGCGGGAGCATCGCGAGTATAGGACAGCCCGGCCGACCAAAGTCCGGCAGGCTGCTGGCAGCCTGCCGGGCTTTGGTGGTCGAGGCGAGAATTCGGCTGCGCGAGGACAGATTTTCGACGGTTCGCCGGCCCATAGTGGTGCTATGGGCCAAGAAGCGGCGGAAATATGGACCGCACAGACGGATTCGCAGCCCGGCCGACCGAAGTCCGGCAGGCTGCTAGGATGGACACCCGGGAGATGGCATGCCTCCCGTTTCGAGGAAGCCTTCGGCGTACCCGGAACAAACCGCTTCTCGCATGATGGCGTTGAAGTTGATGATGCCTGCCCCACCGGCTTCCGGCGGCGCAGGCGTGCCTGCTCCCCCGGCAGCCGGACACTTCCCTCAGATTCAGATGGAGATGCGCTCGTGGGTTATACCGGATTTCTTGCCATCGGCCTCGGCGGCGCCGTGGGTTGCTGGCTGCGCTACGGACTGGGCGTGCTGCTCAACCCGCTGTTCCCCACCCTGCCGCTGGGCACGCTGGCCGCCAACCTCACCGGCGGCCTGCTGATGGGTGTCGCCCTCGGCGTGTTCCGCAATTTCCAGGCGGTGTCGCCGGAGCTGCAGCTGTTCGTGCTGACCGGTTTCCTCGGTGGCCTGACCACGTTCTCCACCTTCTCCGCCGAAGCCACCAACTTGCTGCTGCGCCAGCAATACCTGTGGTTCAGCGGGCATGTCCTGGCGCACCTGATCGGCTCGCTGAGCATGACCGTGCTGGGCATCACCCTCACCCGCAGCCTGCTGCGCCATTGATTCCGGAGTCGGCCATGAACCAGGAAACCGTTCAACAGGGTGTACATCTTCATTTCTACTGTCATGCGCATGCCAGGCATGGCGGCATGCTGTTGTCCGAATGGCTGCTGGAACAGGCCAGGCGCCACGGCCTGGGCGGCGGTTCGGTGTTCCGCGCGATCGCCGGCTTCGGCCGGCATGGCGTGCTGCACGAGGAGCAATTCTTCGAGCTGGCCGACGACCTGCCGGTGAAGGTCGAATTTCTGCTGCGCGATGATCAGGTCGAATTTCTGCTGCAACTGGTTCGCGACGAAGGTGTCGACGCAGTGTATGCACTTTCCCCGGCCAATTTCGCGCGGCTGGGCAAGCACTGATCGCCCAGGATCAACCCGCATTCCGGAATCGGTGCTGCTATCGGCGAGGCAGGGCATGAAACAGGACAACCTGAAAGAACGCGCCGGCGACTTGCTCGAACACGCCGGCATCCACATCGACGGCAGCGCCCCGATCGACCTGCGCGTGCACGATCAGCGCTTTTATGCGCGCGTGCTGGCGCACGGCTCGCTGGGGCTGGGCGAGTCCTACATGGACGGCTGGTGGGACGCCGACGACCTGCCCGGCCTGTGCACGCGGCTGCTGACCGTCGGCCTGGATCAGGAGCTGAAAACGCTCGACGCCCTGCTCGCCCGCCTGAAGGCCCGCTTCATCAACCTGCAGCGCGGCGAGCGCGCCTACGAGGTGGGCAAGGTGCACTACGACCTCGGCAACGACCTGTTCCGGGCCATGCTGGGCAAGCGGCTGGTGTATTCCTGCGGCTACTGGGCCGAAGCCGGCAATCTCGACGATGCCCAGGCGGCCAAGCTCGATCTGGTCTGCCGCAAGCTGCGGCTGCGGCCGGGCCTGCGCGTGCTGGACATCGGCTGCGGCTGGGGCGAGGCGCTGAAGTACGCGGCCGAACATTACGGCGTCGAGGGCGTCGGCATCACCGTGTCGCAGCAGCAGGCCGACTATGCCCGCGAATTGTGCGCCGGCCTGCCGATCGAGATCCGCCTGCAGGATTACCGCGAGATCGACGAATGCTTCGACGCGGTGTATTCGATCGGCATGTTCGAACACGTCGGCGGCAAGAACTACCGCAGCTATTTCGAAACCGTCAGGCGCTGCCTGAAGGACGACGGCCTGTCGCTGCTGCATTGCATCGGCAGCAACAGCGCACCGGCACCGACCGATCCGTGGATCGAGAAATACATCTTCCCGAATTCGGTGATCCCCGCCGCCAGCCAGGTGGCGAGCGCACTCGAGGATCTGTTCGTGGTCGAGGACTGGCACAACTTCGGCGCCGACTACGACCGCACGCTGAGTGCCTGGCACGCCAACGTCGATGCCGCCTGGCCGACGCTGGATGCCGGCTACGACGAACGCTTCCGGCGCATGTGGCGCTATTACCTGGCCGGTTCCATCGGCGTGTTCCGCAGCCGGCGCGACCAGCTGTGGCAACTGGTGCTGAGCCCGCACGGCGTGGCCGGCGGCTATCGCGCGCCGCGCTGATCCGTCGCCGGCGCCGCGCCGAACACGTCCTGGCCGAACGCGCGCAGATGCGGCGAGCCGGCGTAACCCAGGTGCGGCAACCCGAAGAAATCCTCGACCGTGCGCAGCAGGCTGTAATGGTTGTACGGCGTGCGTGACACCGTACCCGGCACGATGTACGGCGACAGCAGCACCGCGCCGACCGGGCCGCCACCCGGGCCTTGCAGCCCCGGCGGCGGCCCGCCGGGCAAGGGCTGCTCGCCGCAGCAGGCTTGTGCATCGGTGCCTTCGTCGAACGTGATCAGCAGCAGGCCGTCCCGGCGGAACGCGGGCGAAGCGACGATGCGCGGCACCCAGCGGCGCAGGAACGCATCGGCGGAAACCAGCCCGCCCGGCTCGCCGTTCGCGCACGGCGCGTCGTGGCCGTCATGGCACAGGCCCGGCGTGATGAAGGCGAAGTTCGGCGTGCTGTCGACGCGCCGCAGATCCTGCGCGAGACGGTCGAGATTGACGACATGCCGCGCACAGCGCGCCGGGTCGTCGATGATCGAATGGAAGTAGACGAAAGGGTCGTGCTTGTCGGCGTACTGGTCTTTCGCGCTGGCGTGGTTGGTGACGTCCAGGGCACCGATGGCAACGTGTCCGCAGCTCCCGGCTTCCCGCGCCGGGTCCGCACCCATGTCCTCCATGTAGCCTTTCCAGCCCAGTCCGGCGGCATCGAGCTGGTCGGCCAGCGTCCGGACGTCGGCCGGGTAGATGCAGCCTTCGCCCAGCGCCTGCCCGTTCGCATCCAGTCCCGGCGCGCGGCGAACGAACTCGCTGAACACTTTGCAATCATCCTGCGTGGCCGGGTTCGGCGCCTGGCCGCTGATCATCGCGATGTAGTTGTCCAGGCTGTAGTGGCCGATACCGTAGTAGTTCGGCAACAGCGCGCCCTGCTTCGGCAGGACATGCGCCAGATACGGCGCCGGCGACTGCGCGCCGAAGGTGACCTGGTACGGCTCGTTCTCCAGCACGATCACGAACACGTGACGCACCGGCGCCGCGCCGGCCGGCGGCGGCAGTGACGGCCGCAACGGGCCGGCCGCGCAGGCACCCAGCCACAGCATCGGCAGCCAGCGCAGCCACTGCCGCAGGTTGGCGAGGCGGCATCGGGGCATGCGGACGACGCTCCCTGACAATTCTTTCATGCGCTGATGTCCCGACGATGGATGACCGGCCCCGCGGTGCGCGGCCAGTCGATCGTGCGATTGGAACAACCGCGCATGACAGCGTCAAGACGCACAACGGCCTCGCACTCGGGCATCATCGCCTGATCCGACCGCATTCGCCGACGACGCATCCCCAATGAAAATCCGCTGCCGCCTCATCGTCGCGCTGCTGCTGGGCCTGCTGCTGGCCGCTCCGGTACTGGCCCGGCCGGCGCTGTGGGCGGTCAGGCGCGCCGACACCACCATCTACCTGTTCGGCACCGTGCATCTCTTGCCCAACGACACCGACTGGCGCTACCCGGCACTCGACCGGGCGCTGGCCGCCAGCGACTCGCTGACGATCGAGTTGACCGACGACGACCCGCTGCACATGCAGGCGCTGGTGCTGCAATACGGCCTGGATCCGGCCCACCCGCTCTCCGACAAGCTCAGTCCCCGCGAAAACGCCACCCTGGCATCCGCCGCGCAAACCGCCGGCGTGCCCGGCGGCGTGCGCACCCTGCAGATCATGCGTCCCTGGCTGGCCGCGCTGACCCTGGCCGTGACGCCGCTGCTGAAGGCAGGGCTCGATCCTGCGCACGGCGTCGACAAGCTGTTGAAGGCGCAAATGCTGGCGGCCGGCAAGCCGGTCGACGGGCTGGAAACCGCCGAACAGCAGATCCGCTTTCTTGCCGACCTGCCGCCCGCCGTCGAGCTGGCGTTCCTGCGCGCGACCCTGCACGATGCCGACAAAGGCAGCGCCGAACTCACCGAACTGATCGGCGCCTGGAAAGCCGGCGACACCGCCGCCATCGCCCGGCTCGAAGACGAGGATCTGCGCCGGCGCGAACCGCAGCTCTATCAACGCCTGCTGGTGGAACGCAACCGGAACTGGGCCGGCAGGATCGCCGCCATGCTGCAAAAGCCCGGCACCGTCTTCATCGCCGTCGGCGCCGCCCACCTGGCCGGACCGGACAGCGTGCAGGTGCAGCTGCGCAAGCTGGGCATCCAGGTCGTTCGCGAATGATCCATTCCCCGTAGGAGCGCACCCTGTGCGCGATGCTCTTTGCCGGGACGCCCGAACGAAAACATCGCGCATGGGCATGGGGCGGCTTTTCGCGCACCGGGTGCGCTCCTACCAAGAGCCGGGCGCTTTCTGGCACCATCGTCCGGCTATCCGCGCCTCTTGCGCGCCATTGAATCGACGCAACCCATGATCCTGCAAGCCAATCACGAACAGATCCCGCTGAAGGAGTATGCCGAGCGGGCCTACCTCGACTACTCGATGTACGTGGTGCTGGACCGCGCCCTGCCGTTCGTGGGCGACGGCCTGAAGCCGGTGCAGCGGCGCATCATCTACGCGATGAGCGAGCTGGGGCTGGCCGCCACCGCCAAGCCGAAGAAGTCGGCGCGCACCATCGGCGACGTGATCGGCAAATTCCATCCGCACGGCGACACCTCGTGCTACGAGGCGATGGTGCTGATGGCGCAGCCGTTCTCCTACCGCTACCCGCTGGTCGACGGCCAGGGCAACTTCGGCTCGCCGGACGACCCCAAGAGCTTCGCCGCGATGCGCTACACCGAATCGAAGCTCAGCCCGATCGCCGAGGCGCTGCTGGGCGAGCTGGGCCAGGGCACGGTCGACTGGGTGCCGAACTTCGACGGCACGCTGGAGGAGCCGAGCTGGCTGCCCGCGCGCGTGCCGCACGTGCTGCTGAACGGTTCGATGGGCATCGCCGTGGGCATGGCCACCGACATCCCGCCGCACAACCTGCGCGAGCTGGCCAGCGCGTGCATCCGCCTGCTCGACGAACCCGAGGCCACGGTGGCCGAGCTGTGCGAGCACGTAAAGGGCCCGGACTACCCTACCGAGGCGGAGATCATTACCCCGCGCGCCGACCTGCTGGCGATGTACCGGACCGGCAACGGCTCGCTGCGCGCCCGTGCGGTGTACCGGCGCGAGGAAGGCAACATCGTGATCACCGCGCTGCCGCACCAGGTCAGCCCGTCGAAGATCCTCGAACAGATCGCCGCGCAGATGCGCGCCAAGAAGCTGCCGATGATCGAGGACCTGCGCGACGAATCCGACCACGAGAACCCGATCCGGCTGGTGATCGTACCGCGCTCCAACCGCGTCGATGCCGACGAGACCATGCAGCACCTGTTCGCCACCACCGACCTGGAAAAGAGCTTCCGCGTCAACCTCAACATGATCGGCCTGGACGGCCGGCCGCAGGTGAAGGATCTCAGGCGCATCCTCGCCGAGTGGCTGGCGTTCCGCACCAGCACCGTCACCCGGCGGCTCGAGCATCGGCTGGGCAAGGTCGAACGCCGGCTGCACCTGCTCGAAGGCCTGCGCATCGCGTATCTCAACCTCGACGAAGTGATCCGCATCGTGCGCACCGAGGACGAGCCGAAGGCCGTGCTGATGGCGCGCTTCCGGCTCAGCGAGGAGCAGACCGACTACATCCTGGAAACCCGCCTGCGCCAGCTGGCGCGGCTGGAAGAGATGAAGATCACCGCCGAGGCCGACCAGCTGGAAGAGGAACGCGCACGCATCAACGTGCTGCTGAAATCGCCGGCCAAGCTGAAGGGCCTGATCAAGGACGAATTGCGCGCCGACGCCGCGAAGTTCGGCGACGACCGCCGCTCGCCGCTGGTCGAGCGTGAAGTAGCGCAGGCGCTGGACGAGAGCGCGCTGGTCGCCAGCGAGCCGGTCACCGTGGTGCTGAGCCAGAAGGGCTGGGCGCGCGCCGCGAAGGGGCACGACATCGATGCCGACGCGCTCAACTACCGCGAAGGCGACCAGCTGCTGGCGGCGATCAACGCCCGCACCACCCAGCAGGTGGCGTTCATCGACTCCACCGGCCGCGCCTACTCCACCCCCGCACACACCCTGCCCTCGGCGCGCGGCAACGGCGAGCCGCTGACCGGCCGCTTCAGTCCCGCCCCCGGGGCCAGCTTCGATGCGCTGATCGCCGGCGACAACGACACCCGGCTGATCCTGTCCACCGACTTCGGCTACGGCTTCGTCACCCGCTTCGAGGCGCTCACCGGCCGGCAGAAAGCCGGCAAGCAGGTCATCAGCCTCAGCGACGGCGCGAAAGTGCTGGCACCGCAGATCAGCCCCGACCCGGCACGCGACCGCCTCGTGGTGGTCACCAGCGAAGGCCATCTGCTGATGTTCTCGGTCGCCGAGCTGCCCGAACTGGACAAGGGCAAGGGCAACAAGCTGATCGAGATCCCCAGGGCCAGACTCGCCAGCGGCGAAGAGCGCGTGGTCGGCGTGGCCGTGGTCGCCGAAAGCAGGGGCGAGGTGACCCTGTACGCGGGCCAGCGCAAGCTCACCCTGAAATGGGCGGACCTGGTCGAATACGGCGGCAACCGCGCCACCCGCGGCGGCCTGCTGCCGCGCGGCCTGCGCCGGGTGGAACGGATCGCGACCACGGCCTGACACCAGGAGACCCGCATGTGCAGGAGCCCGGCGCTCGGGGTATGGTGCTGGAACTTGTCGCCGCCAGGCCTTTCCAACACGGATGTACACGCCGACGCGGCATCGCGCGTTGGGTACTGTGCAACGACCCCGGAGTACGCATGAACATCCAACGGTTTCTTCCTGCCCTGCTGGCCACCCTGCTGGTCGCGCCGGCATGGGCGCAGAGCACCGGCCAGCCGCTGAACCTCAAGCTGCCGCCGGGCGATGTGCCGGCGGCAAGCTCGACCGCCGCCGCACCCGCCGCGGCGACCACCCCGATCATGACCGGCAGCGTGCCGGCGATCGGAGCCACCGCCGCGCCGGGCAGCAGGACCCCCGGCGTCTACTACGGCGACACCAGCGGCCGCATCGGCAACGACACGGCTGCCGCGGCACCGCCGGCCTGTGACGACGCCACCTACAACAAAGCCCAGGTCCACGGCAGCATCGGGATGGGGGTGGCGGCCGGCAACCACGTCAGCGGCAACTACCAGACCGGCACGGTCAACGTCACCAGGCGACTGGGCAGCTGCGACGACCCGCAGGGCGGCATGAGCATGACGATCAGCGTCGGCACCAGCCATCTGGACGGCCGTCGCCGCCACTACGATCGCAACGGTTTCTGACGCGGCGGCTCCGGCACAGCCGGGGAACAGACCCGGCCCGCTATCGAACACCCGCTGCAGGGGCGCTGCCCGCCACTTTTGCAGCGCCTTCGACCGATGCTCACGTGATGCTTGATCAGAGCGACCGCGCGAGCGCACCCCTTTTGTAGGAGCGCACCCTGTGCGCGAATGCTCTTGTCGATGAACATCCGCAAAGAGCATTCGCGCACAGGGTGCGCTCCTACGGGCTCCGACCAAACCGAGAGCATCGCCCGCGAGCGGACCCCTACAGCCGGGTGTACGACCACGACTGCATGCGGCCGTCGCGATACGGCATCACGCCGTGGAACGGGCGCGGGTCGGCATCGAACACCAGCGGCAGGAAATGGCGGTCGCCTTCCCACATCGGCAGTTCCATCAGCTGGTCGCGCGCCACCCATTCCAGTGTGCCTTCGGCATTCGCCGTCAATGGCGTGCCGGCGTAGCCGTCGATCAGGAAGATGAAACCGAGCCAGTCCTCGCCCTGCTTGCCGAAGCCCGGCCAGTTCAACGTGCCGCGCAACTGCATCGACCCGCAGTTGATGCCGGCCTCCTCCAGAATCTCGCGGCGCATGCAGGCGGCGATGTCCTCGCCCGGTTCCATCTTGCCGCCCAGACCGTTGTACTTGCCCAGGTGCAGATCGTCCGCACGGGCATTGCGGTGGATCATCAGGACCTCGCGGCGATCCGGCGACAGCACATAGCCGAGCGTGGCGACAATCGGGGTGTAGGGCATCGTTGATCCGCGGCAAAAGTGCAAGTTTAGCGGTACTCCGCAGTCCCCGCAGAAGCCGGATGGTGCGCATGTTCACGCGCCAAAGCTTGAGATGTCATCCACATCCGGAAAGTGACCCGGTGCGCCAGCACCCTGGCGACTCAATGTCATTCAGGCGTATAGAATCAGCGCTTCACGACGCAGCCAGGAAGGCTCCCATGATCGCGATCAACCCGCAGAAGATCCAGGGCAAGTGGCATGCCGGCATCGCGCTGGATTTTCACACGCTCAGCAGCACGCCGATCGGGTATGACGAACATGGACATATGCAGTTCGATACCAGGCGACCGGCCATCGCCGAGCTGCTGTATCAGCTCAAATACAAAGGCGATCGCAACGCGGCGCAAGGTATCATCGCTGCAGCATCCACCTTTTTGAAACCGCAACGACAGAAGTTCGATTTGATCATTCCCGTACCCTCATCCACTCCGCGCGCCCTGCAACCGGTAACGCTGCTGGCACAGGGCATCGGAGCGGCGGTGGGTTTGCCGGTGATCGAATGCATCAGTACGACGCGGGTACCGGCTCCGCTCAAAGGCATCGAGGATCCTGCCAGACGCGCCGAATTGCTGAAAGGGCTCTTTGCCGTGGATGTCCGGCACACTGCGCGGAAAAGAGTGCTGTTGTTCGATGACTTGTACCGTTCGGGCTCCACCTTGAACGCGATTACCGACGTATTGCTGCAGGCAGGTCAGGCGGCCACAGTCAGCGTACTCACCATCACCCGTACGCGGAGCCATCATTGAGCACGATTTTCATCGGCGGGTCACGCCACATGTCGCGCCTGTCCAGCCAGGTCAGGGAGCGGCTCGACAATGTCATGCGCAAGGGGCATGACGTTGTCGTAGGCGATGCCAACGGTGCCGACAAGGCGGTGCAAAAGCTGCTGCATGAGGCGGATTATCGCAAGGTCACCGTGTATTGCTCGGGCGACCGGCCGCGCAACAACCTCGGCCAGTGGGACCTGCATGCAGTCACCCCCCCGAAAACGGCCAAGGGCTTCCAGTTCCATGCTGCCAAGGATCGCGAGATGGCGCAGGCGGCGGATTTCGGCCTGATGATCTGGGATGGCAAGAGCCCCGGCACCGTGCTGAATGTGCTTCGTCTGGTGCGCGCCGGCAAACCGGCCGTGCTGGTCAATGGTACGCAGCCGCCGATCACGCTGAAATCGGCGGGTGAATGGGAGATGTTCCTGGCGGCGTGCGGCGATGCATTGCGTGCCGACCTGCGCAGCCGCGCCACCAACGACGAATGGCAGCCGGGCGCCGATGCTGCCCAGCGCAGCATGTTCGATCCGCCGCCCTCCGCATCCCGGGTTGCCGAGCCGGCCGCCGACGGAGCGCCCCTCGACGACGTCGAGGCGCAGCCCGCGACTGCCGACGCGCCAAAGGCTGCCGCAAAGGCCGCCACCAGCAGCGATGTCACGTCGAAATACCAACAATTGAGCAAGCAGGAGCTGGTGCGCCTGCTGACCCGCCGCGATACCGAGCGTCAGCTCGGGCTGGTGTGGGAGCGCGACGACATCGACGCCGACGCCGCCATCAACGAGGATTTCGTGGCGCTGGAGCTCGACCCGGCGCTCAGCCACGGCGAGACACCCTGGCGCAACCTGATCATCGAGGGCGACAACTACGACGCCCTGCGCGCCCTGCGCATGAGCCATGCCGGCCGCATCCGCTGCATCTACATCGACCCGCCGTACAACACAGGCAACCGCGACTTCATCTACAACGACCGCTTCATCGACAAGAGTCATCGCTTCCGCCATTCGCTGTGGCTGGAGTTCATGTACAAGCGGCTGCGTCTGGCGAAAGACCTGCTCGCCGACGACGGCGTGATCTTCGTCAGCATCGACGACAACGAACTGTTCCGGCTCGGGATGCTGATGGATGAGGTGTTTGGCGCAGAGAAGAAACTTGCTTGCTTCGCATGGCAGACAGATGGCAATTTCGACAATCAAGCCAAGATCAAGATTTGCCATGAATACATTCTTGCGTACTCTCTCAATCCAGACGCCTTCCCCATGCCACCAGTGGTGGACCCGAACATCCCGGAAGAAAGCAAGCTTTTCAGACCGGAAATTCGAAATACCATCGTCAAAAACGGCCCGAAGAACCCGATGGCAGAAATCACCCTGCCTGCAGGTTTCCCTGCTTCATTCGACGCCGGCATCGTGCCTGCGCGCACGAACAAGTGGCCGCATATCCTATCCGACATCCATGTCGTCGATAGCCGCGTTCAAGCCGGGAGCGTGCTGACCAGCGGCTGGGCAAATCGGGAGCTCTGCCAGGAGTTCATTGATAGCGGATTCAAACCGATCAGGGATTCCAAGGGGCAGTCCACGACGTTCGTACTCACCTCAAGCGGAGCAATCGAGAACATAAAACTCCGTGAGTCTCCATCCCATGTCATGTCGATTCTGCGCAACTTGGGGAACACGCAAAGCGACAGCGCGATGCTGACGGAAATGGGCATCAACTTCACCTACCCCAAGCCAGTCTCGATGCTGAACTACCTGCTCTCCATCGTGGACGACAAGCGAGCAACGTTCCTCGACTTTTTCGCCGGCTCCGGCACCACCGCCCACGCCGTCACCAAACTCAACGCCGAAGACGGCGGCGAGCGCCGCTTCATCCTGGTCAGCAGCACCGAAGCAACGGAAGATCAGCCGGACAAGAACCTGTGCCGCGACGTCTGCGCCGCGCGCGTGCGTCGGGTCATGGGTGGCTACACCAGTACCAAGGGAGAGTCGGTCACCGGGTTGGGTGGCGGCTTCGCCTACCTGCGTGCGCGGCGTATTCCGCCGCATCGGCTCAGCATGAAAATCGAGCATGCCGAGGTCTGGCATGCGTTGCAGTTGCTGCACGACCGGCCGCTGTCGCCGTGGCCGAACCACGGTTTCGCCGCCGATGGCGCGCTCGCCTATCTGGCCGACTTCCGCGAAACCCATGTGGCGCGTCTGCGCGACTGGCTTGCCCGCGATGTTGCAACTTCCGCCACGATCTATTGCTGGACCCCGGACCGCGTGCGCGAGCTGGCGCCGCAGGCCGACTGGCAGCCCATCCCGCAAGCATTGCGCGCACGTTTCGGACGCTGACCCGATGTTGAATCTGAAAACCTTCCAGGAAGACGTCTGCGCGGGCATCGTGGCCCGCTTCGACAATGTGCGCACGCTGTACGCCGGCCTGAGCCAGATGGACACCGCCAGTCAGGACGCCGCCCGCAAGCGCGACGGCGCGGTGGTATTGCAGGCACCGACCGGCGCGGGCAAGACCGTCATCGCGGTGGAGGCACTGGCCCGTTTCAGCAAGGGCCAGCGTGTGCTGTGGTTCTGGTTTGCACCGTTTGCCGGGCTGGTCGAACAATCGCGCGGCGTGATCGCCGCGCACGCCCCCTCGCTGCGCCTGCTCGATCTGGACAGCGACCGCCGGCTCGGCGCGGTGGACAACGGCGGCGTGTTCGTCACCACCTGGGGTTCGGTGGCCGCACGCAACGCCGACAACCGGCGCGCGCGCAGCAAGGGCGACGACGGACAATCGCTGGACGCGTTGATCGAGCAGGCCCGTGCCGATGGCGTGCGCATCGGCTGCGTGGTGGACGAGGCGCATCACGGCTTCCACAAGGCGGCACAGGCGCGCGCGTTCTTCAGCGACGTGCTGAAGCCCGACTACACCCTGATGATGACCGCGACCCCGCGCGATCAGGACGCGCTGGCGTTCGAGCGTGACAGCGGCTACCGCATCGGCAACCCGGCGGACTGGGCTTCGGTCAGCCGTTACGACGCGGTCGAGGCTGGCCTGCTGAAACAGGGCGTGCGCATCGTCCGCTTTCTGGCGCGCGACGGCGATGCGGCGCAGCTGATCGACTTCGAGCATTTGGCTCTGCGCGAATGCGCGGCGATGCACCGGCACATCCAGGGCGAACTGCAGACGGCCGGTGTCGCGCTGACCCCGCTGATGCTGGTGCAGGTGCCCGATGGTGTGCAGGCGCAGAAGGACGCGCGAAAGTATTTGATCGACAGCCTGGGCTTCGCCGACAGCGCAGTGCGCGTGCATACCGCCGCCGAACCCGACCCCGACCTGATCGCGCTGGCCAGCGACCCGACGGTCGAAGTCCTGATCTTCAAGATGGCCGTGGCGCTGGGCTTCGATGCCCCACGCGCGTTCACCTTGGCGGCCCTGCGTGGTGCCCGAGATGCCGCCTTCGGCGTACAGGTGATCGGTCGCATCGTGCGCCGGCATGCCTTGCTGCAGGAGCACGACGATCTGCCGGAGCTGCTGAACCAGGGCTATGTATTCCTCGCCAATGCGGCCTCGCAGGAAGGCCTGCTCGATGCCGGCGCACAGATCAACGCATTGACCACGCATGCGCCGGAGCTCGGCACGCAAACCGTGGTCACGGTGATCGGCGATACCGCGCAGGTGCAGATAGCCCGCAGCGGTGAGCCATTGTCGCTGTTGGTGACGCCGCAAGAAATCCAGACCGAAGGTGATGCTGACGACAAGGCCGCAATGGCAGCGGATGGTGCTGGCGACCTGGCTGGCGGCGAACGCGAGCTGTGGGTTCCGGCGGCGCGCGACCTGCTGCACATGGCGGGTGGAACAGACTCGAACCCGACGCCGGCAGAGAGTGCCACCTCACCCGCTTTGCTCACGCTGACTCGTGAAAGCCTGCATCGTTATCCACGCCACGCGCAGGCGCCCGCCGTACTGCGCAGCGAACGGTTGCCTTCGGCCCCCTCGGACTTCGAGGCGCGTCTGGTCGACTTCGTCGATTTCACCGGCGAGGTGCTGAACAGCCGCACACGCAGCCGCGAGCGCGTCAGCCGTGACGAACGGGATCTGTTCCAGGGCAACCATGTGGGCGAAGACGGCAAGGACCTGTTTGCCGACCTCGCCCCCGAGGCGGTAGCCGAGCGTGCCGAACAGATCCGGCTGAAGCTGAAGGAATCGAACGACCGCGAACTCCAGTCGCGCCTGCTCGATCGCTTCCGTACGGCGATCGAAAACACCGGTGCCACCGCGCCGGAGGATGAAGAGGAGCTACTGCAACAACTGGACTTGGTTTTGGTACGCCACCCTGGCCTGCTGAAGACTGCCTACCGGCGGATGCGGCACGGCCAGGTAGTCGACGTGGACACGCCGCTACCGATCGAGCTGCAAAGCGACATGCGACTCGTATCAGCGCGACGGGCGCTATACGGCGTAATGCCACCGGGGTTGAACGAGGACGAGAAAGCGGTGGCCGCGCTGCTGGATGAAAGTCCTCTGGTGCAATGGTGGCACCGCAACCCGTCGGATTACCGCAAGCCGGACGCACTGGGACTCTACCGCTGGGACGATGGCGAGGGCTTTTACCCGGATTTCGTGGTGAGCCTGACCGAGCGTGAAACGCCGAACGGCATCGCCCTGGTCGAGGTCAAGGGCAACCAGTTCTGGAACAAGTCCGAAGAGGTGGAAAAGGCCACCGCACGCCACGTCGACTACGGCCCGGTGTTCATGATCGGACGCGAGCGCGGACAATCCACCTTCAACCACCTGCGCAAGCTGGGCGAAAAGTTGAGTACCGACGGTGCATTTGCGGTCGAACGACTGCGCTACGTCTGAACGCGAGCAGGCGATCGTCAATGGGCTTGCGTCAGGTTGCCCGGGCGGCGACCATCGACACATGCCTTCACTCGCCTTGCGCACATTCGCCCGCTTCCTCCATCGCCTGCTGCTGCGCTGGCTACTGCCCTCGGTCATGCTGGCCGGGGTAATCGGCTGCGTCGACAAGGCGCAGGCGCTGGACAGCGATGAGCTGACGTTCGAGGGCCAGAACTACCGCGTGGTGCAACTGGATCTGAAGCATGACCGGCTCGGCCTGCATTGGCGCAATCCGCAGAGCGGCCAGCCGTTCGGCAGCATCGAGACATTGCGCCAGTGGGGCGAGGCGCACGGCCAGCGTTTGGTCTTTGCCGCCAATGCCGGCATCTACGACAGCCGCTTCGCACCGCTGGGCCTGCATGTGGAAGACGGCAAGACCCTGGTGCCGCTGAACCTGGCGCACGGCAATCCCGCTTCGGGCAATTTTTCGCTGCTGCCCAACGGCGTGTTCGCGATCTATCCGGACGGCCACGCGGCGGTTCGCACCAGCGCCGCGTTCAAGGCCGAAGGCAAGCCGGCGCAACAGGCCACCCAGTCCGGCCCGATGCTGCTGATCGACGGCAAGCTCAACGAACAGTTCGTCGACGATTCGTCCAGCCTGAAATGGCGCAGCGGCGTATGTGCAAGGACACCGACCGAGGTGGTGTTCGCGGTCAGCGAGACGCCGGTGAACTTCCATACGTTCGGGCAGCTGTTCCGCGACAAGCTCGGTTGCCGTGACGCGCTGTATCTGGATGGCAGCATCTCGCAGCTGTATGTCGATGGCGAAGGTTACTCGGGCGCGCCGGGGTTCATGGTCAAGCCGTACGCCGGCATCTTTGCGGTGTTCGTCGCGCGATGACGCCTCGATCCCGGCGGCGCGTCCGGCGCATCTGGCGCGGCCTGCTGTGGGCCTTGTCGGGGCTGCTGGTGACGGCGTTCGTCACGCTCTGGTGGCTGCTCGCCGGCAGCCGCGCCCGTCTCGACGGGCAGCGCCGGCTGCCGGTGGATGCCAGCGTCAGCATCAGCCGCGACGCCCTGGGCACGGTCACCCTGATGGGGAAAAACCGCGCGGATCTCAGTTATGCGCTGGGCTACGTGCACGCGCAGGAACGCTTCTTCGAGATGGACCTGATGCGCCGCATGGCGGCCGGCGAGCTGGCGGCACTGCTCGGTCCGGCGGCGCTGCCCGCCGACCTCGATCATCGTCGGCACCGTCTGCGCGCCGTGGCCGAGGCCGCGTACGCACAGCTTCCGTCCGCACAGAAACGCCAGCTCGACCGCTATCGCGACGGCGTCGATGCCGGCCTTGCCGACCTCAACGTGCGGCCGTGGGAATACCTCCTGCTGGGCAGCAAGCCCCGGCCGTGGCGCTCGGAAGACAGCCTGCTGGTGATCGCCGCCATGTACCTGGATTTGAACGGCGACGGCCGCAACGATCGCGAACTGCGACTGGCCCAGCTGCGCTCGGTGCTGCCCGGCCCGCTGGCGGATTTCCTGCTGGCGCCCGCCCCCGAGTGGGAGGCGCCGCTGACTGGCCGGCTGTCGCGCTCGCCGGTGATACCTGCCGCCGTGGTGTTCGATCTGCGCCATCCCGGCACTGCCCGGGGCTCGGCCAGCCCGGTCGCCGCGCTGGCGCCGGCACTGGATGCGCCGCGTCCCGGCAGCAACAATTTCGCGGTCGCCGGCACGCTCACCGGCAACGGCGCGGCAATGCTCGCCAACGACATGCACCTGCACCTGCGCGTACCCGATATCTGGTTCCGCACCCGCCTGCGCTATCCCGACCCGGGCGCTCCGCACGGCCAGCGCGACGTCAACGGCGTCAGCCTGCCCGGCACGCCGGCGATGATCGTCGGCTCCAACGGCCAGATCGCCTGGGGCTTCACCAACAGCTACGGCGACTGGCTGGACTGGGTGCGCGTAAAGCGCAACCCGGCCGACCCCACCCGCTACAAGGTACCGGGCGGCTGGGCATCGATCGAACGCCACGACGAGCACATCAAGGTCAAGGGCCGGCCGGACGCCGTCCTCACGGTCGAGGACACCCGCTGGGGGCCGATCATGGGTACGGATGTCGACGGCACGGCGCTGGCGCTGGCATGGATCGGCGACCGTCCGCACGGCTACAACCTCGCGCTGATGCAGCTCGAACACGCGCCCGACGTGCCGGCGGCACTGGCGCTGGCACCGCAGCTCGGCATGCCGCCGCAGAACCTGCTGGTCGCCGACAGCGCCGGACACATCGGCTGGACGATAGCCGGCAACGGCATTCCGCTGCGCGCCGGTTTCGATCCGCTGCTGCCGGCGGACTGGTCACGGCCCGGCACCGGCTGGCAGGGCTGGGCCGCGCCCGCGCAATACCCGCGCATCGAGGATCCCGCCAACGGCCGGCTGTGGACCGCCAACAACCGCACCGTCGGCGGTGCCGCGCTGGCCTTGCTCGGCGACGGCGGCCATGACCTTGGCGCACGCGCGCAGCAGATCCGCGACGATCTGCGCGCGCACAGCCGCTTCTCGCCGGGCGACCTGCTCGACATCCAGCTGGACAACCGTGCCGTGCTGCTGACCCGCTGGCAGCAGTTGCTGCAACGGACGCTGGCCGGCACCCGCGATCCGGCGCTGCAGCAGTTGCGGCAACTCACTATCCCGTGGCACGACCGGGCCGCCGTGGACAGTGTCGATTACCGGCTGGTGCGCGCGTTCCGCAGCCAGGTCACCACGGCGGTACTGGCGCCGTTCGTCGCACAGGTACGGCAGCACTATGGCGACTTCGCCTGGCCCGACCAGAACAGCGCCGAAGCGGCCGTGTGGATGCTGACCCAGGCGCAGCCCGCCCACCTGCTCGATCCGCGGTACAGGAACTGGCATGCGCTGCTGCTCGATGCCGCCCGCAAGGTCGTCGACACGCTGGGCCGCCAGCCCGGCGGGTTGCCGGCACGCACCTGGGGCGAAGCCGATCGCGCCGACATCGATCACCCGCTGGCGCGGGCGCTGCCCGGCTGGCTCGGCCATTTCCTCGACATGCCCGATCAGCCGCTGCCCGGCGACAACAACATGCCGCGCGTCGCCGCCCCCGGCTTCGGCGCCTCCGAACGCCTCGACGTGGCGCCCGGCCACGAAGCCCAGGGCATCCTCGAAATGCCCGCCGGCCAGAGCGACAACCCGCTGTCGCCCTACTACGGCGCGGGGCATGCGGACTGGGTCGAGGGAAGGCCCACGCCGCTGCTGCCGGGGCCTGAGCAGCATCGCCTGACCTTGCGGCCGGCGGGATCCTGAACCGGTTGCCCGCCGAATCGGCAGCCTGACTGCAGGAATACCGAAGCGCGCGACGGCTCCTGATCCCCGGACGACGAAGGGCGCCAAGGCGCCCTTCGTCTCATGCCCGCAGCATCATCGCCGCGGTCAGCGCACCTTGAACAGCACCGGCGCCCATGAGCCGCTGACGTACGACTCCTCGCGATGCCGGTGCATGCGCTCGATGGTTTCGACGCGACGGGCCTCGGCCCAATCGACACGGGTCAACATGAGTTCGGCCGTATTGATGCTGCGCCGGGAAGCTTCGTTGTCGCGCCATTTGCGGAAGTCGTTGTAGGCCTCGATCTCGTGCTTCAGCTCGACCGCACACAGCTCGATCATGATCGCGTCGTCGAGCAAACCGAGCACGGGCACGCTGTCCGGCACCAGGTCGTCGGGGCTCGCGAAATAAGTCAACGCAGCCAGCACGTTGTCGCGATCCGCCGCAGGCAGGCCGAAGCCGGCATCCTCGACCATCGCGATCATGGTCTCCAGATGCTTCAGGCGGGTGGCGACGAAATCGGGCAGTTGCTTGCAGCGGGTATCTTCCAGCAGCTTGCGTGCGGCGCCGACGATGCTGACGGCATCCAGGTTGTCGACCTTCTCCTGGGCGCCCTTCATGCCGTCGACAAAAAGCGCAAGGTCGGAGTCGCTCAGGGTGATGCTGATATCCATACTCATGGCCGGCATCTCTCGTGGTGTCGTGGGACCATCGGCAGACTATGCCAGCCGCGGCATGGGCGTCAATTGCAGCGCCGGCTGGTCCCCGATATAGCGCCCAAGCATCGGATGTGGACATATAGCACATTTCGCATGCTATCTTGCGCATCCAGCGGGACGCCATAAGCGACATCGTGCGGGCGCCGCTGATCTCCGGTTCGACCCAGGGGGACTTCCCGGCAAGGGAATGCATGACCAGGCACGGGGGTGCCGCATGTCATGACGCAGGACTCGGTGGTATCGGCTTTCCGGTATCGTGCCTTCATCAGCTACAGCCACCAGGACAAGGCCTGGGCGGACTGGCTGCACAGGGCGCTGGAAACCTATGCGATCCCCAGGCGGCTGGTCGGCCGGAGCACCGCGGCCGGAGTGATCCCCAAGCGCCTCGCGCCGATCTTCCGCGACCGCGACGAACTGGCCAGCGCGCATGATCTCGGCCGCAAGGTCAACGAAGCCCTGGCGCAGTCGGCCAACCTGATCGTGATCTGCTCGCCGCGCTCGGCCGGCTCGCGCTGGGTCAACGAAGAAGTGCTGGCCTACAAGCGGCTGGGCCGCAGCGAGCGCATCTTCTGCCTGATCGTCGATGGCGAGCCCCATGCCTCCGACATTGCCGGTCGCCAGGGCGACGAATGTTTCGCGCCGGCGCTGCGCTTCCAGCTCGACGCCGATGGCCAGCCGACCCCCGAACGCACCGAACCGATCGCCGCCGATGCACGCGCCGGCAAGGACGGCAAGGGCAACGCCAGGCTGAAGCTGATCGCCGGCATGCTCGAAGTCGGATTCGACCAGCTCAAGCAGCGCGAGCTGCAGCGGCGCACCCGCCGCATGAGCGCGATTGCCGCGCTGGCGCTGGCGGTGATGACGCTGACCACGACCCTGGCGATCGCGGCCATGATCGCCCGCCGCGCCGCCGAGAACGCACGCCATGATGCCGAGCGTCGGCAGAACCAGGCCGAGGACCTGGTCGGCTTCATGCTGGGCGATCTCAACGACAAGCTGGCGCAGGTATCGCGGCTGGACATCATGCAGAGCGTCGACGACAAGGCGATGGCCTACTTCGCCTCGCTGCCGGCATCCGATGCGACCGATGCCGCACTGGCGCTGCGTGTCACCGCGCTGGAAAAAATCGGCAGCGTGCACATGGACCAGGGCCAGACCCCCGCGGCACTGGCCGCGTATCAAGCCGCCTCGTTGCTCGCCGCCGAACTCGCACGGCGCTCGCCCGACGATCCGGCCCGCAAAGCCGCGTATGCCGACAGCCTGAAATGGGTCGGACAGGCCTACTGGTATCAGGGCGACCTGGACAAGGCACTGCGGAATTTCCGCTCCGCCGGCGCCTTGCTTCAAGCCGCGCACAGCGCCAGACCCGGGGACAACGGCCTGGCGTTCAATCTCGCCGCTGCACGAAACAATATCGGACATGTGCTGCAGGCACGCGCCGATTTTGCCGGAGCGCAAGTCGAGTACGACGCCACGCTGAAGCTCTACCGGGGTCTGGCCATGCGCGAGCCGGCCAACCCCAGGTGGCAGTCTTATCTGGGCTACGCGTGGGACAACCTCGGCAGGCTGGCGCTCGAACAGGGCCACCTGGATCGTGCCATCGAGGATTACCGCGTCAACCAGCAGATCAAGGCGCGGATCGTGGCACGCAATCCCGCTGCCAACCATGACGCGCAACAGCAGCTCCTGGTCAGCAATGCGATCCTCGGCCGCACGCTTGCACTGTGCGGAGAACTGGATGCGGCGCTGCGCTACACCGGCGATGCGGTAAAGGATGCCAAGGCACAAGCCGCATACGACTCCGCCAATGCGTTCCAGCAGGAGTACGTGGCGCTGTACAGCCAGCAACTCGGCGGCCTGCTGCGACAGGCGGGGCAATGGGATGCCGCTGCCGCTGCCGACGCCGAATCCCTGGCCATTTTCGGCAAACTCGTCGCCAGGGATGGACTGAATACCGATTGGCAGCAGGAATACGCGCAGGCCCGCATCGAAACCGCCCGGCTGAAATTGCAACGGCACGACCCCGCAGGTGCCCAGGCATTGGCCGACGCCGCCTTGCGGACACTCTCTGCGCTGCGTCGGAAGCAACCGTCCAACCCATCGCTCGCCTTGCTCTGGGCGCAGGCGTCCATCGCCCTTGGCGATATTGCGGCAAAGCGCAATGACCCGACAGAAGCGCGCGCGGCATGGTCCAGGGCGCATGACGCCATCGCGCCGGCTCTGCACACCGGCAGCGATCCGAATGCACTGGCGACCGCGGCCAACGCCCTGCTGCGGCTCGATGCAACGGACGCGGCGGCACCGCTGATCGCCAGGCTCGCGGCGATGGGCTACCACGCACCCGATTTCGACACCCTGCTCGCCGCAAAACACATCACGTACACGGTGGATGCCGATGCCATGCGGCGCATCGCGGTGGCGACCCGGGAGCCGGTCACGTCCCCGATGAACCACTGATCGCCAGGCTCGAACACGATCCACCCAGGCGATGCGGCCCGCCCTCCCGAGCGTCGCGTACACGAAGGAGCCTTCCGATGAGCACCATCCACGTTTCCCTTGATACCAGCGCCGATCCGCCGGTCACCTGCAGCCCGAAGAATCAGAGCATGAATCGCGGCAACGACTCCATCGACTGGAAGCCGGCCGCCAACCAGAGCTTCACTTTTTCCTCCTTGACCGGCTTGCCGAACCCGCCATTCTCGACCCCGATTGTCAGCGACAGCGAGATCACCGTGACCGACGACAACCAGCGTTCCGGCGATTACCCGTACACGCTGGAGGTGATGTACGACGGCCTGCCTTACACCACCACGAAGTCGACCGGAACCGGCGGCGGCGATCCAACGATCCAGAACAAGTGAGCCAGGAGTGATCGCATCCGCCATGCATCGCCCGTCCCCATGCTGACGCCGGCGGCGAGTTCGCCCGTGCACGCCGCCGTGCCGCTGGTGATCGGCGTGACCAGCCATCGCAATATTCCCGCACGCGAGGGCGAGCCGATCCGCCAGCGGGTGCGGGGTTTCTTCGCGCAATTGCAACGCGATTTCCCGGCATTGCCGCTGGTGGTGCTGTCGGCGCTGGCCGAGGGTGGCGACCAACTGGTCGCGGAGGAAGCGCTCGCTGCGGGCGCACGCCTGATCGCGCCCCTGCCGCTGCCGCGCGAACTGTACACGAAGGACTTCCAGTACCCCGCTACCTGCGCCAGGTTCGATGCGTTGTGTGCCCGCGCCGAGGTGATCGAGCTGCCCTTGCTGGCGGACAGCTCGCCGCACGGCATCAGCAGCTCCGGCCCCCAGCGCAACCGTCAGTACGGGCAGGCCGGCGTGTTCATTGCCCGCCACTGTCATCTGCTGCTGGCGATCTGGGACGGCAAGGGTTCGGACCGGCTCGGCGGCACCGCCCAGGTGGTGCACTATTTCCTCAGCGGCGTGATGCCGGAGCTGGTCGAGCGCCGCCGCAGCGGGCGACAGCATCTGCTCGGCAGCGGCGACGAGCGCCTGGTCTGCCAGATCGTCTGTTCGCGCGAGACTGCCGACGGCGCACCGTCGCCGCCGCTGCAACCGGGGCAGTTGCTGTGGCGTACGCAGACCGCGACGTCTGCAGTCGACGTGCCGATGCCGCCGGCCTTCCGCAGCACATTCGAGCACATGGCCGAATTCAACGAAGACTGTGCGAAGCATCACGCCGGGATCGAAGATGGTGCGGCTGCCGGCAACGCGCCGGATGGCGATGGACCGGCGTCGACACGGGCCGGGGCGGGGCTGTTCCGCGCGGCGGACTGGCTGGCCGTGCATTTCCGCCAGCGCGTGCTGCTGGCCATGCGCATCATCTACACGCTGGCCGCGGTGATGGCGATCGCCTTCACGATCTACGACAACCTGCCCGACCAGGACGATTTCATCTATGTATTCCTGCTGCTGTTCGCCAGTGGCGTGTTGTTGAGCACGATAGCCAAACGGCGCGGCTGGCATCGCAAGTATCTGGATTATCGTGCGCTGGCGGAGGGGCTGCGGGTGCAGGGCTACTGGCGGCGCGCCGGCATCTCGCTGACCGGCGATCCCGAGTTCGCGCAGGACAGTTTTCTGCAGAAGCAGGACATCGAACTGGGCTGGACCCGCAACGTCATGCGCAGCGCGGGATTGGGCCGTAGCAGAGACATCCCGTGCGATGCGGACCAGGAGCTGCGCAAGGTCATCTGCGAATGGGTCGGAGACGCGGCGCATGGCGGCCAGGTGGACTATTTCTGCAGCAAGGCCCGGCAACGAACCCGGCAGCACCATCTGACCGAGAGCCTCGGCCTGGCCAGCCTGCTCGTCGGCATCGGCATCAGCATCGTGCTGGCGGCGCTGGCTCACCAGCTGTCGGCGAACACCAAGAACGCACTGGTGGTGATCATGGCGGTTTTCTCGATCCTTGCCGCGGTGCGCGAAGCGTATGCGTTCAAGAAAGCCGACAAGGAGCTGATCAAGCAGTACCGCTTCATGCAGCGCATCTTCGCCGAGGCGCGCAGCGCGCTGGACAACGCCAAGGGCGCGCCCGAACAGCGCGATATCCTGCGTGCGCTGGGCGAGGCCGCGCTGGCCGAACACGCGGAATGGGCCCTGATGCACCGCCAGCGCCCGCTGGAGCACGGCAAGATGTAATCGGCCGTGGGGGTGGTCAGGCAGACTTCGACAGATCGAACGTCATGTAGACATCCGCGGTGCGGTAACGCACATCCGCCGGCATCGGCGCGTGCTTGAAGCCGATATCCTCGTACAGACGGATCGCGTCCACCAGCGCGGTATTGGAGGTGAGCACGACTTCGCTCGCGCACGCGGCGCGGGCGAACTGGATGACCGACAGCGACAGCTGGCGTCCCAGGCCACGCCGCTGCGAGGTAGGCGCGACGGCGAGCTTGGCCAGTTCGAAGGTGCCGGCCGCAACGCGGATCGCCGCACAGGTGCCGACCACTTTGCCGCGATCGAGCGCCAGAAAGACCTGCCCGCCACCGGCCAGGATCTGTTCCTCGGGATGCCGCAGATAGGCAAGGTCCGCCGGTTCGAGCAGATCGTGCGCCTCAAGCCACCAGCGATTGATGCGCTCGAAAGCCGGCTGGAATTCGCGTCGATACGGGACGATCTGTGCGGGAGATGCACCGGCATCGGCGGCGTTCGGTGGCATGGTGCGCGACTCCGGATGGCCTGTTCGATGAAGGTGGTCCGCCGACCGGCTGCCACGTGCCGGGGCAGGGTTCGCTCCGGGGAAGATCCCGATCATGCGTCAGCTCCCGGCACAAGGCAACCGCATGCCGGGGAAGCCCAGCGGCAACCGCCGGCGCGCGTCCGGCGCGCATTTTTCCTGGAAGCTCTTGCTCTGACCGGGCAGTGCGGCTCGCTCAAGCCTGCGCATCCACCCGCAACACCAGCTTCCCCCGATGACTCCCGTCGAACAGCCGGTTGAGCACCACCGGCGCGTTCTCCAACCCCTCGGCCACCGTCTCCTGCGTCTTCAACTTTCCTTCCCGGATCCACCCCGCGATCGCCGCCACCGCTTCCTTCGTCTTCGTGTAATCGAGCACCAGAAACCCACGCATGCTGAGCCGTTTCATGATGAAGACGCCGTAATCGTCGCTGGGCTTCTCGCTGCTGTTGTAGCCGGAGATCAGCCCGCACAGCGCGACACGCCCGCCGATGACCATGCGTGACAGCACCGCGCGCATCACCTCGCCACCCACGTTCTCGAAATTGACATGCACGCCGTCCGGCGTGGCGGCCTTGAGCTGCTGCTTGAAATCGGCCGCCTTGTAGTCGACCGCGGCATCGAAGCCCAGTTCGTCCACGAGGTAGCGGCACTTGTCCGCGCCGCCGGCGATGCCGACCACGCGGGCGCCCCTGATCTTGCCGATCTGGCCGGCGATCGAGCCGACCGAGCCGGCCGCCGCCGATACCACCAGCGTCTCGCCCGGTTGCACCGGGGCGATGTCGGTCATGCCGTAGTAGGCGGTGACACCGCTCATGCCGGCCGCGCCGAGCAGGGTCGGCAGCGGGATGCCGGGGTCGGCCGGCAGGCGCACGTAGCCCTTGGCGCTGTCGTGCAGCAACAGGTAGTCCTGCCAGCCGGTGATGCCCTGCACCAGGTCGCCCACGGCGTAGTGCGACGAGCGCGATGCCACCACGCGGCCAAGGCCCAGCGCGCGCATCACCTCGCCGATCGCCACCGGCGGCAGGTATTGCGGGATGTCGCGCATCCACACGCGGTTGGTCGGGTCCATCGAGATGTACAGCACACGCACCAGCACCTCGCCCTCGTTCAGTTCGGGCACGGGCTGCTCGACCAGATCGAAGTTGTCGCGCTGGACCGGGCCTTCGGGACGGGTTTTCAGACGCAGTTGGCGGTTGATGAGGGACATGGGATTTCTCCGGGAATGGGGTGAATGGCACTTACTTAATTCTACTGTGTTATAAAATATGCCGGATGCTTCGGTGCGCCCTGCCGCAGCACGGGCATCGTGCCAGGTGTCGCGCGATGACGCGGGCGAGCCGAAAGCGCAAGGTCGCGATCGAGCACGGCTGATGGCGCTGCATCGGCCCCAGCCCCGCGCGGGCGAAAGCCTTCGGGTACGGCAGGCGCTTTGAATCGAGCACGGTTTTTTTTACGGCCGCGCAGGCGCTCCAACGTCAAAAAGCCATAGGCGGCGATGCACAGACTGGCGTGGTGATGAAAGCCGCGCCAGTTGCGTCCTTCGTAGTGGCCCAGGCCGAGTTCCTGCTTGAGTTCCAGGTAATCCCGCTCGATGCGCCAACGGCCCTTGATGGTGCCGACGAGGGCCTGGAAGGTCGTTGCTTCGGGCAGCGTCGACAGCCAGTAGCGCAGCGGCTCGGCGTCGCCGCGGGGCCATTCGATGACCAGCCATTCGGGAGTCCGGGCGCGGTCGTCGTGCGCGGTGACCACGCGCACGCGGGCAAAGCGGCCGGACAAGGTGTCTGCGGAGCCCTGTCGCCAGGCGACGGTGCGATACGCCCGCGCCGGCAGCGCCTGCGCCAGGGCCCGCACGCTGAGGGGGGAATGTGCCGCATCGCGCATCACGCGCACGCGCGGGCGGCCCCGCGCCGCCGGTGGTGGCGGGGACGCCGGTTGATGCGCCCCCCACCACACCGTGGTGAGCGGCCGGATACCCAGCGCGTAGATCAAGCCCTGTTCGCTCAACGCATCGCGCAGCGCGCTGTCATCGCCGTAGGCGGCATCGCCCAGCACCACGCCCCGCGGCACCTGGGCCGCGACCGCGGCCCGGATTTGCGCCGCCGCGATCTGGTTCTTGGTCAGGAAGCCCACCGACGCCGGCACCCCGGCATCGGCGCACCGCTTCGGATCGTCGGTCCACTCGGCCGGGAGGTAGAGCTGCCAGGCCAAGGGCAGGCTGTTGGCGTCCGTCGCCAGCGACAGACTCACCGCCACCCGGCAGTTGTCGGTCTTGCCCGTCTGCCCGCAGTACTGGCGGGCCACCCCCACCGAATGCGTGCCCTTCTTCGGAAAGCCGGTGTCGTCGATGATCCAATAGCACGGCTCGGTACCACCGCGCGTCAGCGCCGGCAGCACCTGCTCGGCGACCGTGGCCAACACGGCTTCGTCGCTCCAGTGTGAGGTCGACACCAGGTGGTGCATCGACTGATGGGTCGAGCGCACAGCCTGGGGGCGCACCCGCGCGGCCATCGGTTCCACGCTCTTGCGTCCGCCAGGTAGCATCAATCCTTGCAGGTACCACGTGGCCGGCGCCGCCCGATCCGCGTGTCCCA
>JAGWNA010000039.1 GCA_028871555.1 Lysobacteraceae bacterium
CCCAGCGAAAGCGCCAGGCGGACTGCCGTAGAAAGTTTCTTGACCCCAAGTTTCATGAACACACCCTCCGATTAATTATCACCATGGGTCAGAAGACATTCTGCCCAAAAGCTGCGACTTGGCCTGACTCTCCCAGGCCCACGGACTGCCGCCCGGGAGCTTTTGCTCCGGGCCGATACTAACAGGCAAATAACACTACGTGAACACCTGACTTACGCCCAGCCCGGCCAAACAAGCTGCGCCAGCTGCAGGCTGAGCCGCCGGCGGGTCTCGATGTTCCTCGCTGGCTTTGACCCACGTTCTTCGCCAGCCTTTGGTGCCTGCACTTTATTACGCCATCCTTACATGTTGTCAACATTTTTTGTACAACTCGAAGAGCGGCTTGGCCGGGCAGGTTCGAGCCAGCTCCCCGGCCCCCCCCCGGCCCGGCATATGCCCATGAACGGCGCGCCGGGTGCGCCATGGGAACCCGGGCCGGCACCTTGGGAGTCATTCGGCTTCGATGTCCTCGTCGAAGCGCAGATGCTTGACGCTGCGCCCGTTGCGGCGCACCAGTTTCAATGCCTCGATGCCGATCCGCATGTGCGCCTCGACGAACTGCGTGGTGACCTGGCGGTCGCTGGCCTCGGTCTTCACCCCTTCCGGAATCATCGGCTGGTCCGACACCAGCAGCAACGCACCGCACGGGATCCGGTTGGCGAAACCGGCGGCAAAGATGGTGGCGGTCTCCATGTCCACCGCCATGCAGCGGGTGCGCCGCAGATAGCTCTTGAATGCCTCGTCGTGCTCCCAGACCCGGCGGTTGGTGGTGTAGACCGTGCCGGTCCAGTAGTCGTGGCCGAGGTCGCGGATCATGGTGGATACCGCGCGCTGCAACTGGAATGCCGGCAGCGCCGGCACTTCCGGCAGCAGGTAGTCGTTGCTGGTGCCCTCGCCGCGGATCGCCGCGATCGGCAGCACCATGTCGCCGATCCGGTTCTTTTTCTTGACGCCGCCGCATTTGCCCAGGAACAACGCCGCTTTCGGCCCGATCGCGCCGAGCAGGTCCATCACCGTGGCCGCGTTGGGGCTGCCCATGCCGAAGTTGATCAGGGTGATGCCGTCAGCGGTGGCATTGGGCATCGGCCGGTCGCGCCCCTGGACTTCGACCCCGTGCCATTGGGCGAACAGGTCGACGTAATGGCCGAAATTGGTCAACAGGATATATTCGCCGAACTTCTCCAGTGCGGTACCGGTGTAACGCGGCAGCCAGTTGGCGACGATTTCCTGCTTGTTCTTCATGGCGCCTGTCTCGACCGCGTTGCCGACGATGCCGCCGCGGCGGGATGCCGGGCAGCCCATCCATCTTAGGCGGCGGGCCTGCCGGATCGCCAGAGCTTGCCGCCGCCTGCTGCCGACCAGAGCGCGGGCGCCATCCGTGCGCACTGCGTGCTATGTTTGGATTGCCATCTGGAATAGGGGGTTGACGTGATGCGGATCGGCCTGGCTATCGATGCGGCTTGCGATGTGTCGCAGGAGTTTTTGCAGCAGCACAACATCACGGTGATGCCGATCACCGTGCGGGTGGACGGCGAAGTCTTCATGGACAGCCGCGACCCGGCGGAGACCCGGCGTTTCATCGAACAAAAGCTCGGCAGCCGCAGCCATTCGGCAGAAACCGAACCCTGCCCGGTAGGCGACGTGGAGAAGATGTTCCTCGACGAGCTGGTGCCGAAATTCGACTGCGTGTTCTGTCTCACCATCACCGCCACCCGCAGCACGATCAACGAACATGTGAACCGGGCCAGTTTCGGCATCCTCAAGAGCTATCGCCAGGTGCGCGAGCAGGTGGGCGTCCCCGGCCCGTTCATGATGCGGGTGGTCGACACCCTCAACGTGTTTGCCGGCGCGGCACCTGCCATCTACGAGGCAACCCGGCTGATCGAAGCCAACGAAGCGCCGGCCGTGATCCGCGAACGGCTCAACTACATCGCCAACAACAGCTACGGCTACCTGGTGCCGCGCGACCTGCATTACCTGCGCGCCCGCGCCATCAAGAAAAGAAACGACCGCAGCGTAAGCCTGGTCAGCGCCATGCTCGGCACCGCACTGGATATCAAGCCGCTGCTGCGCTGTTATCGGGGCGAAACCGAACCGGTGGGCAAGGTGCGCGGCTTCGAGCATGCCACGGAGGTGCTGTTCGGCTATGCCGCGCAACGGGTGCGCGCCGGCCTGCTGGTGCCGATCGTGTGCATCAGCTATGGCGGCGATCTGAAGGTGATACCGACCCTGCCCGGCTATGCCGGCCTGCGCGCCGCCTGCGAGGAATGCCAGGTCGAACTGATGGAAGCGCAGATGAGCATCACCGCCATGGTCAATGTGGGCGAGGGCACGGTGGTGGTGGGTTTTGCCGCCGAGGAGCATGCCGTCGAGTTCTGAGCCGGCATCGCTGCGCGTCCGATGCACGGTGGCAGGCATAGAATGCGTGCATGCCTCGACTGTTTGCCCTGCTGCTCGCGCTGGCCTGTACCAGCCTGCCCGCTGTCGCCAGCACGGTCTACAAGTGCAGTGGCCACGGCGGCCGGGTGATCTATCAGGACACGCCCTGCAGCAAGATGCAGCGGCAGCAGATCCTGCATTACACGGGTACCGCCACCGCACCGGCCCCCGCAGCAACAGCCGCCGCCCCACCGCAGGCGCAGGCCGATACGGTCAAAGCGGCCACGCCGCCACCCGCGCCGAGCGCACCGCTGCCGCAGCTGTACCGCTGCGTGCATGCGGTCGACGGCTCGGCCTATCTCAGCCGCAACGGCCACCCGCAACCGTTCCAGGCGCCGCTGGGCATGCTGGGCGCGTTCGCGATGCCGCTGGCGCAGGCCTACGGACCACCCGGCGGGGCCGGCATCTCGGCGCCGGAAGCCAATCGCGGCCGGGTCACGTCAGGGCTGGTCGCCGGCAGCTATGTCTGGGTGCAGGACCAATGCCGTCCGTTGAGCGTGCCGGAAATCTGCCGTGCCTTGCGTGACGAACTCGAAAAGAACGACCACGCGCTGCGGCATGCCTTCAAGAGCGACCAGCCGCCGCTGCAACGGCGCAACGACGAACTGCGTGCGCAATTGACCAACTGCTGAAGCCGGGTCGCGCCCGCGAAAGCAAAGCCCGTCATTCCCGCAAAAGCGGGGATGATGAAACGTGGGGGACCGACGCCAAGCAAGTGCCATCCGGGTCAAAACCAAATGGCACTTACTTAAGCGCCGTCATCCCCGCGAAAGCGGGGATCCAGTGTCTTTATGTGACCTGTGAAAACGACCGAAGGCGCTGGATTCCCGCTTTCGCGGGAATGACGGAAAATGAAACTTTACGCTTAAGCAAGTGCCATCCGGGTCAAAACCCGAAATTGAGAAACCCGCCGTCCACCGCCAGTACCTGGCCGGTGATGTAGCTGGCCGCGGGCAGGCACAGGAACGCGATCGCGGCGGCCACCTCTTCCGGTTCGCCGATCCGCCGCAAGGGCGTGTGATCGAGCACTTCATCCAGATAATCGGCGTCCGCCAAGGCGGGCTCCGAGCGCTGGGTGCGGATGTACCACGGCGCCACCGCATTGACGCGAATGCCATCCACCGCCCATTCGACCGCCAGGTTGCGGGTGAGCTGGTGCAGCGCAGCCTTGCTCATGCCATACGGTGAACCGGTGCGTACATGCGTGATCCCCGACACCGAGCCCACATTGACGATCGCCGCATGCGCATGCTGCACCAGTTGCGGATGCGCCAGCCGGCACATCTCGAACGCGGAAATCAGGTTCTGCCCCAGGATCGCACGGACCTCGTCCTCGGCATAGTCGAGGGTCGGCCTGGGCCGATTGCCGCCGGCATTGTTGACCAGCAGCGACAGCGGCGCACCCAGATCGGCGATCCAGTCGAACACCGCGAGCCGTTCTTCGGCTTCGGTCAGATCGGCACCGAACGCCATCACTTCGATCCCGGCAAAATCATCCGTCAGTTCGACCCGGACCTGTTCGAGGTCATCCTCATCGCGCGCCACCAGCAGCAGGTCGGCGCCCAGACCGGCCAGTTCGCGCGCCGCGGCGTAGCCGATGCCCTTGCTGGCGCCGGTGATCAGGGCGGTATGGCCTTGCAGCTGCCAGGCATCGATGCGGCTGTTCATCCGCACAGCTTAAAGCGTCGCCCGCGGGTGCGCACGACAGCCTGCTCGAGCAAAGTCCGAAAGGCGGCTGGCGCAACCCATGGATTCGCCAACCCGCTCCTTGCCTGTGCCCGGCCACGGCAGGACACTCGATACCTCTGCATGTGAGGAGAACCGCCATGAAACCACTGCCCATCCTGCTTTGCCTGCTTGCCCTCGGCGCCTGCTCCGGCAAGCCGCCGGCGCCCAGGGCCAAGGCCGCCGACGTCGCCACGCCGTTCGATGCCTTGAAGGCCGACGAGCAACGCGCCAGGGACGTGCAGAAGACCGTCGACAAACAGGCCGCGAAACAGCGCAGTCGGATCGAGCGGTAGGAGCGCACCCTGTGCGCGAATGCTACTGCCGGATCAGACAACGAAAAGCATTCGCGCACAGGGTGCGCTCCTACCCCGATGGCCTGCAGCGAGGCCGGGCCTGCCAACTGGTGTTGCATACCGCTCAGTGCGGACTGCACAGGCAGTCGGCATAGATGTTGGGTACCCCGGGCCTGGCGTTGCGCAACAGCTGCAACTCCGGCATGCGCGCCGACAGCCCGGCCACCCAGTTCGGCAAGTGGACGCCCCAGGACTGCAGGAGACGCACGCTGGCGCTCTGGTTGAGACCGACCAGGAAATGCTCGAAGCCGCCCATCGGGCTTTCCACATAGCGCACCGGATAAGCCTTGCCCAGCTTCGCCAGACTCGCGGCATCGGCGATGGCCGCGCGCAGCCCGCCCAGTTGGTCGACCAGTCCCCGATCGAGGGCCTGCTTGCCGGTCCATACCCGCCCCTGGGCGATCGCGTCGATCGCATCGAAAGACCTGCCGCGCGCGCTGGCAACCCGGCCGACGAAGTCGCGGTAGCCCTTGTCGATGATCGCCTGGATCACCGCACCGACCTTCGGATCGAGCGGCCGGGTGATGTCGAACGCGCCGGCCATCGGCCCGGTGCCCACGCCGTCGCTCTGCACCCCGAGTTTGGCCAGGGTGTTGGGCACCGAATAGTACATGCCGAAGATGCCGATCGAACCGGTGATGGTGTTCGGATCGGCGACGATGCGGTTGGCATTCATCGAGATCCAGTAGCCGCCGCTGGCCGCCACGTTGCCCATCGACACGACCACCGGAATGCCCGCCGTGCGGGTCAGCGCCACTTCGCGGCGGATCTGTTCGGCTGCATACACCTCGCCGCCGGGCGAGTCGACCCGCAGCACCAGCGCCCTGGTTCTGCGATCCTCCCGCGCGGTGCGGATCAGGGCGGCCGTGGATTCGCCGCCGATCGAACCGGGCGACTGTTTGCCGCCCGCGATCTCGCCCTCGGCCACCACGATCGCCACGCCCGGCGCGAATGCGTTGCCGTTGCCGGGCACACTGGCGGCATAACGGGCCAGATCGACCTCGCGCAAGCCATGTCCCTTCCTGTCCGCGGGCACGCCTGCCTTGCGCAGCATCGCCACCAGCTCGGCGCGGGTGGCCAGGCCGTCGACCAGATGTTCATTCAACGCCAGCTGGGCCAGGTCGCCCCGGGTGCTGGCGATGTTCTGCGGCAGATCGTCGATGTCGGCGCGCAAGGTGGCCGGGTCAAGCTTGCGCAGTCCGGCGACCTCGGCGATGTAGCTGTCCCACAGGCCATCCATCCAGTAGCTGTCGGCTTCCTTCGACTGGGCCGAGGCATGGTCGAGTATGTACGGCTCGGCCGCACTCTTGAACTGGCCGACGCGGAACAAATGCACGTCGACACCAAGCCTGTCGAGCAGCCCCTTGTAGAACAGGCGGTAGTTGGCCAGTCCGGTGATCATCACGCCGCCCTGCGGATCGATCAGCAGGCGGTCGGCATGCGCGGCCAGGTAGTACTGACCCTGATCGAGGTTGGCGGCCCATGCGAGCACCGGCTTGCCGGTTGCGCGAAAACGATCCAGCGCCGCACCGACCTCGTGCAACGCGGCGAAACCTCCGCCCTGCAGCTCACCCGGCAGCAGCAGGATGCGGGTGATGCGCTTGTCCCGTGCCGCCGCATCGATCGCGCCGACCAGATCGCGCAGTTGCACCTGCTTCGGCCCATTGCCGGACAGGCTGTCCATCGCACGCTGCAGCGGATCGGCGCTGTACTGCTCGACCAGCGCGCCGGTTGGCTTGATCACCAGCACGCTGTTGTTCTGGATCGTGCGCTGCATGCGGCTGCCGGCGATCCCGCCGACGATCAGCAACAGCAGCATGAACAGCACGCTGAAAAACACCAGGTTGATGATCACCAGCCGGAACGTGTTGATGCCCCGTCCGACTGTGCGCAGAAAAGCTCCGAAACCGGAACCGGAGCGACGTGGTGGCAGAGGTGGAGGCATGCGTGTTTTCCGGACTGGTGGTGACTGGCGCCTGTCGGGCCGCTGGTGGTCGAGGCGCGAATGCGGCTGTGCGAGGATGGACTTTCGACACTTCGCCGGCTCATGGTGGTTCCATGGGTCGGGAAGCGGCGGAAATCCGGACCGCACGAACGGCCCGACAGGCGCTAGCCTACCCGGTCAGGCCGGCGCGGTCATGCGGTGGCCGTGCGGACGCCAGCGCTGCTTCCAGGCGTTGCGCCAGAACCGCACAAACAGCATCACGGCCGCCACACTGAGGCCGGCGATCAGGCCGATCCACATGCCGCGCGCGCCCATGCCATGGTGGAACGCAAGCCACCACCCCACCGGCATGCCGATGACCCAGTAGGCGAAGAGGGTGATCGCCATCGGCACGCGGGTGTCCTTCAGACCGCGCAGCGCACCGTTGGCGGCAACCTGGATACCGTCGGAAAACTGGAACAGCCCGGCCAGCATGATCAGCTGCGCCGCCAGAGCGATTACCCGGGGATCGCGGGTGTACAGCGCGGCGATGAAATGCGGCAGGCCCAGCATCAGCACCGCCGAGAACAACTGCGTGGCGAGAGTGAGGCCGATCCCGCAGAACCCTGCATAGCGCACGCCACGTTCGTCGCCACGGCCCACCGCATTGCCGACCCGTACGGTGATCGCCATCGCCAGGCCGAGCGGGATCATGAAAAACAACGAGGCAATATTGATCGCCACCTGATGGCTGGCGATCGCGTCTTCGCCCAGCGTGCTGATGATCAGCGCCGCCGCCACGAACAGCCCGGCCTCGGCCAGCAGGGTCACCGCCATCGGCAGGCCGATGCGCACCAGTTCGCCGATGCGCCGCAGGTCCGGTCCCTCGAAACGATCGAGCAGGCCCAGCCCGCGGTAGTTGCGATGGCACAGCACATAAACGCCGAACCCCAGCATCTCCAGCCACAGCACCAGCGCCGTGGCCATGCCGCAGCCGTGCGCGCCCTGCGGCGACAGCCCCAGCTTGCCGAACATCAGCACGTAGCCGAGCGGTACCAGCAGCACCAGCCCGCCCAGGCCGAAAACCATCGACGGCCGGGTCAGCGACAGGCCTTCGGACAGTCCACGCAGCGCGAAATAACTGGTCAGCGCCGGTGCGCCCCAGCTGATCGCCAGCAGGAACCGCTGCACGTCGTGGCGCAGGCTCGCCGTCACCCCGATCGCGTCGATCAGCGGTGCCGCATGGCGCACTGCGAACCACAGCAGCACACCCATGCCCCAGGCCAGCCACAGCGCCTGGCGAAACACCGCGCCCACCTCATGCCGCCGGCCGGCGCCATCGAGCTGCGCCACCGACGGCGGTACCGCCATCATCATGCCGATGCCGCTGACGATCCCCAGCGACCAGATGCTGGTGCCCACCGCCACCGCTCCCAGCACGTGCGCGCCGACGTGCCCGGCCAGTACCGCATCGATCACATTGCCGCCTACCGCAGCCAGCTGGGCCAGCATCAACGGCAGTGCGAGACGCACGGTGGCACGCATCTCGTGCGCCAGATGGGCACGCTCGGGACGTAATGGCTTCATCGGCAGGCCGGTTCCAGGGCCGGACATTCTACAACTGCCGCGCAGGCGGCGCGGACCCTCCCGCCCAGCTTGCGCAAAGCCGGCGGTGGCGCGTTTTGCACAGCGTCACCGGCCTGTCAAGACTCCTGCCGGAATTTTGACGATCGCATGATGGGTGCCTGATCGGAATTTTCAACATATTGATCCGCATCATTTTTTTTGGCTGTTCAATATTTCGTCAAGTTGAGATGAAAGGCGCCACGGCACGCCTCGGGGAACGCCTTCCCCGTGGTATCCACAGACTTATCCACAAATCTTGTGGATAAGCGGAAAACCTCCAAGCAGTGAGCAACTTATGTCTGGCTCCTCGATTGTCCGGGAGCTGATATGCGCAACTGTCCTCGCCACGGCATTTCCCGACGGCACGGCAGTCGACACGATGGCTGCAGAGATGGCACGGTTACACTGGCCGGTCACGAGGTAACCATGCCTACCGTCCTTCGCGTCGCCCTGCCGCTGCCGCTGCCGACCCTGTTCGATTATCTGCTGCCTGCCGTGGGCGAAGCGCACGCGGGCAGCCGGGTGCTGGTGCCGTTTGGCCGCGGCAGACTGGTGGGGATCGTGGTGACGCCGGACGCGGAGGCGGCGGTTGGCAGCCATCGGCTGAAGCAGGCCATCCGCTTGCTCGATGCCACCCCATTGCTTGACCCCGAGCTGATGCGCACCCTGGCCTGGGCCGCCGACTATTGGCTCGGCGCGCCGGGCGAGGCCTATGTCAATGCCCTGCCGCTGGCTCTGCGTACCCCCCGGCCGTTGCCGGCGATCGACGGGGAATACTGGTCGCTCAGCGCCGCCGGTCACAGCGCCCGCAAGGCCGGCAGCCGGCGCGGCGGCAGCATGGCATTGCTGGCACTGCTGGCCGACGGCCCGCTGAGCGCGCAGCAGCTGACTGCAGGCCTGCCCGGCTGGCGCGCGGCGGCGCGGCGGCTGGCCGCTGCCGGGCTGCTCGAACGCAGCGAACGCGCCCCCGTCGACCGCACCTGGCCCGCCTCGCCGGCGCCACCACTCAGTGCAGAGCAGCAGTTGGCCGTCACCGCGGTCGGCACCAGCCTGGGCACCTACCAGCCGTTCCTGCTCGATGGCGTCACCGGCAGCGGCAAGACCGAGGTTTACCTGGCGCTGATCGAACAGGTGCTGGCGCAAGGCGGACAGGTGTTGTTGCTGGTCCCGGAAATCGGCCTCGCGCCGCAGACCGTGCGCCGTTTGCGCGAACGCCTCGGCGTGATGATCGAAGTGCTGCACTCCAGCCTGTCCGAGGGCGATCGCGCCCGCGCCTGGCTGCGCGCCCGCAACGGCAGCGCCAGGGTGATCCTGGGCACCCGCTCGGCGGTGTTCACGCCGCTGCCACAGGCCGGCTTGATCATCGTCGACGAGGAACACGACAGCGCCTACAAGCAGCAGGAGGGCTTTCGCTATCACGCCCGCGACCTGGCGCTGGTGCGCGCCCGCGCGCTGGGCGTGCCGGTGCTGCTGGGTTCCGGTACGCCATCGCTGGAATCGCTGGCGAATGCGGAATCCGGCCGCTATCGCACCCTGCATCTGCGCGCCCGCCCCGGTGCGACCCGGCCGCCGCAGGTGCAGATCATCGACATGCGCGCGCAGCAGCTGGAGCATGGCCTGTCGCCGGCATTGCTGACGGCGGTCGCACGGACCCTGGCACGCGGCGAACAGGTGCTGGTGTTCCGCAACCGCCGCGGCTATGCGCCGGTGCTGCTGTGCCACAACTGCGGCTGGCATGCCGAGTGTCCACGCTGCGAACGACCGCTGACCCTGCATGCCGGGCGCCGCCAGCTGATCTGCCATCACTGCGACTTTCGCCAGGGCATGCCGGTCGCCTGCCCCAGCTGCGCTGCCGGCGACCTGAAACCGCAGGGCCAGGGCACCGAACGGCTGGAAGAAGCGCTGATCGCGCGATTCCCGCAGGTGCCGGTGCTGCGCGTGGACCGTGAAACCACCCGCCGCCGCGACTCCTTCGAGCAGCTGCTCGACACCTTGCGCGACGATCAGCCGGCAGTCCTGGTCGGCACCCAGATGCTGGCCAAGGGCCACGATCTGCCCAACCTCACCCTGGTGGCTATCGTGGGCGTGGACGAAGGCCTGCACAGCATGGATTTTCGCGCCGGCGAGCGGCTGGCGCAGCTGGTGGTGCAGGTTGCCGGGCGCGCCGGGCGGGCGCGCAAACCCGGCTTGGTGTTGCTGCAGACCCACCAGCCGGAACATCCGCTGCTGCGCGGGCTGCTGGCGCACGGTTATGCTGCCGCTGCGCGCGAGCTGCTGGCCGAGCGCCGGCAGATCCAGTTGCCGCCCTACAGCCACCAGGTGCTGTTGCGCGCCGATGCGCCGCAGCGCGAGCAGGTCGATGTGTTTCTCGCCGCCGCGCATGCGGCGTTGCCGGGTGGCGGACCGTTGCAGATTGCCGGCCCGATGCCCGCGCCGATGCCGCTGCGCGCCGGCCGTCATCGCGGTCAGTTGCTGCTCGAAGCAGCCAGCCGCCGCAGCCTGCACGGCATCCTGCGCAGCTGGCAGCTGCAGCTGACGGCACTCCCGTCGGCACGGCGGGTCCGCTGGTCGCTGGATGTCGACCCGATCGATCTGTACTGACGGGCACCTCGAACAACCCCGATGCGGGTAGCGGGCCGGCCTGTCGCAAGCTCTAGCGGGAGGTGTATTCCTCCAGGCGGTCGCGGAAATCGACCACCGGCCCGGGTACGTTGCTGACACCGCCTTCAAAGATGCGCCGCGGCGTGATGCCGGGACCGTAGACAGCTGCGTTGGCGTCGTAATCGATGCGCAGTGCCGCACCGTCCAGCGCCACGCCGGCAAACAGGCCGCGGGTGCGCGAATAGGAGTAGATCTCGGCCTTCATCTGGGCATCGGTGGCCGCCGTGGCGGTACGCCCGACCGGGCCGGCCGTGGCCGCGGCGTCGGCGCCGAGCGTGAACTTGCCGCGCACGATCGAATCCACCCCGCGCTGGGTGCGAAACACCAGGATCACGTCGGTCGAGGAAACGCCCGCCTGGAAACCGACACTGCCGCCGGTCATGGTGATGAAGCTGGGATTGGACCAGGTGCCGTCCGGACTCTTGATCGAGATCAGCCCCTCGCCGCGGCGGCCGCCGAAGATGAAGCCGGCCTTGATCATGTCAGGTATCACCGCGATCGCCTTGGCGTCGCGCAGCAGATCCTGCGGAATCGACTTGTCCGGCGCCTTCATGATGTCGTCGAGCACGTGCACCGCATTGGTTGCGCGCACCAGCGGCGGATCCTCGGCATGCGCCGCCAGCGCGGGCAGCAGCAGGGCCATGCCGATCAGCAGCAGGCGATGCAGTGGTTGCTTGAACATGGGCAGCTCCAGGTCATTCGGGATGGGGGAACGCACCGCGGCGCACGAGGCTTGTGGCAGACTCCACCACTGGTTCAGCACATGTGCCGCGATGCCACACAACAACTATACCGGCCTTGCCGGCTATTCCCATGGACCGCTCGACCAGCCCGTTCAGGCTGGCGTTCTGTTGGTCAATCTGGGGACGCCGACCGCTCCCACGGCCGGTGCGGTGCGGCCATACCTGGCCGAGTTTCTCGGCGATCCGCGAGTGATCGAATACCCGCGCTGGCTGTGGCGGCCGATCCTGCATGGCGTGATCCTGCGCACGCGTCCGGCACGTTCGGCGCACGCCTATGCAAAGGTCTGGACCGAACAAGGCTCCCCCTTGCGCTGCGGCAGCGAGGCGCTGGCCGCCGGCCTGCAGAGCGCATTGACGCGGCGGCGGCCGGGCGCTCCGATCCGCGTGGCGCTGGCGATGCGCTACGGCGAGCCCTCGGTGCCGCACACGATCGAACAGCTGCAGCGCGATGGCGTGCGCCGGCTGCTGGTGCTGCCGCTGTATCCGCAATACTCGGGCACCTCCACCGGCTCGGTGATCGATGCGGTGGCGGATAGCATCAAGACCCTGCGCTGGCCGCCGGAGCTGCGCATCATCAACGACTACCACGACGACCCCGGCCACATCGAGGCGCTGGCGCGCAGCATCGAACGCTGGTGGCAGACCCACGGCCGCGGCGACAGGCTGCTGCTGTCGTTCCACGGCATTCCCGAGCGCTACCTGCTGGCCGGCGACCCGTATTTCTGCCAGTGCCACGCCACCGCGCGACTGCTGCGCGAACGCCTTGGCCTGGGCGAAGACCGGTTGCTCGTCAGCTTCCAGTCGCGCGTGGGCCGCGAGCGCTGGCTGCAGCCGTACACCGACGCCACGGTACGCCGGCTGGCGGCCGAAGGCGTGCGCAAGCTCGATGTCGCCTGCCCCGGTTTCGCGGTGGACTGCCTGGAAACGCTGGAGGAAATCGCCATGCAGAACGGCGGATTCTTCACCGCGGCGGGCGGCGAAGCCCTGCGCTACATTCCCGCGCTCAACGACAGCGCCGAACAGGTCGACAGCCTCGCGGCGCTGGTGCTCCAGCATACCCAGGGCTGGCCGGAATTCGCCGCCGACTACGATGCCGCCGCCGCGCTGCAGCGTCGGGCCGCGGCGCAGCAACGAGCGCAGCAACGTGCCCGCACCGACTGAGCGCACCATCGCGCTGGCGCATCGGGTGCTGCGCGCGCAAGTGTGGGGCGACGCCGCGGCGACGCCGCTGCTGGCGCTGCACGGCTGGCTCGACAACGCCGGCAGCTTCGCGCTGCTGGCGCCGCTGCTGGCCGCGCGGTATCGGGTGATCGCACTGGATCTGCCCGGTCACGGCCACTCCGCGCACTTGCCGGCGGGCGCCGGTTATCACTTTCTCGACCATGTGCGCACGGTGCTCGAAGCCGCCGATGCCCTGCAACTGGACCGCTATGCCCTGCTCGGCCATTCGCTGGGCGCCGGCATCGCCGCACTGGTGGCCGCCGCCGCGCCGCTGCGCATCGAACGCCTGCTGCTGATCGAAGGGCTGGGTCCGCTCGGTGACGACGGCACGCAGACCCTGCAACGTTTCCGCGACGCGCTCGCGCCGCGCGGTGACAACGGCAAGCCGCTGCGGCTGTTCCACAGCGTCGAGCAGGCGATCGGTGCACGCGGCATCGCCAGCGGCCTGCGCGCTGATCTGGCACGGCCGATCGTCGAACGCGGCCTGCTGCAAGCCGATGGCGGCTGGCGCTGGCGCAGCGACCCGCGGCTGACCCGGCCCACCGGGTTGCGGCTGGCCGAAACACAGATCCACGCGCTGCTGCGCGGCATCGCCGCACCCACCGCACTGTTGCTGGCGCAACCGGCCACGGCCTACCTGCCCAGCCCACAGATGCAGGCACGTGCCGCGTGCGTGCCGCACATCGCCGTCAGCCATCTCGACGGTGGCCATCACCTGCATCTCGAACAGCCCGCCGCGGTCGCGGCGTGGGTCGACAACGCGACTTGACGCGCGCCGCCCCCAGAACATCCCCCACCACCCACCCCACCGGAGCAATCCCCATGACACTCTCCATGTACCAGGCCAGCGTCCCCGTCTTCGTCCGCGCACTGGGCAACCTCGCACACGTGCTCAAGAAAGGCGAGGCGCACGCCAGGGCGAAGAACGTCACCGATGAAGTGCTGCTGCAGACCCGGCTGATCCCCGACATGCTGCCGCTGGTCAAGCAGGTGCAGATCGCCACCGACATGGCCAAGAACGGCGCCGCCCGCCTGGCCGGCGTCGAGCCGCTGCAGTTCGATGACACCGAAACCACGCTCGAGCAGCTGTATGCGCGGATCGACCGCGTGCTCGACTACCTCAAGGCGTTCAAGCCCGAACAGATCGACGGCAGCGAAACCCGGCCGATCCATCTGAAGATGCGCAGCGGCGAGCTGAACTTCGAGGGCCAGGCCTACCTGCTGCACTTCGTCATCCCGAACGTGTTCTTCCACTGCACCACCGCCTACGACATCCTGCGCGAGGCGGGTACCGCGATCGGCAAGACCGACTTCATCGGCAGCCCCTGATCGCACCCGGCCTTGTAGGAGCGCACCCTGTGCGCGAAAGGCTTTGCCGAGACGTCGGCAAAAAGCTTTCGCGCACAAGGTGCGCTCCTACGGCCGTTCGTACATGCCGTGGCATCCGTGCGATATCTGCGAAAATCCGCCGATTCATTCCAGTTATCGGATCCCGAAACCCCATGTTGCGACTGACCGACCTCAAGCTGCCGCTGGATCATCCGGCGGACGCGCTGGCCGCCGCGATCCTCAGGCGGCTGGACATCGAGGCCGCCGCGCTGACCGGATATACCGTCGCCAAGCGCAGCTACGACGCACGCAAGCGCGGCGCGATCATGCTGATCTACGCGCTGGATGTCGAAACCCCGCTGGAAGCCGAACTGCTGCGGCGCCATGCCGACGACCCCCGCATCCAGCCCACGCCGGACACCCGCTACCGTCCTGTCGCCCGTGCACCGGCGGGCCTGCCGCTGCGTCCGCTGGTGATCGGCACCGGGCCATGCGGGTTGTTCGCGGGGCTGCTGCTGGCGCAGATGGGGTTCCGCCCGATCATCCTCGAACGCGGCAAGGCGGTGCGCGAACGCACCGCGGACACCTGGGACCTGTGGCGCAAGCGCACGCTGCATCCCGAATCCAACGTGCAGTTCGGCGAGGGTGGCGCCGGCACGTTTTCCGACGGCAAGCTGTACAGCCAGATCCGCGACCCGCAGCACCACGGCCGCAAGGTGCTCACCGAATTCGTCAAGGCCGGTGCGCCCGAGGAAATCCTCTACCTCGGCAAGCCGCACATCGGCACGTTCCGGCTGGTGACGATGGTGGAGAACATGCGCGCCACGATCGAATCGCTGGGCGGCGAGATCCGTTTCGGCCAGCGCGTCGACGACCTGCTGGTCGAGACCGGTGCCGGCGACACGCGCCAGGTGCGAGGTGTGTCCCTGGCCGGCGGCGAGCAGCTGCGCGCCGACCATGTGGTGCTGGCGCTCGGCCACAGCGCGCGCGACACCTTCGCCATGCTGCACGCACGCGGCGTACATCTGGAGGCAAAGCCCTTTTCGATCGGCTTCCGCATCGAGCATCCGCAATCGGTGATCGACCGCGCCCGCTTCGGTCCGCAGGCCGGCCACCCGCTGCTCGGCGCGGCCGACTACAAGCTGGTGCATCACGGCAAAGGCGGGCGCTCGGTGTACAGCTTCTGCATGTGCCCCGGCGGCACCGTGGTGGCTGCCACCAGCGAACCCGGCCGCGTGGTCACCAACGGCATGAGCCAGTACTCGCGCAACGAGCGCAACGCGAACGCGGCGGTGGTGGTCGGCATCGAGCCGTCGGACTTCGTGCCGTTCGACCCGAGTGGCGGCCCACTCGCCGGCATCGCCCTGCAGCGCGCGCTGGAAAGCCACGCGTTCACGCTCGGCGGCGAAAACTACAGCGCGCCCGCGCAGCGGGTCGGCGATTTCCTCGCCGGCCGTGCCTCGCATGAATTCGGCGACGTGCAGCCATCGTACAAACCCGGCGTCACGCTGGGCAGCCTGGACAGCGCGCTGCCCGACTATGCGATCGCCGCGATCCGCGAGGCGCTGCCCGCGTTCGAGCGGCAGATCAGGGGCTATGCGATGCACGACGCCATCCTTACCGGCGTCGAAACGCGCACCTCCTCGCCGGTGCGCATCAGGCGCGACGACAGCCTGCAGAGCCTCAACACCCGCGGCCTGTATCCCGCCGGCGAAGGCGCCGGCTATGCCGGCGGCATCCTCTCCGCCGCCGTGGACGGCATCAAGGTGGCCGAGGCGGTAGCTCGAGACATCCTGAAAAGCTGAAGCCTGCCGGATATTGTCAACGAGCGACGACATGGCTGCATGCTCCACGATCGCCGACATTTCATGATGTCGTCGTACGGCGACTCCGAAGCCATCATGTTCATCCGGACCCCGCAGGACATCGGCGCCCTGCTGCGCGAGAGCCGCAAGAAGGCCGGGCCGGGCCAAGCCGACTGGATTCGGAGCAGAAGCGACGGCGCCTTGAAGCATGCCTCGCCACACCCATTTGTGATTCGATATCCGCTGCCTGAGGTTTCGCCATGCCTGCGCCCACCCCCCTGCGTATCGACTTCGTCTCCGACGTTTCCTGCCCGTGGTGCGCGATCGGCCTGGCGTCGCTGCAGCAGGCGCTGGCCAGGCTGTCGGGCGAGGTGTCGGCGCAGATCCATTTCCAGCCGTTCGAGCTGAACCCGCAGATGCCTCCGCAGGGGCAGGATTCCACCGAGCATCTGCTGCAGAAATACGGCGGCACGCCGGAGCAGATCGACGCCAATCGCGAGGCGATCCGTGCGCGTGGCCAGTTGCTGGGCTTCACCTTCCGGATGGATCGACGCAGCCGCGTCTACAACACGTTCGATGCGCACCGGCTGCTGCACTGGGCCGCGCTGGAAGGTCGCCAGTTGCCGCTGAAACAGGCCCTGCTGAGGGCGTATTTCAGCGACGGCGAGGACGTGAGTTCGCACGACACGCTGCGGCGGCTGGCCGCCGAGGTGGGACTGGATGGCGAACGTGCGCGGCAGATACTCTCGGGCCACGCATATGCCGACGACGTGCGTACGCAGGAACAGTTCTACCTGCAGCGCGGCATCCACTCGGTGCCGGCGATCGTCATCAACGGGCAGCACCTGATTTCGGGCGGCCAGCCGCCGGAGGTCTTCGAGCAAGCGTTGCGCAGGTTCGCGGCAACGGCCTGAATGACGGCGCTGGCCCGCCGCGCAGATCGATTCATGCGATGTCCGTGTCCGCCTGCAGCCGGTGCCTGATCGGCGCCGGGCGGCCCAGCAGGTAGCCCTGGCCGAATTCGCATCCCATGCCGAGCAGGGCCTCGCGCTGCGCCGGCGTCTCGATGCCCTCGGCGATCACCTGGATGCCCAGCGCACGCGCCAGTGCCAGGATCGCCACCACCACCGGGGTGCTGTTGGCATTGTCCTCCTGGTCCAGTTCGCACACGAAGGCCTGGTCGATCTTCAGCATGCGCAAGGGCAGCGAGTGCAGGTAGCTGAGCGAGGAATAACCGGTGCCGAAATCATCCAGCGCCGCACCGACGCCGGCTTCGCGCAACCGGTCCAGCGTGGCGCGCACGTGTGCGGGGTCGTCCAGCAGCGCGCCTTCGGTGACCTCGACGATCAGGCGCGAGGGCGGCAGGCCGACGCGCTCGAGCAGTTGCAGCAACCGCTGATCGAAAGCCGCGTGGCGCAGATGCCGGGCCGACACGTTGATCGTGATGAATGCCTCGCTGGCACCCTGCCGTTTGAACCGCGTGCAACTGAGCTCGAACATGCGCCAGTCGATCGCCTCGATCAGCCCGCTGTCCTCGGCGATCCTGATGAACTCCGTCGGCTTGAGTACGCCGCGCTGCGGGTGGTTCCAGCGGATCAGCGCCTCGTAGCCCACCACGCCATCGCCGTCGAGCCGGCAGATCGGCTGGAAATACGGCTCGAACTCATCGTGCTGCAGCGCGTGGCGCAGTTCCGCCTCCAGCGTGAGCACGTCGACCACGTCCTTGGCCAACGACTCGTCGAACATCTCGAAGCGCTTGCGCCCCCGGTCCTTTGCGCGGTACAGCGCGATGTCGGCGTCGCGCAGCACCTCGTCGCTGCTGTCGTAGCGGCTGTCGCCGATCGCGATGCCGATGCTGGCCGACGGCTCCAGCTCCATGCCGGCCAGCTGCAGCGGCGCGCCCAGGATGCGCAAGATGCGCCGGGCCACCTTCACCGCGGTTTCGGGCAGAGGCACATCCTCCAGCAATATCGCGAATTCGTCGCCGGACAGTCGCGCCACCACGTCCGGATCGCGCACGCAGTAAAGCAGGCGGTTGGCGACGGCCTTCAGAAAGTCGTCGCCGGCCAGATGGCCGAGGCTGTCGTTGACCACCTTGAAACGGTCGACATCCAGGTACAGCAGCGCGCAGCGTCGCGTCGGCTCGCGTTGCAGCATGCCCAGCACCCGGTCGAGCCGGTCATGCAGAAAGCCGCGGTTGGGCAAGCCGGTCAAGGGGTCGTGCATCACCTGATGCTTCAGTTGCTGCTGTACCTGCTCGCGCTGGCGGATCTGCTCGCGCAACTCCTGCGTGCGCTCCTCCACCCGTTGTTCGAGCTGCGCATTGGCCTCATGCAACGACACCGCCGTACGCCGGCGATGGATGCTGTTGGCGATCTGCAGGGCGGCGAAAGACAGCAGCACCTGATCGGCTTCGTTGTAATCGATCTCCTCGACCAGACTCTGCACCGTCACCAAGCCGATCACCTCCTCACCCACCAGCAGCGGCACGCCCAGCCAGCAGGTCGCCGGCTGACCGACGTTCCGCGGCACCACTTCACCCTGCGCGACCAGCGCATCGATGTCGGCCCGCCGCACCAGCAAAGGCCTGGCTGTGCGCAAGACGTATTCGCTCAGACCATGAGCGAGCGGGCGCGCCGGCATGCTGCGCACGTCGGTGTCCAGGTAGTACGGAAAAGACAGCTCCGTGCGGTCCTGCGAAAGCAGGGCTATGTAGAAGTTCTCCGCATACAGCAGCTCGGCCACCACGTCATGCACACGCTGGTAGAACTCGCTCTCGTCGATGTCGGCGGTGGCCAGCTGGGCGAGCTGGAACAGCGCGGCCTGCAACCGCTCGGCACGCTGGCGCTCCTCGACCTCCTGCTTCAGGCCACGGTTGGCCTCGGCCAGTTCCTGCGTGCGCAGGCGCACGCCCAGCTCCAGATCGTCCTTGCTCTGCTTGCGCTCCAGCGCGGTAAGAATGTGGCTGCCGACGAATTCCAGCAATGCACGGTCGTCATTCGAAAAACGGATACCCTCACGGTAGCTCTGCACCACCAGCGCGCCATGCACCTGGCCATTGCGCAGCATCGGCACCCCCAGCCAGTCGACGCAATCCGGACCTATCGGCACCAGTGGCCCATCCACCTGTTCGCGCAGCTGCTGCATGCTGCCCATCATCGGCCTGCCGCCGGTCAGCAGATGCCAGGTCAGCGAGTAATGCATGTTTTCCAGCGAATACTCGGTCGCAATGTCGAAAACATCCTCGTCCTCGACATCGGCGTAGTAGAGGAAGCGCATCATGCCGCGTTCGCGGTCGTATCTCACGATGAAGAAATTTTCGCCGTACATCAAGGTACTGACGATCATGTGGATGCCGCGCAGCATTTTCGGCATGTCCAGATCGGAACCGGACAGGTCGGTGATCGCGAACAGCGCTCGCTGCAGGTTTTCCGAACGCTCCAACTGCTTGTGCGAAGCCTGCAGGTCGGCCAGCTGCAGCGCGCGCCGCAGGTGGAGGCCGGCCAGCGCGAAGCGCGCGGCGAGCACCTCGCGCAAATGCGGCGCAGTCTGGGCGTCGGCGAAATGCAGCAGCAGCAGGACCCGTTCGTCCGCCAGCAGCCGCCATGCCACCCGTCGACTGTCGTCACTGAGACGAAGCCCGTCGCCGCCCAGTGCGCCTTGTGCCCAGGCGATCTCGGTCGGTGCCACGGCGGCCCCAAACGGCGCATGGGCCTCGCAGGCGCCACACAGCAGGCTGGCCGACTCGCAACCGGGCAGGGACTGCGCCAATGCCACGATCGCCGCCGCGACTTCCATCGGTGTGGCCGCCTCGATCAGGCTGCCCAGCCATGCCAGCTGCTCCGCCGCGGCTGGCATGGCCAGTTCAGGGGCACGCTGTTGCTTCATCGCATCGCGGTACTCGGGTGAACTTTCGGTTGATGTTACATATAAATCCCCGGCAAAACGTGTTCCGGGGCGCCGGACAAAAACCGTCTTGCCTGCGCCCGGCTTCACTGGCTTCGAGCCGGCTGTCGGGCCTGGCCCGGCCGGCCGATGCCGGATCATCGGCCGCTGCGCTCCCGGCTTGAGCCTGGAAGCTCCCCTGCGCTGCGATCTGCGACATCGATGCCGTAACATGGACGGCCCGCTTCCAGTTTGCGCATGCTCACCGATACTACCAAGGACGCCATCCGCGCCGCCTATGCACGCCTGAAAGACGGGCTGCCGGGCTTTCGCGCACGCGCATCGCAGGGCCGCATGATCGCCGAGGTGGCCAAGGCCTTCGGCACGACGGGCGGGGTGGCGGTGATCGAGGCACCGACCGGCACCGGCAAGTCGATGGCCTACCTGATCGCCGGAGTGGCGGTGGCACGCTCGCAGAAAAAGAAGTTGCTGATCGCCACCGCCACCGTGGCGCTGCAAGAGCAGCTGGTACAGCGGGACATCCCGTTGTACCTGCAAATCAACGGCATCGAGGCGAAGGTGGCTCTGGCCAAGGGCCGCGGGCGCTATCTGTGCCCGCGCAATCTGCGCATGGCGGCCAACAGCCTCAACGATTCCGGCCAGCTGGGCCTGGCCGGCTTCGATGCGGATCTCGCCCTGTGGGCGAAACCGCCGCAGCCGCGCGACAAGCAGGCGCTGGCCAGGCTGAACGCCGCGTTCGACCGCGGCGAGTGGAACGGCGACATGGACAGCGCGCCCGAAACGGTCAGCGACCTGCTGCGTCCGATGGTGACCACCAGCGCGGGCGGCTGCACCAACCGCAAATGCGGCCAGTTCATGATCTGTCCGTTCTTCATCGCCCGCCGCGCGGTGGACGACGCCGAGATCATCGTCGCCAACCAGGATCTGGTGCTGGCCGACCTCACCATGCCGGGCGAGGACGGGGGCGGCGGCATTCAGGCGTGGGGCGGGGTGATCCTGCCGCGCCCCGACGAGACGCTGTACGTCTTCGACGAAGGCCATCACATACCCGGCAAGGCGATCGAACGCGGCACCGCCGAGGTCTTCATGAATGCCACCGTGCGCCAGCTGAGCCGGCTCGGCCGCCAGGTGCACGCGGCGTATTCGCTGACCGACAAGCAGACCCTGGGCAAACTCAGCCTCGATCAGGGCGATGCGAAGCTGCAGCAGCTGAGCGACGCGCTGGAGGAGCTGGAAAAGGATATCCGCCTCGCCTGGCTGCCCGATCCGGCCGAGAGCGAGCCGATGTACCGCGGTTCGCTGGGCCAGTTGCCGCAGCCATGGGTGGACCATGCGCGCCTGCTCGGCGTCAGTACCGGCGAAGTGCAGCGCTGGCTCGCCGCGGTGCGCCGTGCAGTGGTCGAAATGACCGATGGCGGCCCCACCCAGGAGGCGTTGTCGCGCGAACTGGGCATGGCGCTGGAGCGCATCGAGAAGCAGGCGCGCTGCTGGCGCGCATGGTCCGCCAGCGATCCGGACGAGGCGCCGCCGCTGGCGCGCTGGGTCACGATCAGCGGCGAGCAGCTGGTCTGCCACGCCTCGGCGGTATCCGCCAGCGGCCTGTTGCGCAACGTGCTGTGGGGCAATGCCAGCGGCGTGGTGATGACCTCGGCCACCTTGAGCGCGGGCGGCAACTTCCGCGGCTTCGCCGACTCGGTGGGACTGCCTGACGATGCGGCCTGCCTGAGCCTGCCCTCGCCGTTCGACCTGCCCAGCCAGGCGCAGCTGGAAGTGCCCTCGATGCGCACGCTGCCGGACGCGCGCGAGGCGCACGCCGACGAAATCAGCGACTGGCTGGCCGGCAACCTCGACTGGAATGCCGGCAATCTGGTGCTGTTCACCTCGCGCGCGAAACTCGATCGCGTGCTGCAGAAACTGCCGATCGCGCACGTGCGCAAGGTGCGCGCGCAGGGTTCGCTGGGCAAATCGCAGCTGGTCGCCGAACACTGCGCCGACATCGAGGCGGGCAAGGGCAGCACGCTGTTCGGGCTGGCCTCGTTCGGCGAAGGCCTGGACCTGCCCGGCAAGCTGTGCGAGACCGTGGTGATCACCCAGCTGCCGTTCGCGGTGCCGACCGACCCGGTCGGCGCCACTTATGCCGAATGGCTGGAGTCGCGCGGGCGCAACCCGTTCATCGAGGTCAGCGTGCCCGAGGCGACGCGCCTGCTCACCCAATACTGCGGCCGCCTGATCCGCAACGAAACCGATCGCGGCCGCATCGTGCTGCTGGACCGCCGGGTGGTCACCCGGCGCTATGGCAGCGGCATGCTCCGTGCGCTGCCGCCATTCCGCCAGGTGATCGAGAGGAACGCATGAATTCGTCGATCGTCCGCGCGCACGACTGCCTGCCGCAGGCGTGGAAGAACGGGCTTGGCAGAACGCGCCAGATAGCCGTCCAGCCGTCCACGGCCGGCAGCGGCGATTTCCTGTGGCGGGTCAGCGTGGCCGAGGTCGACAGCGCCGCACCGTTCTCCCTCTTCCCCGGCATCGACCGGCACATCGTGCTGCTCGACGGCGCCGGCTTCACGATGGCGCTGGACGACGGCCGCGAGCATGCGCTGGCCACGCCGCTGGCGCCGTTCGCCTTTCCCGGCGAGGCGCAGGTGTCCGTGCGGCTGGTCGCCGGCCCGACCCGCGACTTCAACCTGATGGTGCGGCGGGCGCTGGCGCGCGGCACGGTGGATGTGTGGCGCGAACCGGGCGTGCGCCGGCTCGATCCGCAAACCGTCCTCGTCTATGCCGCCCACGGCGAAATCGATACGGCCGACGGCACGCTGCAGGCCGGCGATGCCTGGCGGGCATCGACGCCGGCCGCCGGCACCGTCACGTTGCGCGACGGTGCGCAGGCACTGGCCATCGGCATCGAACGGACCGCCTGACCGCGCCTGCAGCGCCTATACTCGGCACACCGTTGCGATGGGGGAAACCGTCATGCTGGTGCTGATACCCGGTCTGCTGATTTTTCTCGGCGTGCATTCGCTGCGCATCTTCGCCGACGGCTGGCGCGGCCGGCAGGTCGAGCGGCTCGGGGCGAAACGCTGGAAGGACCTGTATGCCCTGGTCTCGATCGTCGGCTTCGTGCTGATCTGCTGGGGCTTCGCACTGGCGCGGCAGCAACCCGTGCTGCTGTACGTGCCGCCGCTGGGGCTGCGCCATCTCAATGCCTTGTTCACCTTGCTCGCATTCGTGCTGTTTTTCGCGGCGCGCGTGCCGCGCAACCATTTCAAGGCGAAGCTCGGCCACCCGCAGGTGCTGGCCGTACTGCTGTGGGCGTCCGGCCATCTGCTGGCCACCGGCATGCTGCATGACGTGGTGCTGTTCGGCGCGTTCCTGCTGTGGGCCGTGGTGCTGTTCGCGGTATCGCGGCGGCGCGACCGCCGCACCGATACCCATTACCCCGACGGTACGCTGGCGGGCGATGCATGGGCCGTGGCGATCGGGCTCGCAGCCTGGGTCGCTTTCGCCCTCTGGCTGCACCTGTGGCTGATCGGCGTGAATCCGCTGGCGTAAGCCGCTGCTCGTCGAGCCGAAGGGTGGCGAGAGTCATCTACGCGCCAGTCCGGGTCTGCGGTAAAGTCTGGCCTGTTCCCGACATCGCGAGGTCGTGTCATGGCCGGTTTCCTGCTTTGGCTGTTGCTGCTGGTGTTCTGCTGGCCGCTGGCGCTGCTGGCGCTGGTGCTGTATCCGGTCGTCTGGCTGCTGTTGCTGCCGCTGCGGCTGGTCGGCATCACGGTGACCGCGGTATTCGCGTTCCTCGCTGCGCTGCTGATGCTGCCGGCGCGCGTACTGCGTGGCCGCCCGGTCTAGTCCGGGCGTGGACAAGCCGCACGCGCCCTCGTGCGAGCGCAATCGCGAACCGATCCTTGCCGTGCTGCGCGACCGCTTTGCAGACCGCCGGCGCGTGCTGGAGATCGGCAGCGGCACCGGTCAGCATGCGGTGCATTTTGCTGCAGCCATGCCTCATCTGATCTGGCAAACCTCTGACCGCGCCGAAAACCTGCCCGGCATCCGCGCCTGGCTGGACGAGGCGGCGCTGCCGAACACGCCGGCGCCGCTGGAGCTGGACGTGGCCGGCGCATGGCCGGACGCGACGTTCGACGCGGTATTCAGCGCCAACACCCTGCACATCATGGGCTGGTCCGAGGTGGAGCAGCTGTTCGCCCATCTGCCCGGGGCCACCAGCGACGGCGCCTTGCTGATCGTCTACGGCCCGTTCAACGATCAGGGCCGCTACAGCAGCGACAGCAATGCCGCCTTCGATCAATGGCTGCGCGAACGCGGCGCCCACATGGCGATCCGCGACGCCGCGGCGGTCGACGCCCTGGCGGAACGTGCCGGCTTTGCGCTGGTCGAGGATATCGCGATGCCGGCCAACAACCGTTGCCGGATCTGGCGACGCGGCTGTAACCGGCTGTAGAAAAACCGCCAAACCGGGTACAAAGACGGCATGAAGTCGATCGACACGATGACGCCCTGCCCGTGTGGAAATACGGCCGGCTACACGCAATGCTGCGGTCCATTGCACGACGGCGCGGTGGCGGCGACCGCCGAGCAACTGATGCGCGCACGCTACAGCGCCTACGTGCTGTTGCGCGAGGATTACCTGCTGGCCAGCTGGCATGCCGATACCCGCCCGGCCACGCTGCGGCTGGCCGCACAGCAGCCGGCACCGACCTGGCTGGGGCTGGAAATCCGGCGGCAGCGAACCGATGACGGGCAGCGCGCGACCATCGAGTTCGTCGCCCGCTATCGTCTCGGCGGCGGTCGCGCGCAACGCCAGCACGAGACCAGCCGCTTCGTGCGCGAACACGATCGCTGGTACTACCTCGACGGCGAGCTCAAGAGCTGAGCGGGTATCTGGATGCCGCTTTTGTAGACACTCTGTTCGCTGTCAAGCGATTTTCAATGTTGTGTAAGGAGCCCGCTCGCGGGCGATGCTTTAGCTTTGGGACTCGCAAGAGCATCGCCCGCAAGCGGGCTCCGGACGGGTTGCGCGACGCCGGTAGGAGCGCACCCTGTGCGCGATGCCCTTATCGGGTGCCAGCGAAGAGCATTCGCCCACAGGGTGGGCTCCGGGCGTTCTCCAGAGCATTCGCGCACTTCGGTGCGCTCCTGCGGCGGTGGGCAGCGCCCACCCTGCGCCGCGAAATCGAGGCGACCTGGCCGGCGTCGAGTGCGCGCCATTCATCAGGCATCACTCCACCCAGGCCGAGTCCGCCGACCGTGATCCGCTGGCGATTTTGAGTGTTGTGAGCGGCTTCAGCCGCGACGCTCTTCGGCATGCCACAAGAGCATCGCGGCTGAAGCCGCTCACACGAAAGCCGCCCACACAGGCATCGCGTACAGAGTGCGCTTCGACGCGACCGTTCAGAATCCCTGTACGCCGGCCGCATGCAGCCGCGCGGCCTGTTCGCGCACGGCCGGGTGCCCGAAGAATGCGACCAGCTGATCGGCGCGGCCGGCGCCGGCGCCCTCGATCGCCTGCCACTGGCTTGCGCGGCGCGCACTGAGCGTGGCCCAGTCCGGCAACCCGGCGCGGCCACCGGGCGGCATCCCCAGTGCGTGCAGCCAATCCTCGAAGGGACGTCCGCGGGCGGAGGCGAAGGTCCGCGCCAGCGCATCGGCACGGGTTCGGCCGATGCCCGGCACGCCGGCAAGCTGCGCCGGTGTCAGGTTCATCCAGTCGAGCAGGCCATGGATCAGCCCGGCGTCGATCAGCGCCTGCCAGGTATCGCTGCCGAGATCGTCGAGCTGCAGGCCCTGCCTGCCGCCCAGCCACAGCAGGCGAGCCAGGAACTGCTGCCGGCAGGCGGCCGTCGCCTGCCAGCAGCTGAGGGCATCGTATGCCTGCGGATCGGGTGGCGTCACGATGGCACGTTGCTGCGCGCGCCATACCACCGACTGCAGGCGCGGAATGGTCAGGCCGGCGAGCGCCACCTCGACCTGATCGCCGGGGCGGATGTCCAGCTGCCGCCAGCGCCGCAGCGAACCGACGCTGACCCGCTGCACCCGATGGTCGCCCAGTTGCACCGGCTGCAGTTCCAGCACCGGCGTGATGCGGCCGGTGCGGCCGACCGTGAAGATCACCGCGCGCACCTCGGCCAGTGCCTGCGCCGCCGGGTATTTCCAGGCCACCGCCCATGCCGGCGGCGAGGCCTGCCAGGTCGCTGCCGCGGGTCGGTGGCCCTGGCGCAACACCGTGCCATCGGCGGCGAACGGCATCGCGTGGCGATACCACTGTTCGCGCCAGCGCCTGACCTCGGCCAGGCTGCCGACCGGGCGGGTATAGGCCGCGCTGTCGTTCAAGCCCATCGCCTCGAGCCCGGCCAGCCGCGCCGGCATGTCGGCCGGACCGTTGGGCCAGTCCCACACGAACAAGCCGATCTTCGCGGCCGTGGCGGCATCCAGCGCATCGCGCGCCAGTGCACCGGCCACCGCCGAGCGTGCATTCGCGCCGCCATCGCGGGCCTGCACATGACCGGGTGTGCGCCAGTAGATTTCGCCCTGCAGCACCACCCGTGCCGGTGCATGCGGCAGCTGTTTGGGGATGGCGTCGACGCTTTGTGCCCGGGCGGTCCAGTCCGAACCATGGATGCCGTCGCCGCGACTGGTCGCCTGGCGCAACCGGCCGTCCAGATACAGCAGGGTGACCGCCACGCCATCGGCCTTCGGCTGCACCCACAGATCCCGGTCGCCGCGCGCGTGCATCCATGCTTCCAGCGCGGCGGCATCCGGCAGCTTGGCCAGCCCGGTTTGCGCCACCGGCGCACGCGTGCTGCCCCCGGCATCGGCCAGATGCGCGGGTGGCGCCGGCGATTGCGCCGGAAAGCACGCGCGCCAGCCGGCAAAGCGTTGCAGCGCCTGATCGTAGACGGCATCGTCGACCGGCGACCGGCCGCCGACCCGGTATGCATGGTTCCAGCCATCGAGCCGCGCATGCAGCGCGCTCAGTTCCTGCCGTGCCTGCGCCGGGGTCCAGCCGGGACAGTCGGCCGCCCGCAAGACGCCGCAGAAACCGGCGATGCCGGCGGCAAGCCACAACCATCCGTCGCGCATGGAGTCGTCCTCGTCCCGTGCTGGAGCCGACAGGCTAGCCGCTAGCCGGCAGCACCGGCAGTCGGCGATGCCGATGCGGCGCGTAGGCGCCGACCGGATCGCGGATCCGGCGAACGCCGCCTGGTCCGACGCAGGCTGCCGGCATCATGGACCCGCCGCAGCGGTCGCGGCGGCAGGATCGGCGATGGGCAACTCCGTTTCGCCGTCGAAACGGCCGTTCGGGCCAAAGCGCCGTTCCGCGATCACGCCGTGGCCGTCATGGCCGATCGCCACCACCGTGCTGGCACGGGTGCCGTAGAGATCGCCGCGGATGAAGGCGGACGACAGCCAGCGTTCGCGCTCCAGTCCCACACCGGTATCGGGCAGTTGCGCGTCGGGTGCGACGCGCTCGTCGGCCAGCGCGTCGAACAGCGGGGCGAAATCATCGTCACCGCCCCGGTCGATCCAGCCCTGCAGGCGCTGCATCAACTCGCGGGTCTTCGGCCACGGCGTGTTGAAGTCGGCGTTGGACAAACCATGCACGCCGGGCGTGACCGCCTGTGCGGACGACGCCGGGCGATTGCCCAGGTAGAAGCCGGCATGGGCGTCGAAGGTCAGCAGGTTGAACGGGCGATAGTCCGCCGCCGCCGCGAGCAGCCGCTGCGCATGGCCTGCCGCATCCAGCGCGCCGGCAAGGAAGTCGGTCGCCAGCAACCCGCGCGAGGCACCGAGCTGCGGGTCGCGCGGGTCGCGCACATTGGTCACCACGCAACAGCGGCCGGCATCGGTCACGCCCAGCCAGGTGCCGCCGGCCTCGAGGTCGCGACCACCGATGACCGGCATGTCGCTCCAGCGCGCCAGCGGCGCACTGGGGCGCGCGTGGAATTCGTCGCGGTTGCCGGCCAGCAGCAGGCGCCAGCGTGGATGCGCGTTCCAGGCAAAGGCGATCAGGCACATAAAAGCAGGAGCGAGTGAAGAGGAGTGAGGAGTGAGAGATGGGGGTTGCGGAGCGGAAAGGGCGACCGGCCCTGTCCGGGCTTGGCGGACAACCGGGTGATCAGGCAAGGAGGCCCGCCGGCAAACAGGGTTTGCCGCAACGACCGGGGTACGAGGTGTTCATTCTCCGCTCTCACTTCTCGCTCCTCTTCACTCACCTCTCGCCCGCCGCCTTACGGCTTCGGCCCAGCGCGCCGCCACGCGCGGGCTGGTCATGCAGACGGCCTCGTCGGTGACGGTGGTGACGGCGCGCTCGAGCAGCTGGATGTCGGCCTCGTGCTGGCGCGCCACGTGCGGATCCTCGAAGAAGATCGCCCGCTGGCAACGCCGCTCCAGCACCAGATCGGCGATCTGCGCATCGCCGCCCAGCGGACCGCTCCGGTAGCAGTCCACCCAGGCCCGCTGCCGTGGCCAGCCGCGGCTCCAGGCCAGTTCGTTCAGACGCTGGCCGGTGGTGCCGGTGGCGATCCGGCGCGCGAATCGCGACAGCAGGTCGAAATGCTCCGCGGCATAGGCCAGCATCTGCGGCTTCATCGCATCATGCGCGATCAGCGCCAGGATCTGCGCCTCCAGCGCATGCAGGCTGTCGGCGCCCGGATCGGGAGCGAAACCGGCATGGATGCGTTCCATCTCGATCCAGTCGCGTGCCGAGGCCACGGTGGAAATGAACGGCTTGCCGTGGATCACGCACTGGCGCTTGAGCGCCACCGCCTCGGGAAAGATCGAGGACGGGTCGACCGGATCGATCAGGTAGATCGCCCCGTCCAGCGCGCGACCGGATTCCGGCAGCCCGACCACCTCGGCCACCAGCTTCATCAAGCCGCCCTCGCGGCCGTTCGGGTAGCGGCACAAGCCGGAGTGGCCGGCAAGGCATCCGGCGCGGACGATCGCATCGTGGGTGCGCCCCACCGCATGCAGGCCGAGATCCAGTTCGCGGATGCCCGTCCCGCAAGTCCGCAGCCAGCGGAACAGCGCCGCGTCATCGTGGTTGTGATGAAGTTGGTTGGCGGCAAGGCCCAGACGCATGAAGCGTGCTCCCGAAAGCGGACGAGTCAACCGAAGAACCAGTAGCACACGCCGATCGACGCCAGCACGCCGGCCAGATCGGCCAGCAGCGCGCAGCCGATGGTGTGGCGCACGCGGCGGATGCCGACCGCGCCGTAGTACACCGCCACCACGAAGAACGTGGTCTCGGTGCTGCCCTGCACGGTGGCCGCGAGCAGCGCGGGAAAACTGTCGACGCCGGAATGGTGCATGGTTTCGATCAGCATCGCGCGGGCGGCGCTGCCGGAGAACGGCTTGACCAGCGCGGTCGGCAGCGCGTCGACGAAGCGCGCGTCCAGCCCGGCATGCAGCACCAGCCAGCGGATGCCGCCCAGCAGAAAATCCAGCGCGCCGGACGCGCGCAGCACGCCGACCGCGCACAGCATCGCGATCAGGTACGGCAGCAGATCCTTGGCCACCTCGAAACCCTGTTTCGCGCCGTCGATGAAACTCTCGAACAGCGGCACCTTGCGGTACGCGCCCACGCTGACGAACACGACGATCGCGCCGAACAGCAGCAGGTTGCCGAGCAGGCCCGACAGCGACGCCAGCGCGGCGGCCGTCATCGAGGCCAGCAGCGCGATGAAGCCGCCCAGCAGCAGCACGCCGCCGCCCAGCCACGCCAGCACCACCGGATCGCGCAGGCGCAATCTTTGCATGAATGCCACGCTGAGAAAGCCGGTCAAGGTGGACGCGGAAGTGGCCAGCAGGATCGGCAGGAACACCAGCGTGGGGTCGTGCGCGCCGGCCTGCGCCCGGTACATGAACACGGTCACCGGCAACAGCGTCAGCGAGGATGCGTTGAGCACCAGGAACAGGATCTGCGCATTGCTGGCGGTATCCGTCGAGGGGTTCAGCGTCTGCAGTTCGCGCATCGCGCGCAGGCCGATCGGCGTGGCCGCATTGTCCAGCCCCAGCGCGTTGGCGGCGAAGTTAAGCGTGATCATGCCGATCACCGGATGCCCGCGCGGCACCTCGGGCATCAGCCGCGCGAACAGCGGCCCCAGCAGGCGCGCCAGACGATCGACCAGGCCGGCCTGCTCGGCGATGCGCAGGAAGCCCAGCCACAGGGTCAGCGTGCCGAACAGCAGCAGCATCACCTTGACCGACAGATCGGCCATGTCGAACAGCGCGCCGACCACCGCGGCGAACACGCCCTCGTCGCCACCGATCAGCCAGCGCGCCAGCGCCGCCACCGCGGCGGTCAGGAAAAACCCGAACCAGAGTCTGTTGAGCACGCCACCCGCCATCGGCCGTCATCGGATCAGAGCTTACCCGATCAAAATGCCGCCGCGACCGGGCGCATCAGGCGACGCGTTCGATGCCCGGCTGCACGGCTTCGCCGAGCATCCGCGCGATCGAGCCGGCCGCCTCGCGGCCGTCGTAGACCGCACGCACCACCAGGTCGGCGCCACGCACGTTGTCGCCGCCGGCGAAGATCCGCCGATGGCTGGTCTGCAGCGGCAGCGCACCGCCGGCGCCGGTGACGACGCGGCCGGAACGGTCCAGTTGCACGCCATGCGCCTTGAGCCAGTCCGGCGGGCTGGGCAGGAAGCCGAACGACTGGATCACCACGTCGGCGGCGATTTCCGACTCCGTGCCCGCCACGTTGCGCGGCCGCGGACGGCCGTCGCCGGCATCCACCAATTCCGTGTCGACCACGCGCACGGCGCGCACCCGGCCGGTGCCATCGTCGAGGATCGCCAGCGGCTGGCGCTGGAACAGGAAGCGCACGCCTTCCTCGCGGCTGTAGTTCACCTCGCGCCGCGAGCCGGGCATGCTCGGTTCGTCGCGGCGGTAGACGCAGGTGACCGAGGCCGCGCCGAGGCGGATCGCGGTGCGGTTGCAGTCCATGCCGGTATCGCCGCCGCCCAGCACCACCACGTGCTTGCCGACGAGGTCGATCGCCGCCGGTTCGCCCAGCAGCAACCGTTCGGTATTGGCGATCAGGAACGGCAAGGCGTCGTGCACGCCCAGCAGCTCACGGCCGGGCAATTGGCCGTCCACATAGGTGTAGGCGCCGGTGCCGATGAACACCGCGTCGTAATCCTGCAGCAACTGGCCGAACTCGACATCGCGGCCCACCTCGCGGCCGAGCAGGAAGCGCACGCCCATTTCCTCCAGCACGGCACGGCGCGTGCGCACCACGTCCTTCTCCAGCTTGAACGGCGGGATGCCGAAGGTCAGCAGGCCGCCGATCTCGCTCTGGCGGTCGTACACGTCGGCCGCGATGCCGGCGTGGCGCAGGCGGTCGGCGCAGGCGAGGCCCGCCGGCCCGGCACCGACGATCGCCACCCGCTTGCCGGTCTCGCGCACCGCCGACAGATCCGGCCGCCAGCCCTGGCGCAACGCCTCGTCGGTGACCCAGCGCTCGATGCTGCCGATGGTGACCGCGCCGAACGCGGTCTGCTCCAGCGTGCAGGCACCCTCGCACA
>JAGWNA010000040.1 GCA_028871555.1 Lysobacteraceae bacterium
TCATCCTCAGTTATGAGTTGTCAAATAAATCAGTAAGTTATGCGCATGCGCGACACGCTGGTTTGCGATGATGCGGCTACCGAAACGGCGGAGAGCAAGCATTGGCGCGCGAACTACGTAAGTCAGGATGCAACATGTGGGGAATCAGGTGCCAGCTTGCGTTACGTCTGATATGCGAACCCAACCAACCGTCGAGTTCTCGTCGAACCAGATTGGGTCATCAATTGGACGTGGCGATGCTCCGCGCTGAATTTGTGCAAGTTGACCCAGTTGCGTTGTTGCCCACTTGCCCTTAAAGCCCGGCAGGCGCTTCTTGCCGGTGAGCAGTTCCTGCATGGCGCCTTGCTTGATCTGGCGCTTCTTGGCGAGCAGTTGTTCCAGCGATTCGATCAGGACATCCGCGTCGGACAGCGCCTCGGCGATGGCTTCCTGCTCGACATCGGATGATGGAACAGGAATCGGAACTGTCTCAAACTTGTCTTTTGGCAAGTGCGCAATGCTTGTTTGCGTTATGTAGTTCTCTAGAACGCCGGAAGATGCCATTCGCCGTAGCTGATTGAGCATCAATTGCGGGTTGTAGCCCCTGATCGGACGTAACCGATGCAGAACTTTTTGGTAATAGCACTCGTCAATCGGCTGGTTCCAGATAGCTGCCCGCCCAACTTCGCCACCTTCGCAAACAAGCAGATCGCCATCTCCCAACCGATAGCGCTTCAAATCGCTCCGTGAGAGTCTGATCTCACCGATGTCCTCCAAATCGATGTGCCCCCATTGGACTGATCGATTTCCCAAGAAGGGTCTCGGCACGCCCATGTTTTTATCGTTATCGAGCATCTTTCCCAGTTGAATGGCGAATTCACTCCCAACTGTCGAGACACTCCAATCCTCCGGAATCACCCCCACCTCAGTCCGCTTGTAACCCACAGGCACCGCGTCGGCATCCACCGCCGCCAGCCCGTCATAGGCAGCACTGGCCTCCCTCACTTCCATGCGAAGCCCATCCGCTTGAGGTGGGCATCGACCTTCGCCTGCAGCGCACCCACGTTGGCTGCCAGCTTCGGCAAGGGCGTGCCGTAGCGTTCGGCCAGCTCTTTTACACGGGTGGTGAGCTGCTGGCTGACGCGGCCCAGTTCGCCGTGGATGGCGGTTTCCAACGCGGCCAGCCATTTGTCGTCGACGACCAGGGCATTGATGTCGGCCTGGGTGAGTTTCGGGTAGTGCGCCAGCGCCGCGTCGTCGAGCGCGGCCTCGGTTTCCTTGAGGGATTTCTTCAGCGCGGCGCGTTGCTTGTCCAGTTTCAGCCAGCGCTTGAGGATGGCCATTTCATCGGCCGCGCTCGCCGTTTCGTCCAAGGCACTGGATTCCCGCTTTCGCGGGAATGACGGCTTGTACGTCGGGTCGCTGGCGATCTCCTGCACGCGCTCCTTCACCGACTTCGCGTTGATCTTGTCGTAGCCGCTGAACACGGCGTCCTCGCCGCTGTGTTCTTCCTGCAGTTCGTCCAGTTGCGCATCGACGGCGTCGAGCTTGTTGGCGAACTGGTCGATGGCGGCCTGTTCGGCGGCGTAGTAGCGCGCGACGATGAGGGCTTTCGGCACCAGGTCGCAGGCCCAGCCCTTGTCTTTCTCCCTGCCTTTCTTGTCTTTCTCGATGATGCGATACGGTTCGGCTTTCCAGCCGTCGGTGGCGACGAGGTAGGCGTCGTCCTGCAGGGTCTCCGTCCAGTAGTCCATCAGGTGCTGGTAGACCGCGTACGGATCGACCAGTGCACGATCGCGGTAATGATCGAGCAGGCGCTCGGCGGTTACGGCGATCAGCGCCTTGGGCTGGAAGCCGGGCTTCAATGCCTTGAGGCGGACGGCTTCGGCGTCGCGCCAGGTCTTGAAATGCGTGTTCATGCCGTCGACGAAGGCGCTGAACTGGGCATGGTCGTAGATGACGGACTTGAGTGCGGCCTTGTCGACGGCCAGATTCACGTAACCAGGGCGATTGAGTTTGAACAGCGCGGTGCGCAGTGCCGGGCAGACGGCCCAGTAAGGCTTGAGCGCGTCGATGTCGGCCACCGGGATGCCGCCGTTCAAATGAGCGCCGATGTCCTGGCGGTCTTCCGGCAGCTGGCTGTCGATGTAGCGCGGCAGGTTGAGGTTGAAGTCGTTGCGCTCGATCTCGGCGACGCCGACCATGCGCGCGTAGCGGGGGTCGCTGGCGTCCTGGCGGGTGAAGACGTCGACGATCCGGTGGATGTCCTGCTCGCGCAGGCGGTTCTTGGGGCCGTCCTTGATGTAGCCGGCGCTGGCATCGAGCATGAAGATACCGCGGCGGGCCTGGGCGTGTTCCTTGTCGATGACCAGGATGCAGGCCGGGATGCCGGTGCCGTAGAACAGGTTGGCCGGCAGGCCGATGATGCCCTTGAGGTAGCCGCGCCGGATCAGCTGGCGGCGGATCTGTGCCTCGGCGTTGCCGCGGAACAGCACGCCGTGGGGCAGGATGATCGCGCCCTTGCCGGTGCTCTTGAGCGAGGCGATCAGGTGCAGCAGGAAGGCGTAGTCGCCGTTCTTTTCCGGCGGCACACCATCTTCGAAACGATGGAACTCATCGTCGTGCGGATTGAAGCCATTGGCCCACGACTTGGTCGAGAACGGCGGGTTGGCCACGGCGAAATCGAAGGTCTTGAGCCGGCCATGGCGATCGACGAAGTGCGGCGAAGACAACGTATTGTCCTTCCACAGCTCGGCGGTGGGGTAGCCGTGCAGGATCATGTTCATGCGCGCCAGCGCCCAGGTTGCGTTGTCCATCTCCTGGCCGTAGATGGCGATCTTGCCGGTGCCGGACTCGTCCACCGCCTTGATCAGCAGCGATCCGGAGCCGCAAGTGGGGTCGTATGCGGTGGGTTCGCGCATGCCTGCGGCGCGCTCAATGCCGATGACCTTGGCCATGATACGCGAGACCTCGGCCGGAGTGTAGAACTGGCCCTTGCTCTTGCCGGATTCGGTGGCGAAGTGGCGCATCAGGTATTCGTAGGCGTCGCCGAGCAGGTCGTCGCCCTCGGCGCGGTTGGCGCGGAAGTCCAGGCCTTCGAAGATCGCGACCAGCTTGGACAGGCGATCCTGCATGTCCTTGCCCTTGCCGAGCTTGTCCTCGTCGTTGAAGTTGGCCTGATCGATGACGCCCTGCAGATCGTTCGCCTCGGCAAGTCTGGCGATGATCTTGTTGATCTTGTCGCCGATCTCCTTGTCGCCCTTGAGCCTGGCCATGTCGGCAAAGCTGCCGCCCGCGGGTACCTCGATCACCGCACCGTGCTTGCCGGCGTACTTGTCGGAGACGTATTTCATGAACAGCAGGGTCAGCACGTAGTCCTTGTACTGCGACGCATCCATCCCGCCGCGCAACTCGTCGCAGCTTTGCCAAAGGGAGGAGTAGAGCTGGGATTTCTTGAGGGCCATGGGATGATTCGTGGTTCTTGTGGCTGGTTTTGCATCGAGCCTGGCGGAGCGTGGCTCGATGATCTGCGTGTGTGCCTGATGCCGTTCGAGCGACCGGGATGCGAGCCTCGATTTTTGCGGGGCCGCAGAAACAGCGATCACTTTAAGCGCGAACGCGAACGCGCCAGCCTGCTCCATTTGTCGGCACAAGTTCGCTGTCGATCGGCGTGCCGACTCACGGCGGCATCGCGTCTGGCCGGGAGAACACGTCCGCCGCGTACTCCAACCATGCCAGCTCGCTTGCCCATTGGCGGCGCTCGGCGGTTGTACGTGTGAACAGTGCTCGGGTCTTTTCCAACACGAGCGTGTAGGGTCGGCCCGTGCGCCGGGTCTCGTGTCGCACGGGTAATTCGTGGCGATCGATGAGTTGATGGATAACCTGACGCCGCTCCTTGGCGAGCGGCCACTCCAACCGCCGTTCCGCCGGGGCGCTCAGAAACCGCGCCAGGGTTTCGCCAAGCTCACCGGTGCAGCCTGCGGGCGGCGGGATCGACCAGTCGTCGTCGGCCCGGACGGGCTGAGCCAATCGCGTGGTGAGCGCCCGCACGCAATGCGCGTATACCGACGCAAGGCTGGGCGCGTCCGTTGCCTCCGATCCCGCGGCATGCAGTACAGCGAGCGGTAGCTGCAACGGAAACTCGGCGGACAACAGAGCGTCGATGATGCTGCGCCGCAGGTCGGCTCGGCGGGCCTCACCGCAGCCACTGATCAATGCCAGCCAAGCTGGGGCCGTACTCGCCAGCACCTGTATCCGCGTTGTCCCGCCGGTACGCGCCTGCAGCTCGCCGACATGCGACTGCAGCCAGCGCCAGCGCTCTTCCACCAGAGCGGCGGCCAGTGCCTGGCCGTCCACAACCGTCGCTGTACTCCAGACATGGATCAGCGCTGGCAAGGTCTGCGCCAGCCAAGTCAGCTGTCCGTCCGGCGTCTGCCAGGACGTGGCCCACTGGCGCAGGCGTTCACCGCACCAGGCCAGGCCCCGGCGATCGAGCAACTGCACGAACCAAGGAGCCATCACCTGCGCCAGTTGTTGCAGGGAAAACGGCTCTAGCAGCGCGGCAGCGGTATCCGCATCGTCGAGTGCCGTGGCAACGGGCAAGGTGGCGTCGAGCAACGCGGCGCCATCCGCACCGATTGCGACACTCTTCCAGAAAGGCAGCAGGCGCTGCGCCCATTCCAGCGCTTGCGCCGGTTCGCCAGCCTCGAATCGGCCGGCTATCTGCGCGATGGCCCAGCGCGGCGACTGCCGGGCGCGGATGACGAAGGCACGTTCGCGCGGCCACATCACCACGGCGGCACGGTGATACCAGCGATCGACTGTGTTGCCGTAGTTGCCCATGTAGCCTTCATGCTCGGAGCGGAACGGCGTGCAGTCGGCCGAGGAACGGGTGAAGCACAGTTCGCCATGGGCAACACCGTTGGCGTCCGAGGCCAGTTCACTGCCATCGGGGGCGATCCAGTGGCGCAGCTCGATATCGCTGTCGATCAGTTCCCCCAGGGCAGGATCGCCCGCCTCGTCGTCAGCTTGATCTTCGTCGTCCTCCGCATAGTCCCAATGACCGCGGTCCTGATAGTCGTCCTCGGCCGACCAGGTTTCATGCACGTCGGCCAGCACCAGGAAGATCTCCGCATCCAGCCGTTCGGCCGCACGCCGCAACGCCGCCGCACGTGTCGCATCGACTCCCTTGAGGCGCGCCCAGGACAAGCCGCTTTGCGTGTACTCGTGATCGAGCAGATAGACAAGGCGATCCGGCGGTTCACCGGCACTGTCGCCCGTCCAGCGTGACGGCGCCGGCGTCTGCCAGAAGTCGGTCACGGCAACGGCGAGGTTGGCGATGTCCTGCGCCGGTACTTCGTCGGCCTGCGCCCCGCCCTGCGCGATCAAGTTGTAGGTCAGCACGACGCGATAGCCCTGCTTGACCGGACGGACTTCATGGTGGCAATCGGCATAGAACGCGATCATGCCCAGACGACCGGCCGAACTGCGCGAACGCAGCGTCTGGCCCTGGTGCGACACGACGAATTCGCCGCCGGTGAAGCGCGACGGCAGGGTGACGACCAGCGTGCCCAGCATGCCGTCTGTCTTCTCCGAATCCTGGTGCACGGCGAAGAACTGGCCCGGTGCATAGACCAGCAGGTTGTGCAGTTCGGCCTTGAAGCGGGGGCCTGGCGGCACACCCAGGTCGCGCCGGATGCGCTCCAACGCCCGCCCGAGCACGGACTGCCAATGCGGTGAATCGAAGCGAATACGGCTGGCCGGGATCTCCCAGGTATCGCGCACGCGCGGATCGAGCCGCGTCTGATCCTTGTAACCATGCATGGCCGGTTGCGCCGTCGCACACAACTGGTGCGCCGTATGGATCGTCACCGGCAGCGACACCTCACCCACCGCTTCAATGTGCAGTTGCGGATCAGCCTCGACGGCAAAACGCGTCGCGAAAGCGCCGCTCGCACCGAGAGCAGCGAGCCGCTGGGAAAGGGCTTGGGCGGCAGCGTTCATAAGGCGTTCCTTGAGACGTCACGGGTTGCGGATGGTGCTGTTCCAGAGAGGGATTCGGCTTTGATGTTCCGGGCACTGGCCTCCGCCCGCCATAATATCGAGCCTATTTCCCGATGCAGAACGACCCGAAGATCGCGCCCAGCAGGTCGTCGCTGGTGTACCGGCCGGTGACCTCGCCCAGGGTCTGCTGCGCCTGGCGCAACTCTTCGGCGGCGAGTTCGCCGGCGCGGCTGTCACGCAGCGCGGCGGCGGCCAGCCCGAGTTGCTCAGCGACCTGTTCGAGTGCGAGCACATGCCGGCGGCGGGCGCTGAAGGCGCCTTCGCCACTGCCGGCGCCGGCCAGTCGCTTCAGTTCGTGGCGCAGCACGTCGAGACCGGCGCCGGTTTTCGCCGAGGCCCACAGCCAGCGGCAGCCGGCGCGCTGCTCGCTGTGCGCCGCGGTGCTGGCGAGATCGATCTTGTTGACCAGCACCAGCCGCTCGACGCCGGGCGGCAGCGCGGCGAACCAGGCCAGATCGGCGTCGGCGTGTGCGGCGTCGGTGACCAGCAGGGCGACGTCGGCTCGCTGCAGCTCGCCCTGTGCGCGACGCACGCCTTCGCGCTCGACCTCGTCGTCGGTCTCGCGCAGGCCGGCGGTGTCGGCCAGTTCCAGCGCGATGCCGTCGAGGCTGAGCGATTCGCGCAGCACGTCGCGGGTGGTGCCGGCGGCGGCGTTGACGATTGCGCGGTCGCTGCCGGCCAGCGCATTGAGCAGGCTGGACTTGCCGGCATTCGGACGGCCGATGATCACCACGCGCAGACCGTCGTTGAGACGCAGGCCGCGTTTCGCCTCGCGCAGCAGGTCGGCCAGTTCGGCGCGCACGGCATCGAGCCGGCGGCCGATCGCCGGGTCGGCCAGGAAGTCGATTTCCTCCTCCGGAAAATCGATCGCCGCCTCGATGTGCACGCGCAGGGCGATCAAGTCCTGCAGCAGCGCCTCGACCTTGCGCGAAAACACGCCTTCCATCGATTGCAGCGCGGCGCGCGCCCCCGCCTGCGAGCGCGCGGCAATCAGGTCGGCCACCGCTTCGGCCTGGGCCAGGTCGAGCTTGCCGTTGAGGAAGGCGCGTTCGGTGAATTCGCCGGGCCGCGCCAGCCGCGCGCCCAGCTGGCAGACGCGCCGCAGCAGGGCATCCAGCAGCACCGCACTGCCGTGGCCCTGCAGTTCCAGCACGTGCTCGCCGGTGTACGAGGCGGGGGCCGGAAAATGCAGCAGCAGGCCGCGATCGATCAAGGCGCCGTCGGCATCGCGAAACGCGAGCAGGTGCGCGTGGCGTGGCTGTGGCGCGCGGCCGAGCAGGGTCCGCGCGATCGCCGGCACGGCCGGCCCGGATACCCGCAGCACGCCCACGCCGGCCGCGCCGGGAGCACTGGCGATCGCGGCAATGGTATCGGTGCCGGGCATGTTCAGGGTCGCTGCGCGTCCTTCGCGCAGCCGCTGCCAAAGTCCGGCTCCGGCCCGCCTTCGGCGATGAAGCGATCGATGCGTTGCTGCAATACCGGCAGCGGCACCGAGCCGATCTGCAGCACGGTGTCGTGGAAATGGCGCAGGTCGAACTTCGCGCCGAGCGCCTGCTCGGCCTTGTGCCGCAGTTCCAGGATCTTCAGGTAGCCCAGCTCGTAGGACAGCGCCTGCCCCGGCCAGCTGATGTAGCGATCCACCTCGTTGGCGATCTCGCGCGCCGACAGCGCGGTGTTGACGGTGAGGTAGTCGATCGCCTGCTGGCGACTCCAGCCCAGATGATGGATGCCGGTGTCGACCACCAGCCGGCAGGCACGCCACATCTGATAGGTGAGAAAGCCGAATTTCTCGTACGGCGTCTGATAAATGCCCATCTCGTTGCCGAGATACTCCGAGTACAGGCCCCAGCCCTCGCCATAGGCGGAGATGTAACCCTCGCGGCGAAACGCCGGCTGCCCGTGCTGCTCGCCGGCCAGCTCCAGTTGCAGTGCGTGGCCGGGATAAGACTCGTGCAGGGTCAGTGCCGGCAGGTTGTACAGCGGCCGCGACTTGAGATCGTAAGTGTTGACCAGGTAGACACCCGGGCCGCCGCGACCGGAGGTGTAGTACGGCGCGATATCGGCCGGCACCGGTTCGATGGTGAAGCGCTCGCGCGGCAGGTGGCCGAAGAATTTCGACAGTTGGCCATCCACTTCCTTGGCCACCCAGGCGCTGCGCCACAGCAGCTCGTCCGGTGTCTTCGCGTAGAACCGCGGGTTGCTGCGCAGGAACTGCAGGAAAGCGGCAAAGCTGCCCTTGAAGCCGGTTTCCCGCATGACTTGCAGCATCTGCGCGTGGATCTTCGCCACCTGCTCGAGCCCGATCCGGTGGATCTGGTCGGGACTCAGATCGAGCGTGGTGTATTCGCGGATCTGCTGGCGGTAATAGGCCTTGCCGTCCGGCAATGCCTCGGCCGCCAGCGTGGTGCGCGCATGCGGCACGTAATCGTCGCGGAAGAACGCCAGCAGTTTCGCGTAGGCCGGGATCACATCGTCGCGGATCCGCTGCAGAGCCTGACCCTGCAACGCCTGCGCCTGATCGGCCGGGATCGAGGACGGCAGTTGCTCGAACGGCTTGTAGAAACTGCTCTGGGTCGGATCCTTCAGCTCCGCGACAGCGGCGATCGAGGCATCGCGGCCCTCGAGTACGGCACGCGGTACGCTGAAGCCACGCTTCAGACCGGCACGCATGTTGGCGATCTGCTGGTCGAAATAAGCCGGGATCTGGCCCAGCCGGTCGAGGTACCTGCGGTAGTCGTCCGGCGTGCGCAGCTTGTCGCCGCCCAGCTCGTAGTCGATGTCGGACCAGAACGCCGAATCGCTGTTGAACGGCATCTGCCAGTTCTTGAAGTGCTGATCGGCCACGAAATTGGCGATCTGTTCGCGATAGACCGCATAGTTGACGCGATCGGCCGGCGACAGTTGTGCCACGTCGATGCCATCGAGCTGCTCGAGTACGTGCCGCCAGTAGACCAGACGCTGTTGCTGGCTGGCCGCGTCGACATCGTCGAGGCGGCCGTTGTTCGGCTGGAATTCGCCCGATGCGCTGACCCCGGCCTGGCCTGTGCGCCAGGCCCATTCCTGGCTGTAGATGCTCCTGAACTGCGCGTCGGCACCCGGGCCGGCCCACGCCGGCAAGGCAAATACCAGCGCAGCCCATCCCAGCCATGCCATGCTTTTCACCAGCTTCACTGCCCGGATCCTCTTGTCGACGCGGTCGCCGCGGACGCACTGGCGGCGTCCTCCACACTCCAGAAATCCAGCGCCGATGGCGGCAGCTGGGGCAAGGCCGCGCGTTCCAGCAACTGGCGCACGACATCCTTCAATCGTGCCACACGCAGCGTGATGTCACGAGCGCTCAGCCACACGGCAAAATCGGCCAGCGCCTCCAGCGCGGTGCTGTCCAGATCCGCCGATTCCTCCAGGCTGAGCACCACCGTGTGCCGTCGCGGATGCGCCTCGACCTGCTGGCGCACCAGCGCCATCACCGATTCCGCATTGGCGAAGAACAGCGGCTGTTCCGGCCGCAGGATCAGCACACCTTGCGGCTCCACCGCCTGCGGGTGCTGCTCGACACTGACGAAATCATGGCTGTCGCCGAGCCGTCCGAGCACGCTGATGCGCGGCATGGCGAGCTGGCGCAGCAGCATCACCAGGCTGAAGGCGATCGCCACCAGCAGGCCGTTGAGGATGCCCAGCGCCAGCACCGCGAGTACCGCGGCCAGCGCCACCAGCCGATCGCGCCGCCATTCCAGATAAGGCCGGAACGTCGACAGCCGCCAGGACTTGCTCACCGCGTGAATCACGATCGCCGCCAGTACCGGCACTGGAATGCGCTCGATCCAGCGCAGCAGCAGCCACACCAGCAGCAACAGCACCGCCGCCGCGATCAACCCGGCCAGCCGCGAACGGGCGCCGGCGGCCTCGTTCGCCGAGGTGCCCGAATAACCGGCACCGACCGGCATGCCGTGCAGCAATCCGGACACCATGTTGGCGATGCCAAGCACCAGCAGGTCGCGGTTCGGATTGACCGGGTCGCCATGCTTCAGCGCGAACGTGCGGATCGCGCCGTACGACTCCGCATACAGGATCAGCAGCAATGCGGCGGCCAGTTCGACGCTGGGCAGCCACTGCTCGCTGGACGGCCAGATCGGCAACACCTGCGCCAGCGCGAGGTCGATCGTGCCGGTCAATCGCACGCCGTGCTGCTGCAGCCAGCCGGATGCCGCAATCCCCAGCACGATCGCCAGCAGGCTTCCTGGCAGGTAACGCATCCGCTCGCCCGCGAACAACAGCAGCAGGGTGAGCAGCCCGGCGGTCATCGTGGCTGGCTGGATCTGACCGAGCGTGCTCAGCAAGCGCAGCAGCAGCAGCGGCACGAAATCGCCGCTCTGCACCGGCAGGCCAAGCAGGTGGGGCAGCTGCTTCACCGCGATCACGCCGGCAAGACCGAAGGTGAAGCCGCGCAGCACCGGCCGCGCGATCATTTGCGACAAGCCGCCCAGTCGCGCGATGCCGGCAATCAGGAAACAGGCGCCGGTGAGCAATACCAGGGTGGCTGCCACTGCGGTGCGCGTGACGCCTTCCGGCCCGGCCAGTGCCAGCGTGCCGGCAGCCAGCACCGCCGCCGAGGACGAGGTGGCCGAGACGATCGCATAGCGGCTGCGGCCGAGCAGCCCGTAGCAGACAAGGCCGACCAGCAACCCGATCACCCCGGACTGCGGCGGCAGTCCGGCAATGCCCGAGTAAGCCACCGCCTCGGGCAGCAGCAGGCCGGCAATGGACAGTCCGGCCACCACATCGACGACGAGGGTCGATGCCGGCGCGGCAGCGGGTGCCGGGCTGGTGCTCATCCGATCGCCCCACTCCAACCCGGCAGATAGGCCGCCTCATGGCCGTGCGCGAGCAGCAATGCCTGCTGCATGACCCTGGCATCAACTTTTCCACGGCTCAGTTTGAACCGGCGCCGGTAGAAATCCGCCCACAGGAATTCGGCGTACGGGGTGGCATCCTTGGCGCAGCCGCCGGCCTCGCGCACCCTTGCCGCCAGCGTGCGATAGGGATCGTCGCGCAGCTCCGTCAGCCTGATCGGCATCGCATCGTAATCGCTGCGGTCGCCATGCCGGTCATACGGATGTGCCCAGCGGTTGAACTCCATCGTGCGCCAGAACACCGCCGGCTCCAGCCAGGAAAAGTCGCGCAGGATCAACACCGATACCTTCTTCACGCCCTCCTCCAGCAGCGCCAGGCCGAGGTGGTGGTGATCGACGATGTAGACATGCTGCCCCGGGCCCAGCACCGCGGGAAAACAGTGCGACTCGAGCAGCGCCTTGCGCTTCTTTCGGCCGAGCTTCTCCCATTGCGCGCGCTTGGCCGCAACCTCGGCCTTGCCCACGCTGAACTGGGTCGGCCGCAAGCTGGCCGGAGCGATCGACAACAGCGGGTGCGGCACACCTGTGGACATGGCTCGACTCCTGCGCAAATCCCCGATACCGCCCAGCGTAGCCGAGCCGGGCGATCGATGGCGGAACCGGCCGCACGAGCCCCGTGCATGCGCCGTTGTCATTCCAGACCGGCGTAGTAGCCGCGCATGGCTTTCAGGCAGGCGTTCATGTCACGGCCGTCGCTTTCCACGAACACCTCGCCGGTTTCGTCCAGCGCATCGATGCGGTCGGGACGGAAGTTGCGGAAATCCTCACGCAGCCGGCACCAGGCGCCGAGTGTCCACTTGCCGCCCCAGAACGCCAGGCACAATGGCTCGACCTCGCGGGTGCTGATGCGGCCGCTCTCGTCGTGGTAGGTCAGCCGCAATACCCGATGTGCCTCGATCGCCGCGTGCAGGCGGTCGATCTGCGCGGCAAACGCGGCCTTGCATTCGTCGCGCCAGATCGGCGCATAGATGCGCGAGCGTGCCGTACGCTCGCGCAATTCCGGCGGCAGCACCGCCTCGATTTTCAGCAATGCCGCCTGGGCGCTCCCGGCCAGCCGCGCACCGGCGAACGCGCGCACGAAACGCGTGCCGACCACCAGCGCTTCGAGTTCGTCGGCACTGAACATCAGCGGCGGGATGTCCGAACCCTTGCGCAGCACATAGCCCACCCCGGCCTCGCCCTCGATCGGCACGCCGGACAGCTGCAGGTCGGCCACATCGCGATAGACCGTGCGCAGGGAAACGCCCAGCGTCGCGGCAAGCTGGCGCGCCCGCAAGGCGGTACGGCGCCCGCGCAAGGCGTGGATGATGAGGAACAGGCGGTCGGCGCGGCGCATCGGCCGATCATCGCCGAGCCGGGCGGCGACGGCCAGCACCACAAGTCATGCGACACACGCCGCGCGCTGCCGCCGCTTCGCCCGGTTCTCATGGCGCCGCCGTCCATCGGCTCCGGCGCCCCCTGCAGGTGTCACGCAGCCTGGGCGGCGGCCAACTCGGCATCCTGCTCCGCCGCCCGCCGCATCGCCGGCCGCGCCAGCACGCGCTCGATATAGGCGCGGATCACCGGCAGCTCCGGCACCATCTTGAACATCGTGGTCCAGTTCAGCGCGGTGCCCCACAGCACGTCGGCCGCGGTGAACGTTTCGCCGAGCAGGTACGGCCCCTTCGCCAGCTGATCGGTCAGCGTCTTCAGCATGGTGTCGTAATCGCCGTAGGGCGACGTCGCCGGTGCGGCCGGAGGGCGCTGCATCGCCTTGTCGATCAGCGCCGGCTCGAAGCAGGAACCGTAGAACACCAGCCAGCGCAGGTACGGGCCGCGCAGCGGGTCGCCGATCGGCGGCGCCAGTTTCGCCTCGGGGTACAGATCGGCCAGGTACAAAAACACCGCCGGCTGCTCGGTGATCAGCGCCTCGCCATGCCGGATCGCCGGCACCTTGCCCATCGGGTTGATCGCCAGGTAGTCGCTCTGGCGCTGTTCGCCGTTCTTGAAATCGAGCACCTGCATCCGGTAGTCGGCGCCCAGCTCTTCGAGCAAGGCCCGTGTGCCGCCCGAACGGGTATTCGGCGCATGGAAGAAAGTGAGGTCGCAACGGTTCATGAGGGAGCTCCTGTTCGGGAAATCCAGCGTGGTCAAGGTGCCGATCGCAGAAGCCGCGTGCTGGCCGGCGGCGGTTGCCGGCCGGCAGCGCGACCGGGGAGATCGTGCCGCATCGGCGGACGGCGTCACGGGCAAGGGCGGCAGGCCATCCAGCAGCAGGCCGCGCAGGTACAGCGGTCGCCAGGCCGTCAGCATACGGTGCACAGACGGTTTCATGGCATCGTCCTCCTGCCGCCATCGCTGTTTCGCCTGGGCATACAGACTGCCGCTTGACGAAACCGTCGAAGAGCAGAAAACCCGATCGTGTCACGCATGCCTTTGTCCTCCGCCGCTGGAGGTACAGCTTGCGCCGCCCCTGCTGCCAGCGTGCTGTCAGCAGGCATGGCGATCACGGGCGTGACCGGCGGCGACCTCTACCGCGTGCCGGCCGCGGGCGGCGCCGCAATCGGTCTCGCCCTGGCGGCCACGTTGCCCCGGCGTGGCCGAGCCCGCTTGGTTCGCGCCGGTTGCCGGTCGCGCAGGTCCGCCAAGACCACAGCGAAATCGCCGAGCACGCCGGCGATGCCGACCACGCCCGTGGGCGGCGCGTACCGGCAACCGCCAAGCCGGCGGATACGGCAGCCCCGTTGGGCCGGCGTGCGGCAAAGGCCCCCGGGGTTTGTGCAACCTGGCACAAGCCCTGGGGGCGAACCGGTTATGCTTCCGTGCGTCAGAAGTGGTAAAGCGCGCTGAGGTTGACCTGGTTGCCGTTGGTCGATTGGGTGGTCACGCCATTGGTGGTATCAAGCTTGTCGTAGATCCACTCGAGGCCGAAATCGTAGGCGCCGGCGCTGTACAGCAAACTCACGGCACCCTGGCGGTTCTTCAGCCGGCCAGCCGATCCATTTCCAAGCCAGCGGACCACATCGCTCAGATCGGACTTGCTGTAGGCGTAGAACGCATTGGCGCTCCAGTTTGGCGTGAACTTGTAGCCCGCCTGCAGATAGCCACCTGTCTCGCCGATATCGCCGAACTGGACCAGGTCACCGAATATCTCGCCCAGGCCCTTGCCCGTATAGGCATTGGCCTTGAACATCCAGGGACCCGGATGCCAGTTGCCGCCGACCTCGAATCCTTCACTGTCGATCGAGCTCTTGATCGGTGTGGCTGCGGTGCCGCCGACACCTCTCAGCTCGATCTTGCTGTAATGCACGACAGCATAGGCCAGCCAGCTCTTGTCCTGCACATGCAAGCGAGCCTCGAGCTGCGGGCGGAAATCGGGATTGCCCGCCGTCAGGAAGTTGACATTGTCGCCCGGGCCGCTCCAGGAACCCTCGAAGGCGCCCAGGTCAAGCCGCCATTTCGGGCCGGATGATCCATGGTTGAGATCCTGCATCCACACCGCGCCGGGGAAACGCCAGCCGATCATGCCGACGCCATAGCCGAGCGGGAATGCGATATGGCTGAGCGAGGTCGTGACGTTGTCCAGCGGGAACATCAGGTCCCACTGCTGGCCGATCCTCACCGTGCTGCCGGTCTGGGCATTGTTCAAGTCCATGTAGGCCTGGCGCAGGCGCGGAATCGGCTGCTGCTGGCTGAAGGCACCCGTGCCATTGAAGCCGCCGAAGAAGTCCATCTCGATATGACCGCCGCCACTCCAGTTGTCGGTGAACTTGGAGCCCTTGAAGTCAAGCCAGAACCGGGTGTTGCGCACATCGAAGCCGCTGAGCCTGCCTTTCGATCCGGTCACCGGGAACTCGGCATTCTGGCCATTGCCGAAGACAAAGGACTTGTTCTGGGAAAACGCGGTAGCGCTGATGAACCCGTTCAGCGTCACCGATACACCCGGCGCCATGCTGAAGGCCGACACGGCGGGGTGGGCGGGCGGCGGCGGCGCAGCGGCAACCTTCGCGAGCTCGGCGTGCTGCTGTACCTGCTCACCCTCCAACCGCTGCAGGCTGTCGCGCAACGCCTGCAATTCCTGCTGCTGCTGATCCAGTTGATGTTGCTGCTTCTCTATCAGCGCCTGCAGGGCTTTTACTTCGCTCTGTTTGTGCGTGGTCGCCGCGAGAGTCGGGCTGGCCACAGCCAGACCCATGGCGACGGCCATGGCGATGAACAGTGGATTTCGTCTCATGGCAGCTTCCCCTTGGTGGATGAACTGACGACGACAGCCGGCTGGTTGCCGCGGCATTGGAGGCATCAGTGACTATCGTGAAATTTGAAGTCATCGTGCGAATCAGGCTGAAAGATTACATCCGTGTAAAGGCTCGATGAAAGGAATTTGCATGCAAATTTTCTACGACTTTGGTAGCGCATCCTGTAAATGAAAAACCCTGAAGACGAACGAAAAAATGGGGGTTCGCAAAATCGTGCGGATAACGGCGCCGCCCCGAACCGGAGCCCGCCTCGTCACCGCTTTTCAACTGCACGAAGGCCCGCAACAGGTCGAGTTCGGCGACTTCGTGGCGCGTCCAATCACGCAATCTCTTTGCGCCAGTCAAACCGGAATAGGCACGCTGGTTTTGCCCGCCACGGGTCATCTGCCGGCCGCTCCATGCAAGGCATCGCAACAGGCAGTCGAAAACTATCGGGCGACTCAGGCAGAGAATGTCCACTGCCGCCCGGGGCGCCTGATTGCATGGGCAAATTGTGCGGAACCCGCACGCGCGGGGTCGTGTCCATACTCGTCAAGCAATGCATTGCGTTCTCGCACAGCTTTACTCGAAAGCGGACACGCGGCGCCGATCATTGCCAGCGGGTCGAGCGGCTTTTTTGCGACGGCCGGCATGGCTGGCCAAGACCGCCGCAGCCGATGAGAAACTCGATGGCAATCCGCAAACGGCTTTCGACGGCACATGCCGGTGGAATGCATGCGACCGAACCGCGCCGATGGCGCAGCACGCCATATTCACACCCGCACGCCCATGCGGCTGGAATCGGAACGGCAATGCACTGCACGGCGCGCCCTTCTCATCGAAAAGGGCGCGCATGCCCGCATGGGGCAATTCTGCTGTCCGGATCGTCGCGAATTTCGACGATGCGTTTTCCTACGATACGGGTCGATCGCAGATCATTGCCGCATCCGGATCCGTCATCGGATCCGCACGGGTTGCCGCAGGCGGGAGACCGTCATGGAACGCCGCAATTTGGTTGACCCGCACCAACGCGCCAGGCTCACCGACAGGCCTGCCAGATAGCGCGAACCCCAGGGTTCGTGGGGGCTGAAGCGGGGCGCGAGCTCCCTTCCGGGCGGACTTTCGAACTCCATGATTTCGCTGATCCGGATCCGTGCCCGCACGCCGAGCCGCCGCACCGGACCGTTGCCGACGACCATCCCGTATTGTCTTGCCTTCCATGCCAGCGCGCCGGTCGTGCCGTTGTAGGTGACGGTGCCGAACAATCGCCAGTCCTTGTCGGTGCGCGGTGGCGGAAGCGCGGTGGCCCACGGGCGCCAGTCAGCCAGCAGGTCGATCGTCAGCGAGAACGGTTTCTTGCCTGGGATGTGCGACATGCGACGGGCTCCTGCGATGAATTGCTCAATGCCGGCGAGCCTGTCATCGGGCGGGTTAAGAGAAGGTTGCGATGTTGTTGCGGCCGGGCGTGCTCTTGCCGGCACCCGGCGCGTTGACGATCGCCCGCATCGGCATGCGGACATCGTGCGCATCCGGCGTTCCGATGGCTATGCGGTGGCAGCCAGGAGCAACGATAAAACCAGCCGCCGTTGTCGGGTCCGCCCTGTCTTGTCAAGGCAAACATAAGCTGCGATATATTTGCCTTGACAAATATTATTGTGGCAATAGAATACGCGGCATGGAACAGCTTCCGCATCCCGCCGAAACGGCCGACCCCGGCGCCATGTCCAGCCCCAGCCTTGGCGTGCTGCTGACTCTGGTGCGTTCCGAACTGGTTCGCGCGATCGAGGCGGAACTGGCCAGCCAAGGGCTGGACCTGAGTTTCACCCAGTACCTGATCCTCAAGAAGGCCCAACAACTGGGGCCGCTGTCGGCCACCGAACTGGCCCGTGCGGTTGAACTGGATGGCGGCGCAATGACCCGGCAGCTCGATCATCTGGAGCGCAAGGGCTATCTGCGCCGCAGCCCGCACGCGCAGGATCGCCGCGCCTTGCGCATCGAACTGACCGACGCCGGCAGCCGCATGTGGCAGGACACGGCGCTGGCCTGCGGCAACCGCGTGATGGTGGCCGCACAACGCTCATTGAAGCCGGCCGAACAAACCCAGCTGTGCAATTACCTGGAACGAGTGCTGCACGCACTTCGCGACAAGAACTGAACCCATCCGGATCTGATCACCATGCGTCTGCATCTCCTTGCGGCTGTGCCCGTCCTGACTCTCGCGTTGACCGCTTGCGTCAGCGGCGGCGGTCTGCACCCGGACGCCACACCGATCGACCCGGCCTCGCTCAAGAGTGCGCACAGCCTGGCCGGCGTGAAGCTGTCCGCCGCCGCGTGGCCGTCCGCCGACTGGTGGCACGGGCTGGGCGACCCGCAGCTCGATGCCCTCATGCGCGAAGCGCTGCACGACAACCCGGGACTGGGCATGGCCGATGCGCGGGCACGTGCGGCGCAGGCCGAAGCAGGCCGCGCCGATGCCGCGCGCGGACCCGACGTGAGCGCCAATGCCAGCGTGTCCGGCGCGCGCCTTCCCTCCACGGTGCTGCCCGGCGGTGGCCATTTCAAGCTGGCCAAATACGGCTACGTGAGCTTCGACTGGGGCCTGGACCTGTGGGGTGGCAAGCGCGCCGCCTGGCAGGCGGCGCTGGGCACGGCACGGGTGGCGCAGGTCGAGGCACGCGCCGCGCGCGTCGAACTGTCCGGCAATGTCGCACGCGCCTACGCCGAGCTTGGCTATGCCTTCCGCCAGCGGGACCTGAGCGAAGCCGAGCTCGATCGCGCAAAGACCTCGCGCGAGCTGACCCGCCAGCGTGTCGCCGCCGGCATCGACAACCGGATCGAGCTGCGCCAGAGCGATGTCGAAGTGGACACGGCCACGCAGCAGCTTGCGCAGGCCACGCGGGCAATCGCCGCGGTGCGTTCGTCGCTGGCCGTGCTGCTGGGCAAGGGTCCGGATCGCGGGCTGGACATCCCCCGGCCGCAGTCGCTCAAGCCCGACGCGCTGGCGGTGCCGACCAACCTGCCGGTGGATCTGCTCGGCCATCGCGCCGACCTGGTGGCCGCGCGCTGGCGTGTCGAGGTTTCGCGCCAGGACATCAAGGCGGCCAAGGCCGAATTCATGCCGGACGTCAGCATCGGCGCGCTGGCCGGCGCGATCGCGCTGGGCGGCGGCAACCCGCTCAGCCTGCCGGCCCGGTTCTATCAGGCCGGGCCGTCGATCAGCCTGCCGCTTTTCGATGGCGGCCGTCTGCGCGCCCAGCTGTCCTACCAGGACGCGCAATACGACATCGCCGTGGCGCGGTACAACCAGACCCTGGTCGATGCGCTCAACCAGGTCGCCGACGACGTGTCCGCGCTGCAGTCGCTGCACCAGCAGATCGCCGCCCAGCAGCGCGCGCAGGAGGCCGCCGCCGACGCCTGGGACATGGCGCAGCAACGCTACCGCGCCGGCATCGGCAACTATCTGGAAGCGCTCAGCGTACGTCGGCAACTGCTGGTCGCCGAGCAGGCCATGGCGGCGCTGCAAGCGCGGCAGGTCGATCTTTCGGTGCAATTGATCGAGGCCCTCGGCGGCGGTTTCCAGCCGCAGGCCGGCGCGGTCGCACCCGCCCCATCACCTACCCCTACACGCTCCTGAGGCAGTCTCATGTCCAGCCAGAATCCGGTCGTGGCCGAAACCCCGGTCGTACCAGAGCCGAAAAAAAACCCGCGCGGCATGCTGCTGCGCATGCTCGGCGCCGTCGTAATGCTCGGTCTGGCCGGCTGGGCGCTGTGGTATTTCCTCGATGGCCGCTGGTACGAGGGCACCGACGACGCCTACGTCAACGGCAACGTGGTGCAGATCACCCCGCAGATCGCCGGCACCGTGGTGAGCATCGGTGCCGACGATGGCGACCGGGTGCGTGCCGGCGAAGTGCTGGTGCGGTTCGATCCCAGCGACGCCGACGTGGCGCTGGCCGAAGCCAGGGCCAACCTGGCCAATACCGTGCGCAAGGTGCGCGGCCTGTACAGCAGCGTGACCGGTGCGCGGGCGGATGTGGCCGCGCGCAAGGTGGCGGTGGACAAGGCGCGCGCCGATTATCGACGCCGCCGCGATCTGGCCCGCTCGGGCGCAATCTCGGCCGAAGAGCTTGCGCATGCCCGCGATGCGCTGACCGCCGCCGAGAGCGGCCTGACCGCAGTCGAGCAGCAGTACCAGACCAGCAAGGTGCTGGTCGACGACACCGTGGTCGCCTCGCACCCGGACGTGCAGATCGCCGCTGCACGGCTGCGTGCGGCCCTGCTGGCGGATTCCCGCACCACGCTGGTGGCGCCCGTGGACGGCTATGTGGCCGAACGCACGGTACAGCTGGGACAGCGCGTGCAGCCCGGCGCTCCCCTGATGGCGGTGGTGCCGCTGCACGGCGTGTGGATCGACGCGAACTTCAAGGAAACCCAGCTCACCGACATGCGCATCGGCCAGCCGGTGCAGATCACCTCGGATGTCTACGGCGGCGCGGTGACCTACAAGGGCAGGGTGCAGAGTCTGGGCGTCGGCACCGGCAGCGCGTTCTCGCTGCTGCCGGCGCAGAACGCCACCGGCAACTGGATCAAGATCGTGCAGCGCATCCCGGTGCGCGTGGTGTTCACCGATCCGCGGCAGCTGGACCAGCATCCGTTGCGCCTGGGCATGTCGCTTGCCGTCGATGTGAACCTGCACGATCGCAGCGGCCCGACCCTGGCCACGCAATCGCCGACCCGGCCGGCTTTCAGTACTGCGATCTACCGGCAGCAACTGGACAAGGCCGACGCGGAGATCGCGCGGATCATCCACGCCAACATGGGTGGCGACGCCCGGTGAAACCGTAGGAGCGCACCCTGTGCGCGATGCTCTTGCCGCTGCCGGGACAAAGAGCTTTCGCGCACAGGGTGCGCTCCTACCGCAAAGCATCGCGCACAGGGTGCGCTCCTACGACAAATACCGACTTCGATGACTACCCATTTCCGCCCGCCCAATCTGGCCCTTTCAACGATCGGTTTGTCGCTGGCCACCTTCATGCAGGTGCTGGACACCACGATCGCCAACGTGTCGCTGCCGACGATCGCCGGCAACCTCGGCGTGAGCAACGACCAGAGCACCTGGGTGATCACCTCGTTCGCGGTGAGCATGGCGATCGCGCTGCCGCTGACCGGCTTTCTCACCCGCCGCTTCGGCGAAGTGAGGCTGTTCGTGTGGTGCACGATGCTGTTTGCGCTGGCCTCCTTCATGTGCGGTATCTCGCAGAGCATGGGCATGCTGCTGGTGTTCCGCGCCGTGCAGGGCGCGGTGGCCGGGCCGATGTATCCGATCACCCAGAGCCTGCTGATCGGCATCTACCCGCCGGCCAGGCGCGGCATGGCGCTGGCGCTGCTGGCGATGGTGACCGTGGTGGCGCCGATCGCCGGCCCGATCCTGGGCGGCCTGATCACCGACAATTATTCCTGGCCGTGGATCTTCTTCATCAACGTGCCCATCGGTATCTTCGCCAGCACGGTGGTGGCCAGCCAGCTGCGCGCGAAAGTCGAGAAGACCGAGCGGCCGAAGATCGACTACGTCGGCCTGGTCACCCTGATCGTCGGCGTCGGCGCCCTGCAGATCGTGCTGGACAAGGGCAACGATGCGGACTGGTTCAACTCCGGCTTCATCATCGTCACCAGCATCGTCTCGGCCGTCTCGCTGGCGATATTCCTGATCTGGGAGCTGACCGACCAGGATCCGATCGTCGATCTGCGGCTGTTCCGCCACCGCAACTTCACTGCCGGCACGCTGGCGATGGTGCTTGGCTATGCCGCGTTCTTCTCGATCGCCCTGCTGGTGCCGCTGTGGCTGCAGCAGGATCTGGGCTACACCGCGATCTGGGCCGGCTATGCCACCGCGCCGCTGGGCGTGATTCCGATCCTGCTGACGTTCTTCGTGGGCAAGTATGCCGGCCGCACCGACCTGCGGCTGCTCGCCGCCGCCGCGTTCCTGGTGATGGGCGCGACCTGCTTCCTGCGTGCGGGCTTCTACCTGCAGGTGGATTTCTACCACGTGGCGATGGCGCAGCTGCTGCAGGGTCTGGGCGTGGCGCTGTTCTTCATGCCGGTGCTGAGCATCCTGCTGTCGGACCTGCAGCAGAACGAGATTGCCGCCGGTTCAGGCCTGTCGACGTTCCTGCGCACCCTGGGCGGCAGCTTTTCCGCCTCGATCACGATCTTCCTGTGGAACCGCCGTTCGGTCGTTCACCATGAACATCTGGCCGAGCACATCACGGCCTACAATCCGCTCGCGCAGGCCGCGCTGAAGCAGCTTGGCCACGGTGATCCGCAGCGCGCCGGCAGCATCATCAACGGCATGATCACGCAGCAGGGCTCGCAGATCTCGTTCGACGAGGTGTTCCACCTGCTGGGCTGGGTCTTCCTCGGGCTGATGGTCGTGATCTGGCTGGCCCGGCCGCCATTTGCCCCGAAAACCGCAGCGGCCGGCAGCGGGCACTGAGCCCGCAGGGCCGGGGGCAATCCTGCGGTCGCCGGCTGCGTGCGTTACAGCTGGAAGGCCACGCCGACCAGGGCCATGGTTTCGCCGCGATTGGGATGATGCAGCGCCCCGTTGGAGATATGGCGGACCTCCACGCTGAAGTGCTGCCCCTGCCAGCCGAGCGTGCTGACGAATTCGTAGGCGCTGCTCAGTGCCTGGGTCCGCGCCGAGTTGTAGGCCGGCTGAAAGCTCAGGAACACGTGGTGGTACCAGTCGCCCGCATCGCCGTAGTGGGCGCGCACGCCACCGGCCAGTACCCAGGCATCCTCGGTCGTGCCATAGCGGTTGTGCCGGTAAACGCCGATGTCGCGGCCATTGATCCAGCCCAGCGAGACATCCGGCGACCAGCTGAAGCGGGTGTTTCCGATGCGGTGCTCGTCGAACACGCTTTCGACGAATACCGTGGCGGTACCGCGGCTGCTCATGTAGCTGCGGCCGGCCTGCAGCTCAAGTCGGGCAGCGGCGGCGGGCAGGGCAAGCAGGAGCAGGCAGGTCGCGATGATGAGGCGCAAGGGCTTGTCGATGGGCAGACGCATGGGGAAAACCTAATCAGGGGAAGGAATGGCAAGACGGCGGTTCGTGCCGCAGTCTACTGAATGATCCCGCCCATGGACAACGGCGCAGGGAGCCGTGCCCGCTGCCCGTCCGTGCGGTCCGGCGGACGCTCCTCCGCTGGTGGCGCCGATCCCTGCGGGGCAGGGCAGGGCCGGCGCGCACCTATTTTTTGGCGGTCGCCGCCGGAAGCAGGCCCGGGCTGTCCAGATCCAGCGCCTTCGCTTCCAGCAGCCGCGCTTGCGGATGCGCCTTGCGCAACGCGGCGGCGAATTGCGTGGCGTCGCCGACCACCACGACCTTGCTGTCATCGACATCCAGATGCTTGCGTGCATACGCCTCGACCTGCTTCGGCGTCACCGCCTGCACCCGCTCGGCGTAGTCGCCGATCTGGCGCAGATCGATGCCATAGATCGCCAACTCGGCGACCTGCGCGGCGAGCCCATCGGTGGTTTCAAGGCGGCGGCCGTAGTTGCCGATCAATGTCGCCTTGCGTGCGGCCAGCTCCGGCCCGGATACCCGTGAATGGCCGAGGCGCGTGAACTGGCCCAGCATCAGGTCCACCACCTGCGGCGCCGACGGATTCCTGGTCTGTGCCGCAGCCAGCCACAGCCCGGCATCGCTCATCGGTTCCAGCCGGCTGCTGGCACCATAGGAGAGCCCGCGCTTGATGCGGATCTCCTCATTGAGCCGTGCCGAATACGAGCCACCGAGCACCGCATTGGCGACCATGCCGACGTAATAGCCGGCATCGCTGCGCGAGGGCGCGGCATGGGCCACGACCACGCCGGCCTGGCCGGCGCCGTGCTGGTCGATCAGCACGATCGCCGGCAAGCGGCTGGCGGCTTCGCCCGCCGGCTTGACCGGCAGCGGCGCGGCCGGTTTCCGCCAGTCGCCGAAGCTGGCCTGGGCCAGCTGCCGTGCCCGGTCCGGCGCGATGTCGCCGGTCAGGATCAGGATCGCGTTGTCCGGTCGGTACAGCGTGCGATGCAACTGCTGCACGTCGGAACGGGTGATCCGCGCGATCGAAGCCGGCGTCCCGTTGCGCGAATGGCCATAGGCACCGTCGCCGAACACCCCACGCGTGGCGACCAGCGAAGCCAGTGCGGTGGGGCGACTGAGCATCAGGCGCAGATCGTCGATCGCCTCGGTCTGCGCGCGTTTCAGCTCCGCGGCGCTGAAAGCCGGCCGACGCACCACATCGGCCAGCAGGTCCAGGGCCTGCGGCAGCCTGGGCGTGGTCACCGTGATGCCGAGCGCACTTTCGTCCCAGCCGGCGGCGGCCGTCAGCGACCCGCCGAGCGCTTCGGCAGAGGCGGCAATCTGCGGCGCGGTCCTGCCTGCGGCACCCCTGGTCAGCAGGTTCGCGGTGAGATCGGCCAGCCCGGCCAGTCGCGGCGGGTCCATCTCGCCGCCGCTGCGCAGCACCAGTTGCGCGGTCACCAGTGGCAAGCCGGTGCGCTGCACGCTGATCAGTTGCAGGCCGTTCGCCAACGTCTGCGCGAACGGCGTGGGCACCGTCAGTTTCGGCACCGGACCCGGTGCCGGTGGCGTGTCCGGAAAGGCATCACTGGCAGCCGCCGTTGCGGCAGGTGCAACAGGTGCTCCGCCGGCGGTTGTCATGACGGCCGTAAAGACGGCCAAACACAAGGCTTTCGTCGAACGCTTCATTTCGCCGCTCCCTGACCGGCACCCGGCATTACCGGCACTTTCTGCGGCAGATAATCGATGGTGACGCTGTGCGCCCCGGTGACATATTTCTGCAGCACGCGATGCACATCGGCGGCAGTGACCCTCTGCAGCAAGGCGAGATCCGTGTTGACGTGTTGCGGACCGCCGTCGATCAGCGCCGCCTGCCCCAGCGCGAACGCGACGCCCTGCGCGGTCTGGCGCTGCCCGAGTTCGCCGGTCAGCAGCTGGGTCTTCACCTTGTCGAGCTCCGCGGCGGGAATCGGCTGGGTGGCCAGCCAGTCGATCTCCTCGTTCAGCAGCTTCTCCGCTTCGGCCGGCCGATGACCGCTGGCAAGGATCGCATAGACCGTGAACAACCCCGGGCCGACACGGCCATCCGCTTCGGCACCGACCTGCTGGGCAACCTCGTGGCGATACACCAGCGACTGGTACAGGCGCGACGAATCACCCTGCGACAGCAACGCGGCAGCCACCTGCAGCGGGACGTAGTCGGCGCTGTCGGCGGCTGGCGGAATCAGCCAGGTCTGCGCCAGCGCCGGCAGGGGTGCGGTGGCGCTGGTCACGGTGTAACGACGATTCTTCCGGCGCGCCGGCTCTTTCGCGGTGACCTGCGGCACCGGCGTGGACGGCTTCGGTATCCAGCCGAAGTAGCGGTCGACCCAGGCATCGAGCTGCTTCGGGTCGAAATCGCCGGCCACGATCAGGGTGGCGTTGTCGGGGCGGTAGAACGTGTGGTGGAAGGCGATCACGTCAGGCAGCGAAGCCGCTTCGAGATCCTCGATGCTGCCGATGGTCGGACGCCTGTACGGATGCACCCGGTACGAGTACGGATCGATCGCGTTGAACAGCTTGCCGTAGGGTTGTGCCAGCACGCGCGTGCGGTACTCCTCTTCCACCACGGCGCGTTCGGAGGTGAAGTTCTTCTGGTCGACGTCGAGGTTGGACAGCCGCTCGGCTTCGGCCCACAGCAGGGTCTGCAGGTAATTGCTCGGCACCACCTCGAAATAGTTGGTGACATCGTCGCCGGTGGAGGCATTGTTGGCGCCGCCGACGTCCTCGGTCAGCCGATCCAGCTGCTCGGCATGCATGTGTTTCGTGCTCTTGAACATCAAATGTTCGAACAGATGCGCGAAACCGGAGCGCCCCCGCGGGTCGTCCCTGGAGCCGACGTGGTACCACATCTGCACCGCCACGTTCGGGCTGGCGTGGTTCTCCACGCTGAGCACCTGCAGACCGTTCGGCAGCGTGCGCTCGTGATACTGGATCAATGGAATGCTCAGCTGCGCTGCCGTCGACGGAAGCACGATGGCTGCGGTCAGCAGGACAAATGAGACCAGCAAGGCGGCCGGACGCAGGGACATTCTTCGCTTTCTCCTCGGACAATGTCCAACCATAGCAAGACGACCGCGTGGAGCGCCCGTGACTTCCGGCCCAGACGACGGCGGGAGAGGTCACGTACCATCCGTCCATTCGGCCGGCAGCGGCGGATCGGCATCCGGGAGGCTCCAGGGTCCGGCTGCCGTCGCTGCAAACCCGTTTCGCCATACGATCTTTCTTCCACGACGACAGGCGGCGCCTGTCACGCCAAGGGCATCCCGATGCAGACGGCACACCGCGAGTCCGTCTTCGCCAACCGCAATTTCCGCCTGCTGTTCGGCGGCAGCACGATCTCGGCCATCGGCGACCAGTTCACCCTGGTGGCGCTGCCGTGGCTGGTGCTGAAACTCACCGGCAGCCCGGCCGCGCTGGGCGTGGTGCTGGCCACGATGGCGTTGCCGCGGGCGGTGTTCCTGCTGATCGGCGGCGCGGTGGTCGATCGCCTGTCGCCCCGGCGCGTGTTGCTGGCGGCGCGCGGCTGCAACGCGGTGCTGGTTGGGCTGCTGGCCGTGCTGGTGCTGCTGGGCGATATCCAGATGGGGCTGGTCTACGCCATCGCCTTGGGCATCGGCCTGGCCACGGCGTTTGCCTATCCGGCCGGCTCGGCGATCCTGCCGCAATTGATGGCACCGGAGCAGTTGCAGCCGGCCAATGCACTGTTCATGGGCATGCGCCAGCTGAGCGTGTTCATCGGCCCGGCGCTGGCCGGCGTGGTGATCAGCCTCGGCGCGCGCGCGGCGCATCCGCAGGGCCTGCAGGATGCCGGTGGGCTCGGCCTGGCCTTCAGTATCGATACGATCAGCTTCATGTTCTCGCTGGCCGCACTGCTGATGGTGCGCATCCACAGCGACTTGCATCCCCGCGCGGTGAGCGGCAGCGTGCTCGCCAACGTCGCCAGCGGGGTGCGCGCCATCTGGGCCGACCTGCCGCTGCGCGCCTTCATCCTCTATGCCGCGGTGGTGTCGGTGTTCGTGGGCGGCCCGCTGCAGGTCGGCATGCCGGTGCTGGCCGATACGCGGATGGACCTGGGCGCGGCTTCGCTCGGCATCCTGATCAGCGCGCAAGGCGGTGGCATGCTGCTGGGCAGCGCGCTGTCCGGCGTGGCGGGCCGTTTCGTGCGCGGCCGCCTCGGCCTGATGGTGTTGACCATCGACTCCGTCGTGGGGCTGGCGGTCGCCGCACTGGCGCTGGTGCATTCGACCGGTACCGGCGCGGTGCTGCTGGCCGGCACCGGCGCGCTGGGCGGCATCGCGCAGATCGCCATCGTCACGTGGATCCAGCGCCGGGTCGCGCCGGAGATGATGGGCCGCACCATGAGCGTGCTGATGTTCACCTTCATGGGCCTGGGCCCGCTCTCGGCCGCCATCGCCGGCGTGCTGCTGAAGCTGGTCTCGCTGCCGGCGCTGTTCATCGGCGCCGGTCTGCTGCTCACCGCCATCGCACTCGGCTGCATGGGCAGCCCGGCACTGCGCAGCATCGGCAAGACACCGGCGATGGAGGCCGGCTGAGAGGCCGTCCGCATCGCCGGAGCCGATGGTCCGGCCGCTTCACGATCGGCCTGCGCGCGGCGCGGCCGACTCGGGTCCTGTCCTGCAGTGTCCGCTTTCGGCCCGGGCCGCCCCTCGTGACACGGGCAGCCCACGCTCGCCTCAATGCCTCGAACGTGCGCTCTGCAATTTCGTGCCCACGCGCAAGCGCGAGGGCGATGCGCGGCTGTCGCCGATGACGTCGAACAGCGGGGTGGTTTGCGTCCGCTCCCGCAGGTGGCGGAGCACGGCCGTCGCCGCCGGCTGGGCCACCTCCATCGGCACTGCGGCGCCCTTATCGTGCGCGGACATGGCTGCGCCTGGCACCGGATGCTGCCGCTTCGGCGGGTTCGTCCTCGGCATGCCATGGGCGACCGGACTTGCGTTCGATGTATTCGCGGATCAACCGGCGCACGACCTGTGAGGGTGTAGCGTCCTCGTCCGCGCACAGGCGTTCGAGCACCGCTTTCTTGCGCGGGTCGATCAGGATCGTCAATCGGGCGGTGCGGTTTTCTACGGGCATGCGCGTATTTTCGTCTTACCTTTTCAGGTCGAATTCAATGATAATACGGTTATCATGAAATACGCACGAACGCGGGTTCCGACCCGCGGCATCCCAGGGATTCGAAAGGTGTGAACGGGATCGCATCGACTACTGCGCTGACCGCATTGCTCGGCTTGATCGCCGCCTGGCTGGTGCTGGGCGCGCTCGGTCTGGCGCGCCCGAACAGCATCCGCTGGGTCGCCCGCACCTTGTTCCCGGTGGGCGCGCTGATCGCGCTGGGGGTGGCCGGCGCGGGCGCGGTGGCGCTGACGGAGAACTTTGCCGCGCAGACCGCGGTGCTTCCGCTCGGACTGCCGAGCCTGCCCTTTCACGTACGGCTGGATGCGCTGTCCGGTTTCTTCCTGCTGCTGCTGGGCAGCGCGGGGGCCGGCATTTCGATCTTTGCCGCCGGCTATTTCCGGGCGGGCGAAGGCACCGCACCGGGGATGATGGGCCTGCAGTACCACCTGTTTCTGGCCAGCATGGCTCTGGTCATCCTGGCCGACGACGCCTACATGTTCATGGTGGCCTGGGAGACCATGGCGCTGAGCTCCTATTTCCTGGTGGTCACCCAGCATCGCCTGCCCGAGATCCGGCGCGCCGGTTTCCTGTACCTGCTGATGGCGCATGTCGGCGCACTGGGAATCCTGCTGTGCTTCGGCGTGCTGCAAGGCGGCAGCTGGCTGATGACCTTCGATGCGATGCGCGGCGCCACGCTGGCACCGGTCTGGGCCAGTGCGGCCTTCGTGCTGGCGCTGTTCGGCTTCGGCGCCAAGGCCGGCCTGGTGCCGCTGCATGTGTGGTTGCCCGAGGCCCACCCCGCCGCGCCGTCGCCGGTGTCGGCGATGATGAGCGGCCTGATGCTCAAGGTCGCGGTCTACGGCATGTTGCGGGTCAGCTGGGATCTGCTGCATGCCGGCCCCTGGTGGTGGGGTCTGCTGACTCTGGGCGTGGGTCTGGGCACGGCCATGTACGGCGCCATCTTCGCCGCCGTGCAGACCGACATGAAACGCCTGCTGGCGTATTCCTCGATCGAGAACATCGGGCTGATCTTCGCGGGGGTCGGCCTGGCCCTGCTGTGCCGCAGTTTCGACATGCGCCTGCTCGCGGCGCTGGCCCTGGCGGCGGCACTGATCCACTCGTTCAACCACGCGCTGTTCAAGAGCCTGCTGTTTCTCGCCACCGGCTCGGTGCTGCACGCGACCGGCGAACGCAGCCTGGGCAAGCTCGGCGGATTGATCCGCTACATGCCGTGGGTGGCGGCGCTGGCGCTGATCGGTTCCCTCGCCATCGCCGGGCTGCCGCCGCTCAACGGGTTCGTTTCGGAGTGGCTGCTGCTGCAGGCATTCCTGCAGACGCCGCATATTCCGCACGCCTTCCTGAACATGATCGTGCCGCTGGGTGCGGCGATCGTATCGCTGACGGCGGCGCTCGCGGGCTACGTGATGGTGAAGTTCTACGGCGTGATCTTTCTTGGCCAGCCGCGCGAGCGCGCACTGGAGCACGCACATCCCGCCGGCTGGCTGGAACGGGCCGGCCTGGGCTGGCTGGCACTGGGCTGCGTGCTGGTTGGCGTGTTTCCCCAGGTCGCGCTGGATGTCGCCGGTCGCATCACCGGGCAACTGGTCGGCGCAACCGTGCAGCGCGGGCCGTCACCCTGGTGGATGACGCCGCTCGCCTCGAACCAGGCGTCGTACAGCGGCCTGTGGCTGTGGGCCGGACTGGTGCTGGTGGTCGCCGCCACGTTCGTGCTGGTGCGCCGGTTCTATCACGGTCGCGTCCACCGCGCACCGTCATGGGATTGTGGTTACCGCTGGCAGACGCCGCGCATGCAGGACTCGGCCGAGGGTTTCGGCCAGCCGATCCGCCACCTGTTCGGACCGGTGTTCCGCATGCAGCGCGAACTGCCGTTGCCGTCCGACCCGCAACCGCAGTACCGCGTGCAGATCGAGGAGCATTTCTGGCATGCGCTCTACCTGCCGCTGTCGCGCATCGTGCTGCGCAGCGCCGAACGGGTGACGATCCTGCAGGGCGGGCGGCTGGCGACCTATCTGCTGTACAGCTTCCTGACGCTGATCCTGCTGCTGGTGTGGGTCCTGTGAGCGCCACGGCATACGCATGGCAGGTGGGCGAGTGCGTGCTGGCGATCGCGCTGGCGCCGCTGTTCGCGGGCTGGGTCGGACAATGCCGGGCCTGGCTGCAGAACCGCTCCGCGCCGCCGCTGTGGCAACCCTACCGGGTGCTGCGCAAGCTGTTCCACAAGGACGTGGCGCTGGCGACCCATGCGTCCTGGCTGTTCCGCGCGACGCCCTATGTGGTATTCGCCACCATGGTGATGGCCGCGGCGATCGTTCCTTCGGTGACGACCGATTTGCCACTGGCCCGGGTCGCCGATGCGATCGCGCTGGTGGGCGTGTTCGCCACCGGTCGTGTATTCATGTCGCTGGCGGCCATGGACGTCGGTACCGCGTTCGGCTCGATGGGCGCCCGCCGCGAGATGATGATCGGGTTTCTCACCGAGCCGGCCCTGCTGATGGTGCTGTTCAGCGCCTTCATGGCGTTCGGCAGCACCGCATTGCCCAGCGTGGTGGAGGTCGTGCTGCGGCAGCCGCACATCATGTTGCACCCGAGCCTGTTCTTCGCCGCGGTCGCGTTCGTGATGGTGCTGCTGGCGGAAAATGCACGCCTGCCGGTCGACAACCCGACGACCCATCTCGAACTGACGATGATCCACGAGTCGATGATCCTGGAGTATTCGGGACGTCATCTGGCACTGATCGAGTGGGCCGCCTGGCTGAAGCTGTTCAACTACGCCTGCATCGGCTTCACGCTGTTCATGCCCTGGGGCATCGCTCTGCATGGTGCCGGCCCCGGCCTGCTGGCGCTGGCCATCGGCGCCCTGATCGCCAAGCTGGTCGCCGCCGGTGCCGTGCTCGCGGTACTCGAAAGCATCACCGCCAAATTGCGACTGTTCCGTGCGCCGGAGTTCCTGACCATGGCATTCCTGCTCGCCGTGCTCGGCCTGCTCGTGCACCTGCTGCTGGAGGTGTGAAGCCATGGCCCACTTGAACCTCGCCACCCAAGTCGTCCAGATGCTGGCGGGCGCCTTGTTGCTGATCTCCTTCGCCATGCTGGCCGAACGGCGCAGCCGCCGGCTGCTGATCCTGCTGGTGTGGCAGGGCGCCGTGCTGGTGGCGTCGACCCTGCTGGTGGCTTCCACGGCCCACCTCACGCACCTGTTCTATTCGGCCGCGCTGACGTTCGCGCTCAAGGTGTGCGTGTTGCCGTGGATCCTGTTCCGCCTGATGCGCAAGCTGGGGATCGAGCGCGACAACGAGCCGCTGGTCAATCTGCCGACGCTGATGCTGGTCGGCCTGGCCCTGGTGATCTTCGCGTTCGGCCTGGCACAGCCGGTGAGCGCGCTGGCCACGACGGTGCTGCGCGATACGCTGGGGATCGCGCTGGCGGTGATCCTGCTGTCGTTCCTGATGATACTGGCCCGCCGCAAGGCGTTCACCCAGGTGATCGGTTTCCTGTCGCTGGAGAACGGCCTGTTCTTCGCCGCCACCAGCACGACCTACGGCATGCCGATGGTGGTGGAACTCGGCATGGCGCTTGACCTGCTGGTGGCCGTGTTCATCTTCGGCATCTTCTTTTTCCATATCCGGGAGCAGTTCGACAGCCTCGATCTGGA
>JAGWNA010000041.1 GCA_028871555.1 Lysobacteraceae bacterium
TCGCGCACAGGGTGCGCTCCTACGAGTGCCTGCAACACGGTTATTCGAGATTCCGCCTCGGCTGACGATATGGCGTATCTGCATGACCCGACTATGGCTTGACCGCGACACCGGCTAATCTGTCGAAGGTCGACCCGCCCGGCGTGCGACCGTGTGAATCCGTCCACCTCAATCGCGATGGCCTGCGCATGCACCCGATCCGATCGAATTACACCTGGCTGACCGACCAGCCCATCCAGCGCAAGATACTGCTGGCCGTCGCCTTGCTGCTCGGCCTGTGCCTGGCCGCCAGCCTGATCGGTCTGAACTCGCTGCGGCGACAGGATCGCCGTCGCCTGCAAACCGTCCGGGCCTATACCGTGCTGCTCGAGCTGGGTCAGGCAGGGCAGGCCATGCGGAACGAGCAGATCGGCACACGCGGCTACATGTTGAACCGGGACGCAGCTGAACTGGCCCATATCGAGGCAGGCAGGCAGGAACTGCTGAAACATCTCGCCGGACTGCGCAAGTCGCTCCAGGACGATCCGCTGCAACAATCGCGCCTCGATCGCATCCAGACACTGGTCTCGCGGTGGACCCGCGAAGTGGACAGCCTTGTCATCGAACCGGCGCACAAGCTGCAGGTCGATGAGCAGCAGGCCCCGCTCGAGCTCGAACACATCCGCTCGAGCTATCTGGCGCGCCGTACCGTGCGCGCGCAGGACATCTCCGCGATCCTCGACCAGATGACCGCGACGGAACACCAGCGGCTCGACCAGCCCAACCTCCATCTGCAGCATTATCTGATCCTGATGCAGACGACCGATGCGCTGTTCGCCGTATTGGGTCTGCTGTCCGGACTGCTGGTGATCTCGCTGAGCTCGCGCATGATCACCAGGCCATTGCGCCACATGACCGACATGATGACCCGGCTTGCCACGCACGACCACAGCATCGAAGTGCGCGGCCAGCAACGCGGCGACGAGATCGGCGAGATGGCCCGCGCACTGCAGGTATTCAAGCAGATGGCGGTCGATACCCGGGCGCAGACCTGGCTGAAGACCCAGGCATCGGAGATTTCCCTGCGCCTGCAGCAGGCGACCACCCACCGCGAGTTCGCGCAGTGGCTGACCAGCGAGCTGGTGCCGTTGCTCAAGGCCGGTGTCGGCCTGTTCTACGGGTACGACGACACCAGTTCGCGCCTGGATCTGCTGGGCAGCTACGGCCTGCGCCTGGGCACCCCCGCGCCGGACCAGTACGTGCCCGGCGAGGGCCTGGTCGGCCAATGCGCCGCCGACCGCAAGGCGATCATCCTCGATGAAGTGCCGGACAATTACGTGCACATCGAATCCGCCAGCGGCGACGCGCTGCCCCGTCACATCGCGATTTTTCCGGTGCTCTATCGCGGCTGCCTGATCGGCGTGCTGGAACTGGCCGGCTTCACCGCGCTCACGCCGCTGCAACTGCAGCTGCTGGAAGAACTGCTGCCGATCATCGGCCTGACCCAGGAGAATCTCAACCGGGCCGTCAGCACGCAGACGCTGCTCGAACAGACCCGGGAACAGGCCGCCGCACTGCGCTCCTCCGAACTGGTCATGCGCGAGCAGAAAGAGGTGCTGCGCGAGCGCAACGAAGCCCTGCAGGCCAAGGCGCAGGAGTTGCAGGAGCAGACCCAGCGGCTGCTTGCCTCGGAGGAGGAACTGCGCGTGCAGGCGGACGAGTTGCAGGCCTCCAACGAAGAGCTGCGCGAAAAAACCGAGATCCTCAACCAGCAGAAATTCGTCCTGGAGGATCTGCAGCTCGACACCGAGAAAAAAGCCGCCGAACTGGAGCGCGCCAGCCAGTACAAGTCCGATTTCCTCGCCAACATGTCGCACGAGCTGCGCACGCCGCTGAACAGCCTGCTGATCCTCTCGCGCAGCCTGGCCGACAACGACGCCGGCAACCTGGACGACGAACAGATCGAATCGGCCCGGATCATCCACGACGCCGGCAGCAACCTGCTGCGCCTGATCAACGACATCCTGGATCTGTCCAAGATCGAGGCGGGCAAGATGGAGTTGCTGGTCGAGGAACTGACGCTGGCCGATCTGGAGCGGCGGCTGGGGCGCACGTTTGCGCACGTGGCGCGCGAGAAAGGCCTCGACTTCAGCGTGCACACCGACCCCAACGTGCGGCCGACGCTGCACACCGACGGCGCCAAGCTGGAGCAGGTGCTGAACAACCTGCTCGGCAATGCCTTCAAGTTCACCAAGGAGGGCGGCGTCCATGTGAACATCGGCCGTCCGGACAGCGAGCTGGAGTTGCCCGCCGCGCTGGCCGGTCAGGCGTTGCTCGCGATCAGCGTGCGCGATTCCGGCATCGGCATCCCCACAGACAAGTTCCATCGGCTGTTCAACGCCTTCGAACAGGTCGACAGCAGCACCAGCCGGCAGTATGGCGGCACCGGCCTGGGACTGGCGATCTCCCGCCGCATGACCCAGTTGCTCGGCGGCGACATCGTGGTGCGCAGCGAGAGCGGCAAGGGCAGCACGTTCATCGTGCTGCTGCCGCTGATCCCGCCGACGCCCGACGCCGAATTCGCCGCCCCGGCAACGGCCCGGCAACCAGCTGCGGCCGGGCGATCGCACAGCCCGGCACTGCTGCCGGAAAGCATCGCCGACGACCGCGACACGCTCGAGGCGGACCAGACGGTGATCCTGCTGATCGAGGACGACCTGGCGTTCGCGCGCATTCTCGCCGACATGATTCACCGCAAGGGTTATCGCGTGCTGGCGGCCGCCGATGGCGAGTCGGGCCTGGCACTGGCGCGCACGCACCGTCCCACCGGCATCCTGCTGGACGTGATGCTGCCCGGCATGGACGGCTGGAGCGTGATCGAGCAGCTGAAGAGCGAACCGGCCACGCGCTCGATCCCGGTGCATTTCATCTCGGCCGTCGACGAAGCCAGCCGCGGGCTCGGACTGGGCGCCGTGGGGTTCTTGACCAAGCCGGTCACGCGCGAGGCGATCGATCGGGCATTCGAACGCCTGCTGCACTTTTCCGATGGCCGCATGCGCCACCTGCTGATCGTCGACGACGACAGCGCCTCGCGCATTGCCATCCGCAGCATGCTGCGCGCCGACGATGTAAGCATCGACGAGGCCGATTCCGCCGAGCAGGCGCTGGAAAAGATCGGCCAGCAACGCTACGACTGCATGGTGCTCGACCTCGGCCTGCCCGGCATCTCCGGCACCGAGCTGCTGGAACGCCTGGCGACCAGCGAGTCGGGCATCCCGCCCGTCGTGGTGTATTCCGGCCGCGACCTCAGCAGCGAGGAAACCCTGCAATTGCGCGCGCACACCGATTCCATCGTCGTCAAGGGCGCGCGCTCGCCGGAGCGGCTGCTCGACGAGGTCAGCCTGTTTCTTCACAGCATCAAGCGCAAACCGCAGGCGGCACCCGCCAGCACGGCGGCCGGCGACAGCGACGGCGGCGAGCTGAAGGGCCACAGCGTGCTGCTGGTGGACGACGACATGCGCAACCTGTTTGCGCTGTCCAAGGTGCTGCGCGGCTGGGGCATGGCGGTCAGCATGGCCCAGGACGGGCACAAGGCGCTCAAGGCGCTGGAAGACGCCCCCTCGCTGGAACTGGTGCTGATGGACATCATGATGCCGGTGATGGATGGCTACGACACCATGCGCGCGATCCGGGCGCAACCGGCTTTCGCCAAGCTCCCGATCATCGCGCTGACGGCCAAGGCGATGCGCGGCGACCGCGAGAAATGCCTGGCCGCCGGCGCCAGCGATTATCTTTCCAAGCCGATCGACATCGACAAGCTCGCCTCGATGATCCGGGTCTGGCTGCATCGTTGAGAACGGCCATGGAACCGCTCGGCGACGAACTGGCACGCGAGACCATCGAACTGGAGCTGTTCATCCAGGCCATGCATCGACGCCACGGCTACGACTTCAGCCAATACGCACCCGCTTCGCTGCGGCGCCGCGTACGCCAGCTGGCGCAGCGGCTCGGCTGCGACTCGATCAGCATGCTGACCGGCCGTGCGCTGCACGAGTCGCAGCTGCTGCCGCAGCTGCTGGAAGGTCTGTCGGTGCCGGTCTCGGACATGTTCCGCGACCCGGCGGTGTTCCGCGCGCTGCGCGAACAGGTGCTGCCGGTGCTGGCCTCGTATCCGCAGATCAACATCTGGCAGGCGGGCTGCGCGCATGGCGAAGAGGTCTACTCGCTGGCCATCCTGCTGGAAGAGGAAGGCCTGTACGAACGCAGCCGGATCTTCGCCACCGACCTCAGCGCCAATGCGTTGCGGCAGGCCGAGGAAGGCATCTATCCGGTACGCGAGGCGAAACAATGGTCGCGCAACTACCAGGCGGCCGGCGGTACCCGCTCGCTGGTCGACTATTACAATGCCCGCTACGACCTGCTCAAGCTGGACGACCGGCTGCGCCGGAACATCATGTTCGCGCAGCACAACCTGGCCTCGGACCGGGTTTTCTGCGAAGCGCATCTGGTGCTCTGCCGCAACGTGCTGATCTATTTTTCCAACCCGTTGCAGGACCACTGCCTCGCGCTGTTCCGCGATTCGCTGGTGCGCGGCGGTTTTCTCTGCCTGGGCATGTGCGAGAGCGTCGACTTCGCCGGAAACGCCGGCGACTTCGCCGCCGTCGACGCCCACCTGCGCATCTATCGGCTGGCTGCCAAGGCCACGGCCATGACCGCATCATGAAGACCGCTGCCGCCATTGTCGTGGGCTGCTCGACCGGCGGGTTCGACGCGCTCAAGGTCCTGCTCGGCGGTCTCGACCCGGCCCTGCCGCAGCCGCTGCTGGTGTGCTGCCACACCGGCTCGGAAACGGTCGAACTGCTGTGCGAGCTGCTCGGCCGGATATCGCCGCTGCCGGTCGTCACGGCGGCCGAGCGCCATGCCGTGCGCGGCAGCCATGTGCACCTGGCGCCGACCGGCTACCATCTGCTGGTGGAATCGGACCGCCGCTTCGCCCTCTCGACCGACCCCCGCGTCAACCATTCCCGCCCGTCGATCGACGTGCTGTTTGCGTCCGCCGCGATGGTGTGGCGGGAAACCCTGATCGGCGTCGTGCTCACCGGGGCAAGTGCCGACGGCGCCGAGGGCCTGCGGCTGGTGCGCCGCGCGGGCGGATGCGCCATCGTGCAGTCGCCGCTCGGCGCACAGGTTCCGGTCATGCCGCAGGCGGCGCTGGATCGTGCCGGTGCCGACTACTGTGTTCCCCTTGATGACATCCCTCCGCTACTGAACCGCCTGTGCCTGCCATGAATGTCGTGCCGCCCAAGATCCTCGTCGTCGACGACACGTACGCCAACCTGGTGGCGATGCGCCGCCTGCTTGCCGACTCCGGCGCCACGCTGGTCGAGGCCAGCAGCGGCAACGAAGCGCTGATGCAGTGCCTGGACCAGAAATTCGCGCTGATCCTGCTCGATGTGAACATGCCGGACATGGACGGCTTCGAAGTGGCGCAGTTGCTCGGCGAGGCCGAACAGCTCAGGGACACGCCGATCATCTTCGTCACGGCGGCCTATGCCGACGACATCAACCGGCTCAAGGCTTATCGCTCCGGTGCGGTCGATTACATCGCCAAACCGATCAACGACGCCATCCTCAAATCCAAGGTGCGGGTATTCCTGGAGCTCTACGCCGCGCGCATGCAGTTGCAGCAGGCACTGGACGAACTGGCCCAGCGCAACGAGCAGCTGAAAGTGGAGATTGCCGAGCGCGAGCGCGCCGAAGCGAAGGTGCGCCACCAGGCCACGCACGACATGCTCACCGGCCTGCCGAACCGCGTGCTGTTCCATGATCGCCTGCAGCGGGCCATGCATCGCGCCAGCCGGCAGGACAACGGCTTTGCGCTTGCCTTGCTGGATGTCGACGGCTTCAAGGCAGTCAATGACAACTTCGGCCATCCGGCCGGCGACGCGCTGCTGAAGTCGGTCAGCGAACGCCTGCGCCACGACTTGCGGCCCACCGACACGGTCGCCCGCCTGGGTGGCGACGAATTCGCACTGATCCTGGAGGATGTCACCGAGGTGCCGCCTCTGCTGCAACACTGCCAGCGAATCTGCGACCTGCTGGCCGAACCCTGCCCGCTGCAGGGGCGCCGTGGCGAGGTCGTCGTGCGGGTCAGCGCCAGCATCGGCATCGCGCTGTGGTGCAGCAAGGCCGGCAGCGACGAGGAATCGCTGATCCAGGCCGCCGACCGTGCACTTTATCAGGCGAAGGAAAGCGGCAAGAACCGCTATGTCCTCGCCGACCCCGCGAAATCGCCCTGACCGACTTCCAGGACCGCCACGTGGGCCGGCAATCCGCCGGCAATCAGGCCGCTCTCGCCTCGACCGTGGCGTCCCGAGCCACCGCCGCGCACAGCTCTCGCGACTCGAAATCGTCCACAGAAATGAATTCGAACACCGCTTCGCGAACGCGCTTGAGCAACTCGTATTCGGACGCGCCGACCACGCCGGCCTGCTGCGCCTCGGCCAGTTGTTCCAGGTAGTCGTGCGTCTTGAACTGGCCGGCCTTCAACGCCTTGAGGAACTTGCGCTCGACCGGCTCGGCGGCGATCACGTCGGGAAGCAACGCGGTCATGCGACCGATCGTGTTGTTCGGCGTCGGCGTCAGGTAGATCCCCTTGATCAGGCGATCGCGCGCCTCGCCAGGCGCGGTGATCAGCGCCGCCACGCGGCGGCCCAGCCGATCCGACGGCGGCACCTCGCGCCGGCCGAACGGGAATACCAGCACCCGCAGCAACCAGCCGATCGGACGTACCGGAAAGTTGCGGACCGCGCCGTCCAGCGCCATCTGCATGCGCCAGACGCATTCGTGGAAAGCCCATGCCAGCAGCGGGCGATCCGCTTCCGGGCGACCATTGTCCTCGTAGTTCTTCAGCATCGCGCTGGCGATGTACAGATAGCTCAGCACGTCGCCCAGGCGCGCGGACAGCTTCTCCTTGAACTTCAGTTTGCCGCCCAGCACACCCATGAACACGTCGGCGCACAGCGCCAGCGCGGCCGAGTAGCGATCCAGCTTGCGGTAATAGCGCCGCGTATACGCATCGCCCGCGGTTTCGCCGAGGCGCGAACCGGTCAGGCCCATCGCGAAACTGCGCACGGCATTGGACAGGCCAAAACCCAGGTGGCCGAACAGCAGGCGGTCGAAAGTCTTCAGCTGCTCGCCGCGATCGGCGATCGACAGCGCCTGCATTTCCCTGAGCACGTAGGGGTGGCAGCGGATCGCACCCTGGCCGAAGATCATCAGGCTGCGCGTCATGATGTTGGCGCCCTCCACGGTGATCGCGATCGGCACGCCCTGCCAGGCGCGGCCGGCATAGTTTTTCGGCCCCAGCTGCACCCCCTTGCCGCCAAGCACGTCCATCGCGTCGCCGGCCACCGCGCGGCCCCATTCGGTGGCGTGGTACTTCGCGATCGCCGAAGTTACCGCCGGCTTCTCGCCGCGATCGACCGCCGCCGCGGTGGAGCGCGACAAGGCCGCCGTCGCGTAGGCCAGACCGCCGATGCGCGCCAATGCTTCTTCCACGCCCTCGAAGCGGGCGATCGCCAGACCGAACTGCTTGCGCATGCGCGCGTACGCACCCACCGAGGCGACCGCGGCACGCACCGCGCCGGTGGCGCTGGACGGCAGCGATATGGCGCGTCCCACCGACAGCACCTCGACCAGCATGCGCCAGCCGTGACCCGCCATCTTCGGGCCGCCGATCAGCACCGACAACGGCGCGAAGATGCCCTTGCCGCGAACCGGGCCGTTCTGGAACGGCACGTTCAAAGGCAGGTGACGGCGGCCGATCTCCAGGCCCGGCGTGGAACGCGGCAGCAACGCCAGCGTGATGCCCAGATCCTCCGTCTCGCCCAGCAAATGCTCCGGGTCATACATGCGAAACGCCAGGCCGACCACGGTGGCCACGGGTGCCAGCGTGATGTAGCGCTTCTCGAAGGTGAACCTGATGCCGACCGTCTCGACGCCGTCGACGACCTGTTTGCACACGATCCCGAAGTCGGGAATCGAGGTCGCATCGGAGCCGGCATACGTGCCGGTGAGCGCGAAGCAGGGGATCTCCTCGCCCACCGCCAGGCGCGGCAGGTAATGGTTCTTCTGTTCCTCGCTGCCGTAATGCAGCAGCAGCTCGGCCGGCCCCAGCGAGTTCGGCACGGCAACCGTCGAGGCCACCGTGGCCGACATCGTGGACAGTTTCTGCAGCACGGCCGAATGCGCCAGTGCGGAGAATTCCAGGCCGTTGTAGCGCTTGGGGATGATCATGCCGAAGAACTTGTTCTTCTTGATGAACTCCCACACGTGCGGCGGCAGATCGGCCAGCTCGTGGGTGATCTGCCAGTCGTCGATCATCGCGCACAGTTCTTCCGCCGGACCGTCCAGAAACGCCCGCTCCTCCGTGCTCAATTCGGGCTTCGGCTGTTTCAGCAGTTCGGTCCAGTCCGGCTTGCCGGAAAACAGCTCGCCCTCGAAGCCGACCGTACCCGCTTCCAGCGCGGTCTGCTCGGTGTCGGACAGTTTCGGGGTGACGCCGGCGAACAGTTTCAGCAGCGGCGCGCTGATCGTGCGGCGGCGAAAATCCACCAGCAGCAAGGGCACCTCGATCAACGCCTCGACGATCAGCAGGATCAGCATGGTCCACGGCGCATGCGCCACCAGCCCCACCAGCAGCGTGGCCGCCGTCGTGATGATCGTCCATGTGCGCAGGCTGCTGCGATGGTAGGCACAGGCACCGGTAGCGAGCAGCGCCGCCAGCAGAGTCAATATCACGGACATCTCGACACCTCATTTTCACGGTTGGACAGCGGCGGCACGAAGCCGGATATCACTTTGCTCGATTCAGACCTTGCACGAAGCGGGCGATTTCGCGGGTGAAAGCGTCGTTCGCATCGCCAGCGACCATGTGCGTCGCGTTCGGCAAGGCCCGATGTTGCGCGTGCGGCACCAGCTGCAGGAATTCACTGACAGTATCGCCCGACACCACATCGCTGCGCGCGCCCGACAGCAGCAGAACCGGCACGCCGATTTTCGATGCCGCCGCCTGCAAACGCGGCTGATAGCGTTCGCTCTCGCGCACCACACCTGACAGCAGGGCCGGGTCCCAGTGCCAGCGCAAGCGGCCATCGGCACTTTCGCGCAGCAAGGGGCGCAATTGCTCCTCGCTCTTGCGTTTGCGCCGCTGCGGCAGGTAACCGGCGATTTGTTCGGCGGCCTCGGCGTAATCGGCAAAGCCATCCGGATGCGCCTGCATGAACGCGAGGATGCGTTCCACCCCGGCGGTTTCCCAGCGTGGCGTGATATCAACCAGCACCAGGGCCCGAAACGGCGACGGCGTGATTTCGCCGGCAAGCAGCAGCCCCAGCAGCCCACCCATCGACGCCCCGACCAGGATCGGCGGTTGCGGCTGGGCATCGGCCAACCGGGCCAGATCGCTGGCGAACTGATCCATGTGGTAATCGCCATTGGCCACGCGGTCGCTTTCGCCATGGCCACGGCAGTCGAAGGTCACACAGCAGCAGCCGCTGCCCGCCAATGCGCTGGCCGTGCCGTTCCAGGCGCCGCGTGTCTGGCCGAAACCGTGCGCAAACAGCAGCACGGGTCGCCCGCCGGCGTTGCGCGTCTCTACCGCCAGACTGAGGTCGGCGACCGGAAAGCGGCTCGCTGCCGCTGACGAGGAAGTATCTATAACCATACGCAAGAGTATGGGTGCCTGCCGCAAGTGCCGTCAACCTGTATGCCCAGGCGTTCGACAGCGGTGACGGATTTTCAATGATTTCAGATATATCGATCGCCACGGATTACAAAGATGCAGTGTATGGCTACCATACGCGCATGAATGTGACCAGCAAGCCCGAACGTACCCGCCTGTCTGCCGAGGATTGGGAGCTGGCCGCGCTGCACCTGATCGCCGAGCAAGGCGTCGGCGCCCTGGCGGTGGAGGCACTGGCCCGGCAACTGGGTGTCACCAAGGGCAGCTTCTACTGGCATTTCCGTACCCGCGAAGCCCTGCTGAACGCCGCGCTGGAACGCTGGGAGCTGTATGGCGAGCGCGAGATCATCAGCCAGATCGAACAGATTGCCGACCCGCGCAAGCGCCTGCCCGAATTGTTCCGCCGGGTGGCCCACGAGCTGCAGGCACACCGCATCTATGCCGCATTGCTGAAGGCACTGGATCATCCGCAGGTGGTGCCGGTGATGGCGCGCGTGTCGCAACGACGGATGGAATTCCTGACCACCGCGTATCGCGAGGCCGGCCTGCCGCCACCGCAGGCACTGAACCGGGCACGGCTGACTTACGCCGCCTATGTGGGTTTTCTGCAGCTCAACTTCACCCTGGGCCTGCCGCGCATCAACCACGAGGAATTCGATGCCTACGTGGAACACATGATCGCCACCCTGATCCCGGCCTGAGCTCTCCGACACCGGCACGGCGATCGCAGGGCAGCCTGCCGTGCTGCGTGGAACCTTGCAATGCCAGTGCCCGCAAACTACCGTTCCCTCTCTTTTTTGCGACAAGACCAGAGAGGAAACGATGGCGAGCGGACTGGATGCGCTGACGAACTGGATAACCGAAATGGCCGCGCTGACCCGCCCCGCACACATTCACTGGTGCGACGGCTCGGATGCGGAATACGCCACCCTGCTGCAGCAGATGCTGCAATCCGGCGACCTGATCGAGCTGAACCAGCAGACCCATCCGGGTTGCTATCTGCACCGCTCCGATCCCGCCGACGTGGCCCGCGTCGAACACCTGACCTTCGTCTGCCATCCGCAGCGCGAAGATGCCGGACCGAACAATCACTGGATGGCGCCGGACGAGGCGCACGCGAAAATCGATGCGCTGTTCGATGGCTGCATGGCCGGGCGCACCATGTACGTGGTTCCCTACTGCATGGGGCCGATCGATTCGCCGCTGGCGCGTTGCGGCGTGGAGATCACGGACAGCCCGTACGTGGTCGCCAACATGCGCATCATGACCCGCATGGGCGCCGCGGCGCTGGCGCGGATCGAGCGCGAGGGGCTGCTTCCGGACGGCACGTTCGTCAAAGGCCTGCACTCCACCGGCGAGCTCGATCCCGAACGCCGCTACATCATGCATTTCCCGGCCGAACTGACGATCAAGTCCTACGGTTCCGGCTACGGCGGCAACGCGCTGCTCGGCAAGAAATGCCATGCCTTGCGCATTGCCGGCAACCAGGCCCGCAACGAAGGCTGGCTGGCCGAACACATGCTGATCATGGGTGTCGAGAACCCGCAGGGCATGACGCACTACATCGCCGCCGCGTTCCCCTCCGCCTGCGGCAAGACCAACCTGTCGATGCTGATCCCCCCTGAAAGTTATCAGCGCGATGGCTGGAAGGTGCGCACGATCGGCGACGACATCTGCTGGATGCGTCCCGGTCCGGACGGCAGGTTGTGGGCGATCAACCCGGAGGCCGGCTTCTTCGGCGTGGCCCCGGGCACCAGCAGGAACAGCAACCCGAACGCACTGGAGACGATCGCGCGCGACACCATCTACACCAACGTCGCGCTTACCGCCGACAACCAGCCCTGGTGGGAAGGCCTGCCCGGCACGCCGGTCACCGACTGGCAGGGGCGCCCTTACGATCCGGCCAATGGTCCGGCGGCACATCCCAATTCGCGCTTTACCGTCAGCGCCCGGCAGTGCCCGAGCTGGTCGCAGGAAGCCGAGGCTGCGCAAGGCGTGCCGATCAGCGCAATCGTGTTCGGCGGCCGGCGGCCGGCGCTGGTGCCGCTGGTCTTCGAAGCGCATCACTGGTCGCACGGCGTGCTGGTCGGCGCATCGATGGGCTCGGAAACCACCGCCGCCGCCACCGGCGCGGTCGGCGTGATGCGCCGCGATTCGATGGCGATGAAACCGTTTTGCGGCTATCACTACGGCGACTACTTCGCACACTGGCTGTCGTTCGACCAGGCCGGCGCCCGGCTGCCCAAGGTCTTCCACGTCAACTGGTTCCGCAAGGGCAGCGACGGCAAGTTCCTGTGGCCGGGCTTCGGCGACAACCTGCGCGTGCTGGAGTGGATGATCAACCGCGTCGAAGGTCGCCTCGACGGCGTCGAGACGCCGATCGGCATCCTGCCGGGACCGGCCGAGCTCAAGCTGGACGGACTCGACCTCGAACGCTGCCAACTCGACCAGTTGCTGGCGGTGGATCACGCCGGCTGGCAAGCCGAACTGGCCGCCATCGGCGAATATCTGGAAACCTGCCTGCCCCGCCTGCCCGAGCGCCTGCGCAAGGAGCAGCAGCGCGTGGCCGCGGCGCTGACCGAAGCGCTCGGGCAGCCGTGTCAGGCCGGCGCGGCAAGCTGACGGCATGACACGCGGGCGGTCGTGCTGCAAACCCTTCCGCGTGCCGCCGCATCGAAGCTGGCAAGATGATCGCCGCCCATACCGAACCCAGAAGCCGCATGTCGCCTGTCGCCGCCAACACGGGAGCCAACGACACCGATGACGTGTGTGCCGCGGCGGCCGGCGATCGCCGCGCGTTCGAGCGGCTGTACCGGCTGCACGTGGCCCGGGTGCATGGCGCGCTCTACCGGCTGGCCGGCTACGACCGCGCCCGTGCCGAGGATCTCACCCAGGAAGCGTTCATCCGCGCCTGGCAGAAGCTGCCGGGCTTTCGCCACGAAAGCGCATTCGGCACCTGGCTGTACCGGCTTGCGGTCAACCTGGCCTTGATGGACATCCGCGCGCGCGGCGCCGACCCGGTCAGCACGCTGGACGACGAACACCTGCCGGATGCCGGCCAGACCCCGTTCTGCGCTGCCGAACGCGGGGAACTCGAACGCGCGATCGGCCGGCTGCCGCCACGCGCCCGCGCCGTGCTGATCCTGCACGACATCGAAGGCTGGCGGCATCAGCAGATCGGCAGCGAGATGGGCATGGCGACCGGCACCTCGAAGGCGCAGCTGCACCGTGCCCGAAGCTTGCTGCGAAAAATATTGGGGTCCGCGGCCCCGGGAGTACCGGCATGAACGAATTCGAATGGCGCCGCCAACTGCGCAACTTGCGCCAGCCGCTCAGGCCGCAGCGGGATCTCTGGACCTCGATCGAGGCCGCACTGGCTGATGCCGCCCCCGGAAGTCCCCGGTCGCCCGATCCATCGCTGCCCCGGCTCCGGCCGCCGCATCGACGGCGCTGGCTGCTCGCAGCCGGTCTGGCCGCATCGGTACTGCTGGTTGCCGGTATCGGCTGGCACCTGCCGCATCCGCCTGCCGGATTGCCGCTCAGGGTCAGCGCATCGCCCGCGATGCCCGCATGGAAGCCGGCCGACCCGCGGCTGGCCGGTGCGGCGATCGAGCTGGATGCGGCCCGCATGGAATTGCAGCAGGCCATCCGGCAGGCGCCCGGCTCGGCCGCCCTGCAGCGCCTGCTCGCCCGTACCGAACGCCAGCAGGCGCAATTGCGTCGATCCGCCGAGCCGGCCGGTTGATGCCACCAGGAATGGCCATGAAGAAATCATCCATGAGAGCGATCCACTGCCTTCCGCTGCTGCTCTGTCTGGGCATCGGCCAGGCGCTGGCCGGCACGCCGATCGATCTGCGCCATGATGCCACCGCAGCTGCCCACATCAGCATCAGCAACATCGAGGGCAGCGTCACGGTCATCGGCTGGGATCGCCCCGAAGTGGAAGTTGCCGGCCAACTCGGCGAAGGCGCCAAGCCACTGGCCATCACGGGCAGCAATGCCGAGCTGGCGGTCAAGGTCGAACCGCAAGGTGGTTCCGGCTGGTTCAACTGGCACGGCGACAATGCCATGGCGCCAAGCACGCTGGAGTTGCACGTGCCACAAGGCGCCTCGCTGGAGATCCACGTGATCAGCGCGCCACTGACCATCGACGGCATCGATGGCGGCAGCATTGTGGTCAACTCGGTCAGCGGCAAGGCCCGCATCAATGCGCAGACGCCTTCACTGAAGATCGACAGCATCAGCGGCGGCATCGAACAGGCCGGGCATGCCGAACGCGCCGACCTGCAGACGGTGAGCGGCGACATCCTTGCCCCTGCGCTTGGCAGCGAGGCCAGGCTGCAGACTGTTTCCGGGCACGTCCAGGCAGCGGGCGGGCCATGGCGAAAACTCACCCTCAGCAGCGTATCGGGCGATGTGCAACTGGCCGGCAAACCGGCCACCGACGGCCATCTCGGCATCGACAGCATGAGCGGCGACGTGCAACTGCAATTGCCCGCCGACACCTCCGGCGCCATTCATGCCAGCAGCTTCAGCGGCGACCTGCGCAGCGATTTCGGCACACCGCAAAAATCCGGACACGGCCCGGGCGTCAGCCTGGACACCCGGCTGGGCACTGGCCGCGGCAGGATCGACATCGAAACGTTCAGTGGCGACCTGCGCATCCGCAGGCAGGACTGATTCCGCGTGACGCCAATGCCGTCGCTCTGCGCTGGCGCTGGCGTTGAAACCCGAATCGGATCGACCGGCGACGGGCCTATGAACCGGCGGATCAAAGATCCTGGTGGTACTGCACGTACGGCGTACGTGACTGGTCCGGTTCGGGACCGACCGGCGTATTGGCCGGGTTGCCTGACGACCACAGGTTCTGGGCACCGATGCTCAGCTCCCCCTGCCACGGCAACCGCCATGTCACGCCCAGGTCGATACTGTTCCAGCGCCGGTCGGCATTGAGGCTACCCGGGATACTGACCTGCGGTTGCATGGTACGGCCGACCAGGGTGCCGCGCAGCGGGCCGTGATCGATGCCGAAACTCAGTACTTTCTGGTCCAGTGTGCCGACGCCGAGCAGATTGCCCGGAAGCAGGTAGATACGGCCCACGCTGGCGCCGAGATCTATGCCGCTCTTGCTGCCGATCGCCAACCGGCCACGCGCATTGAACTGGGTGCTGCTGTCAAAGCCCGACAGGCCGTCGACCCCCGGCGAAACACCGAGCAACACCCGTGGCAACACGACGCGGTTGTTCGGTGTGCTGTTGCCGCCGACGCTGAGGTCGATGCTGTAGCGACCGCCCACATAGGTGGCCCCCACCTCGCTGCCGAGCACGCGCCAGGGCTGGTTCACCCACGAATGCTCGCTGACTTCGGCATGCGCCTTCAGGTGCGGCGCAATGCCATATTGCAGGCCGGTCGTGACGACATTGCCCGTGCCGACAACGCCGAACGTCAGCGGCGCATTGTTGTACAAAGCGTCGGCACCGCTGCTTCGCCCGACCTTGAGCGTCAGCAGACGACCATCTCCGCCAAGCCACAATGGCACGGCCGCACCCGGTTCGAACGCGGTCGTCCGGGCCGGTGGCTGCATCAACAGATGCTCCGCCTGGGCGCCGTTGCTGCCGACAGACTGCCCGACCGCAGCAAGCGGCAGCAGAAACGTCAACAACAGGGAGGTCGGGTGACGCATGGTACGGGTCGATTGATCGAGCAATGGAGAATGAACGGATTGTAGCGCACTTTTACATTTAACTAACACCATGGATTGGCGGTCGAATCACAAAATCGCCGGTTCCGGCCACTATGACCGGTCACCCCCCGTACAGGTTCCCCTCCGCCGCAATGCTGGCAGCCAGACTGGCTTACACGATATAAAGGCACCTTGAAGGTGCCGCACCCCATGCCGCAGGACCGATCCGGAACTGACCAGCAGCCACCGATGATTGTCACGCCCACGATGCGCTCCACCCAGCCTTATCCGATGGCGCGGGATCTTGCGGCTCTGCACAAGGCGATCGAGCTCCTGTTTCAGGCTTCGGACGCAGCCAGCGTCATGGAAATCTGCGACCTGATGCGAGGCAACCTGGAAATCCGCGGCCGGCTTCGCTGGCGCGGCATGCATGAACAGCCGGCTCATCCGCTGGCTGGACAGCTGGTCCTGGCCACCGACCCCCAGGGGCTGCACGCACTGACCCTGGAGGGGGCCGACCTTCCACTGCCCGAGCCCATCCGTGAGCAGTTGGCCTGGCTGGGGCGTCTGGCCGATGCCCGTCTGCGCCAACTGGCCGAAAGCAGCCGGCTGTACGAGGCGGTTTCCCGTCTGGCCCTGGCCGAGCGCCTGCAACGTGCGCTGTATGCCATCGCCGAGCAGTCCGGCAGCGAACACGACATGCCCGAAATGATGCGCTCGCTGCATGCCACCGTCAGCAGCCTGATGTATGCGGAAAATTTCTACATCGTGTTGTACGACGCCACATCCGACACCGTGCGTTTCCCCTATTACGTCGATGTCGCCGATACCGATCCGCCGCTGCCCGACCAGGATCTGCCGCTGCGCGACATGCAGTACAGCCTTACCTGGAACCTGCTGCACGAGGGCCGGCCGCTGATGGGTTCGATCGAGGAGCTGAAACAGCAGTTCGGCGAACGCTTCGTGCTGTTCGGCCCCAGTTGCGAGCATTGGCTGGGCGTACCCCTGATGCGTGCCGGGCGCGCGGTGGGCGGCATCGTGATGCAGAGCTACCGCACCGACACGCACTACTCCCGGCACGACTTCGAGCTGCTGAACTATGTGGCCCGGCATGTGCAGACCGCGCTTGAACGGCGCGAAGCGCACCTCGAACTCGGCCGCCGGGTGGCCGATCGCACGGCGGCGCTGCGCGAATCGAATCGCGTCCTGCGCCAACAGGTCCTGCAGCGCCAGCGCGGCGAACGCCTGCAGGCAGCCTTGTTCCGCATTGCCGAGTTGGCCAATACCCCCGATACCCTGGAAAAATTCTACGCGGCCATGCACCAGGTGATCAGCGGCCTGCTGTATGCACGCAACTTCTACATCGCGCTGGTCGACGAGGAAAGCGGCTATCTGACCTTTCCCTATTCGGTGGACGAAGTCGACGCCGAGCGGCTGCCGCGTGCACACGGTCGCGGCGCCACCGAATACGTATTGCGCCATGCCAAACCGCTGCTGGCCGGTCCCGACGAAATCCAGCGGCTGTGCGCACTGGGCGAGATCACCCACTTCGGCGCGCGCTCGGAGTGCTGGCTTGGCGTGCCGCTGGTGTCGGGTGGAAAGGCCATCGGCGTGCTGGCACTGCAAAGCTATTCGCCCAGGCACACCTACAACGAGCGCGATCAGGAGCTGCTGACCTTCGTCAGCTACCACATCGCCAATGCGCTGCAACGAAAGCACGCCGCTTCATCGCTGCAACAGGCGTATGCCAGCCTGGAACGCCGCGTCACCGAACGCACCCGTGCACTGGCCCTGGCCAATCGCGATCTGCGCGAGCAGATCGCCGAGCGCGAGCGGGTCGAGCGCCGGCTGAAATACGAGACGCTGCACGACTCCCTGACCGGACTGCCCAACCGCGCCCTGCTGTTGCAGCGACTGGAACAGGCGATCCAGCGCCACACCGCCAATCCGAAAGATCTGTTCGCGGTGTTGTTCATCGACCTGGACCGCTTCAAGGTGATCAACGATTCGGTCGGCCACCTGGTCGGCGACGACCTGCTGTTCCAGGTCGGCGGCCGCATCCGTGCCTGCCTGAAAACCCGCGACGTGGTCGCGCGCCTGGGCGGCGACGAATTCGCCGTGTTGCTGGAAAGCATTTCCGATGCCGGCAAGGCGCCGCAGATCGCCGAACGCATCATCAGCGAACTGCACACGCCGTTCCGGCTCGGCACCAAGGAGATATTCACTTCGGCCTCGATCGGCGTGGCGCTGGCCAGCCTGCACTATCAGCAGCCGGAAGAATTGCTGCGCGACGCCGACGCGGCGATGTACCACGCCAAGGATCGGGGCCGTCATCGCGTGGCGATGTTCGATGACCGCCTGCGCCGCGAGGCGCTGTCGCTGCTGGACATGGAAAGCGACCTGCGCCACGCGCTGAACCGCAATGAATTCGTGCCGTTCTACCAGCCGATCGTCGAGCTCGCCGATGGCCGCGTCACCGGTTACGAGGCGCTGCTGCGCTGGCATCACCCCGAACGCGGTTTGCTGGAGCCGGGGGACTTTCTGCTGATCGCCGAGGAATGCGGCTGTGCCGAGGTCATCGACTGGCAGATCTTCGAACAGGTCTGCGCGCAGGCGATGCGGCTGATCGGCACCGAGGGCTTCATCAGCCTCAACGTTTCCGGCCGGCATTTCCGTTCGGCCGAACTCGACCAGCGGCTGCTCGCGCTGTTCGAGCAATACGCCGTGCCGAACCACTGCATCCGCGTCGAGGTCACCGAAGGTGCGCTGCTGGAGAACCCGGAGCAGGTCAAGCGCATCCTGCAGAATCTTCGCCGCCACGGGGTGGGCATCGCCCTGGACGATTTCGGCACCGGCTATTCCTCGCTCAGCTACCTGCACCAATATGCCTTCGACTCGTTGAAGATCGATCGCTCCTTCATCACCGAATTGCCTCCCGGCGACGAGGAAACCCAGGGGCTTGCCCTGGTGCGGGCGATCCAGGTGCTGGCCGATTCGCTGCAAATGAAAGTGATTGCCGAAGGGATCGAGGACGAATCGCAGCGGCAAGCCCTGCTCGGGGTCGGCTGCCGCTATGGCCAGGGGTTCCTGTTCGCGACACCGCAACCGGCCGAAGCCTGGCTGCGCACGGACCGGCCACCGCTACCGGGCTGAGCGTGGCGCGCCGGTCACGCCGGACAGCAGGCGGCGTCCCCATGCATGCGGCATGCGCCCAGGCAGGCAGGCTCCAGTCGCCATGCGAAGCCGCATCATTGCGGGGTATCCGGTGCCCCGGATACCGCGTTGCCGCTGAGCAGATGCCCGGCATCGACACGATCGAAGCAGTAACGCTGGGCGCAGAACTCGCAGATCACCTCGATCTCGTCGCCGTGCGCCGCCAGCGCCGCCTCGACTTCATCGCGTCCCAGCGAACGCAGCATCGCGGTCACCCGCCCGCGACTGCAGCTGCAGCCGAAACTCAGCGGGCGCGGTTCGAACAGGCGCACCGACTCTTCATGGTAGAGCCGATAAAGCAGTTGTTCCGGCGCGCTGTCCAGCAACTCCGCAGCACCTAGCGTGGCGGTCAGATGCATGATGCGGCCCCATGCGTCGTCATCCTGCGCCGCACCGCGACCGCCTTCGTCCGGCAGTTTCTGCAGGATCAGACCGCCCGCGCGATCCCCGCCGGCAACCAGCACGATGCGTGCCGGCAACTGCTCGGACTGGGCGAAGTAGCTCTCCAGCGCATCGGCCAGCCGGGCATGCTGCAGATCGACCAGGCCCTGATAGCGCTGGCCGCGTTCCACATTGCCGATGGTGATCGCCATGATCGCGTCCGGCAGCGCGTCCAGCTCCAGCGGCTCCGGCACCGGGTCGGCCCAGCGCGCCAGACCGCGCAGCCGGCCCTGATCGGTGCATTCGGCGAACAGCAGCCGCAACCCGCCGATGCTTTTCAGCTCCAGCGACAACCCGCCGTCCAGCTTGATGTTGCCGGTCAGCAGCGCACTGGCGACCAGCGCTTCGCCCAGCAGCGCCCGCACGGCGGACGGGTAATCGGCGCGGCCGGCCACTTCCCGCCATGCCGGTCCCAGCCGTACCAGCACGCCGCGCACGCCGGCACGTTCCAGCAAAAAGCGATACAGCACATCGTCGGCGGGCAGGGTTTCCATGAACGCACTCTCTCGGGGTCTGACGCTTCAGATGGGGGCGCCGTCGGACCGTGGCAACGCCCGTATACTTGGACTTCCCCTCGCTCGCTGCCAGCCATGCCCAATCCCCTTCGCCGCCCCCGGCTGACCCGCCTGCTGCGGTCGCTGCGCATCCTGGCGCTGGCATGGCTGGTGCTGAGCTGGCTGCCGGTGCTGCTGTTGCGCTTCGTCCCGCCATGGACTTCGGCGGTGATGATGGAGCGCCAGGCGCGCGCATGGCTGCATCGCGAGCCGGGGTTTCACCTGCGCCAGCACTGGGTGCCATGGAGCCGGGTCTCGCCCTGGGTGCCGCTGGCCATGGTCGCCGGCGAGGACCAGAAATTTCCGTACCATCACGGCTTCGACTTCGGTTCCATCGACAAGGCCATCGACGCGGCCGACGACGGCAGGCGCCTGCGCGGCGCCAGCACGATCAGCCAGCAGACTGCCAAGAACCTGTTTCTGTGGAACGGCCGCAGCTTCGTGCGCAAGGGGCTCGAAGCGTATTTCACGGTACTGATCGAACTGACCTGGCCCAAGCGGCGCATCCTGGAGGTGTACATGAACATCGCGGAGCTGGGCGACGGCATCTACGGGGTCGGCGCCGCCAGCGAGGCGTACTTCCACATCCCGCCGGCACGGCTCGACCCGGCGCAGGCCGCGCGGCTGGCGGCCGTGTTGCCCAGCCCGCGCCGCATGCATGTGGACCGGCCCAGTGCCTACGTGCTGCGCCGCGCCCGCTGGATCCAGCAGCAGATGGACCAGCTGGGCGGCCCGGCCTACATCGACGGCCACGCACCGCCGCGCCCGCCGCATTGAGCAACCGGCAGCCGACTCGCCGGACAGCCGGCAGTTGGTTAGCATGATCCCCTCTCACGGTGGTTCTCCCATGCCGCAACTGACCATTGTCGTTCCCGCCTACAACGAATCGGCCGTGCTGGCCACGTTCCACCGACGCCTGTGCCAGGTGCTGGACGGCATGTCGATGGACTGCGACGTGCTGTATGTCGACGACGGCAGCCGCGACGACAGCTGGTCGATCATCGAGACCCTGATCGCCGGCGACCGGCGCACCGGCGGGCTGAAGCTCTCGCGCAATTTCGGCAAGGAGGCGGCGCTGACGGCCGGTCTCGATCACGTCACCGCCGATGCCGCGGTGGTGATCGACGCCGACCTGCAGGACCCGCCGGAACTGATCCCCGCCCTGGTCGAGCAATGGCGGGCCGGCTACGACGTGGTGTACGCCACGCGCAGCGCACGCGAAGGCGAGAGCGGCTTCAAGCGATTCACCGCGGCGGCGTTCTACCGCAGCATGGAGCGCCTGTCCGACACCCCGATCCCCCGCGACACCGGCGATTTCCGCCTGCTCTCGCGGCGGGCGCTGGACGCCCTGGGCCAGCTGCGCGAACGCCAGCGTTTCATGAAAGGCCTGTTCAGCTGGATCGGCTACCGGCAGACCGCCGTGCACTACCTGCGCGAGCCGCGCCAGGCCGGCACCACCAAGTGGAACTACTGGCGCCTGAGCCAGCTGGCGATCGAGGGCATCACATCGTTCTCCACCGCGCCGCTGCGGCTGGCCACCTGGGTCGGGCTGGCATCGGCCGCGCTGGCCTTTGCCTACGGCATGTGGGTGCTGGTCAAGGCGGTGCTCTACGGCGACCCGGTGCGCGGCTATCCCACGCTGATGCTGGTGATCCTGTTCCTGGGCGGCGTGCAGCTGCTGGCGCTGGGCGTGATCGGCGAATACCTCGGACGCAACTATGCCGAGAGCAAGCACCGCCCGCTGTATTTCATCGAGCAGCAGCGGCTGCCGCACGATCCGCGTTGAACGCGCCCCGGTGGCGCGGGCGCGCATTCACGGCTTCACTACACGCCGGCGCCGCGTCGGGGTTAGACTCGCAATCCAGCAGCCCGCCCGGGCCGGCAGGAGATCCCAGCATGCGTCAGGTCAAGCATCTTCTGGAACAAAAGGGCAGCGCCATCTTCTCGATCGCACCGGATCGCCCGGTACTCGAAGCGATCAGGCACATGGCCGAACACCGCGTCGGCGCGCTGCTGGTGATGCGCGGCGAACGGCTGGTCGGCATCATCTCCGAGCGCGACTACGCGCGAAAAGTGATCCTGCAGGGCCGCTCCTCGGCACAGACTTCGGTGGCGGACATCATGTCCGACAACGTGCTCACGGTCGGACCGGACACCGATGTCTTCGACTGCATGCGACTGTGCACCGACAGCCGCATCCGCCACCTGCCGGTAGTGCAAGGCGCGAAGGTGGTCGGAATGATCTCGATCGGCGATCTGGTCAAGGCCGTGATCGACGCGCAGGCCGAGGAGATCGAACACCTGCAGCGCTACATCACCAGCTGAGGCGGACACTCCTGCGGGACGGACCTGTGTCCGTAGGAGCCCACCCTGTGGGCGAACGCTTTTAGCGGGCGTGCCAGCCAAAGCGTTCGCCCACAGGGTGGGCTCCTACCGCTTTGCGCCGCGACGACCTTGAGCCGTGTCCGCGTTGCCGGTGACTGCCGACGACTCCGGGGCCAGGTCCGGCGACCAGCCGGCGCGACGCGCCACCGCGCTGGCCAGCGCGGCAACCCCGGTGCCCGCCAGTGCCAGTCCGGCCAGGCCCACGCCCAGCAGGCGCAGGCCGCTCACCGCACCGGTCACCACCAGGTCGCCGAACCGCCACACTGCCGTCTCGACGAAATTCTTGCCCTTGTAGCGCGTCTCGCGCGGCACCCGCGTATACAGCGCGTCCGTCGCCGGCTTGGCCATGCCGTAGGTAAACCCGCGGGTGGCCACCAGCATCACCGCCAGCACCGGCACGCCGAAGCCGAACATGGAGATATGCCAGCTACCGGCCAGGGCCAGACCGGCCAGCAGCGCCACATTGATCAGCGCCGGCAGCAGCAGCCCCCAGCCCGGGCCGCGGCGGACCAGCAGCCATGGCGTCAGCGTCAATTGCAGCATCGCGCCGAGCAGGTTGGTGGCCAGATCCAGATCGTTGTAGAACGCGGTGCGGGCAACGGTTCCGGCCAGATGTGCCTTGGCGTAATCGGCGATCAAGGCATAGCCCAGCGTGCCGATGCCGTCACTGAACAGCATCAGCAGGGCCATGTAGCGCAGGAACGGACGCGACCACAGTTCGCGCACGCCGGCCCACAACGAACCGCCGATCGCCTCGTCGCCATGATCCCCCGCCCGCTGCCCATGCCGCGCCGAGAGCCGCAGCAACAGGGCCAGCGCCGCCCCCAGTGCCAGCGCCGAAACCGCCAGCAGCCGGGCCACGCCGATCAGTTGCAGCATCAGCCTGGTCAGCAGCGGACCGAAGATCGCCCCGGCCATGCCGCCCAGCGCGATCAGCGAAAACACCCGCCGCGCCTGCCCGCTGGAAAAAATGTCGGCCATGAAGCTCCAGAACAGCGACACCACGAACAGGTTGAACACGCTGACCCACATGAAAAAGATCACGCCCAGTTCGCGCGCGCCGATGCGATCCTGCGCCATGAATGCCGGCACGAAGGCCAGCAGGCACAGGATGAAGAAGCTGTAGCTCCAGCCGAGCAGGGCCTTGCGCGGGAACCGCGCCACCAGCAGTCCGAACACCGGCGCCAGCAGCAACATCACGCCGAGTACGGCGGCGTAGAACAGCGGCAGTGACGACGAGCCGAGCGCACCGCTGAGCTGGTCCCTGACCGGCCGGATGATGTAGTACGAAGTCATCACGAAAAAAAACGCCAGCGCGGAAAGCATCGGCGCGGCGGCTTGTTCCGCAACGGTGTGGCGGGGCAGACTCACGGGCACATCCAGTCCAGGGCGCAAAAGACTAGCATGCACCCATCGTCACCCAACCAACGCGGCACAGGGGCTCCCGTGAACAACTACGATTACGTGATCGTCGGCGCCGGCTCGGCCGGCTGCGTGCTGGCCAACCGGCTCAGCGCCGATGCCGGCAAGCGGGTGCTGCTGCTCGAAGCCGGCCCGTCCGACTGGAACCCGCTGATCCACATGCCCGCCGGCCTGGCGCGGCTGGTCAACCAGCGCAGCGTGAACTGGAACTACCACACCGAGCCGGAGCCCGCGCTCAACCAGCGCCGGCTGTGGTGGCCGCGCGGCAAGACGCTGGGCGGTTCCAGCTCGATCAATGCGATGTGCTACGTGCGCGGCGTGCCGGCCGATTACGACAGCTGGGCGCAGGCTACCGGCGATCCGCGCTGGTCCTGGCAACAGGTGGTCTCGTGGTTCCTGCGCAGCGAGGACAACACCCGCGGCGCCAGCGCGCTGCACGGCGTCGGCGGTCCGCTGGGCGTGGCGGATCTGCGCCACCACAACCCGCTGTCGGCCGCCTTCATCGAGGCCGGCGTCAGCGCCGGCCATGCCCGCAACGACGATTTCAACGGCGACCGCCAGGCCGGCTTCGGTCTGTACCAGGTGACCCAGCGCGACGGCCGGCGCTGCTCGACCGCGGCGGCCTACCTCAAACCCGTGCGCGATCGGACAAACCTGCACGTGTGCACGCATGCGCCGGTCGAGCGCGTGCTGCTCGATCACGGCCGTGCGGTGGGCGTGCAGCTGCATCGCGGACGCCGTGCCCCGGAGCGCATCGAAGCGGGCGAGGTGATCCTCGCCGGCGGCGCGATCAACACGCCGCATCTGCTGATGCTCTCGGGCATCGGGCCGGCCGATCATCTGCGCGAACACGGCATTGCGGTGCTCGCCGACCTGCCCGACGTCGGCGGCGAGCTGCAGGATCATCTGGACATCTGCACACTGTTCGGCAGCAAGCGGAAAAAACTGACCTACGACCACCTCAACGAACTTGCCACGGCGGTTCGCTGGCTGCGCCATCACGACGGCCCCGGCAGCTCCAACATCGCCGAGGCCGGCGGCTTCGTGCGCAGCCCCCTGGCCGACGATGCGCGCTGCGACCTGCAGTTCCACTTCGTGCCCGCGCTGCTGGACGACCACGGCCGCCACCGCCTGCCCGGCGACGGTTTCACCGTGCACGCCTGCTACCTGCATCCGCGCAGCCGCGGCCGCCTGCGCCTGCGTTCGGCCGATCCGGCCCAGCCGATCGCGATCCACGCCGGCTACCTCGGCGATCCGCAAGGGCATGACCTGAAGCGGATGATCATGGCAGCACGGCTGTCGCGCGAGATCCTCGCCCAGAGCGCGTTCGACCCCTATCGCGGCGAGCCGGTGTTCCCCGAACGCGCACTGGACACCGACGCCGACTACGCCGACTTCATCCGCCGCAAGGCGGAAACCATCTACCACCCGGTCGGCACCTGCCGCATGGGCAAGGACGGGCGCGCGGTGGTCGACAGCGAACTGCGCGTGCGCGGCGTGCAGGGCCTGCGCGTGGCCGACGCCTCGGTGATGCCGAGCCTGCCCAGCGGCAACACCAATGCACCGACGATCATGATCGCCGAGCGGGCAAGCGCCCTGATCCGCGGCGAGGCGTGAGCTTCCGGCAGGAGCGCACCCCGTGCAGGCGCGCACTCGGCAGGCAAACCGGATCTTGTAGGAGCCCACCCTGTGGGCGATGCCTGTTCCCGCCAAGCCCTTCGCGCACAGGGTGCGCTCCTACGGGGCAGGCAAACCGGATCTTGTAGGAGCCCACCCTGTGGGCGATGCCTGTTCCCGCCAAGCCCTTCGCGCACAGGGTGCGCTCCTGCGGGCAGGCAAACCGGATCTTGTAGGAGCCCACCCTGTGGGCGATGCCTGTTCCCGCCGAGCCCTTCGCGCACAGGGTGCGCTCCTACAACGCGGGGATCGGGCAATGCAGGCTGGCGCAGATCACCCTCAGCAATTCGGCCTCTTCCACGCTGACCATGCCATCGGCGTGAATGGCACGGGCCAGGCTCTGGATCACCAGCTCCTTGGCCACCGGCATCAAGCCGTCGAGATCATCCAGCGCCGACTCGAACGGAGCCTGCCATGCCGGCGGCGGCGGCGCCCACTCTATCGCCTCGCCGGGAAAGGCGTTCTGCATCGCCATCAGCCAGGCACGGCGCGCGCCGGTTTCATCGGAACAACCCGCCGCCGAGACGATCGTGCAGACCAGGATCACGCTGTCGCGACAGGCCGGAAGTTTCTTCAGGCCATCGATGGGCGTGCGGCGGGGCTGCCGGGCCTCCTGCAGCTGCAGGCGCAGCAGCCGGGCCAGGCAATACTCATTGAGGTCGACCCTGCCATCGACCTTGACGAGGGCGTCGAGTGTGTCCAGCAGGGTCTGCTGGCGTCCGTCCGACAGCTGCTTCAACGCGGGAAACGCCATCGCGACAAGCGGCAGGCGCGCGATCGGCGGCAGCGCTTCCAGCTCGCCGACCATTGTCTGCGCCGCCTGCTGCATGTCATCGCCAAACGCATCGGCAACGATGCGGCGCTGCGCCGGCTGCAGTTCGGCTCGCAATGACAGCGCCAGCGCCAGCATCACCGCAAGCGCGGATTCGGGCTGCTTCACGGCCTCACTCAATGCTGCCGGCATCGACTGATGCACCGCGGCGGCTCGCTGGAAGCCGGTTGCTGCGGCCGGATCGCCGGCAGCCGCGGCGGCTCCAGCCAGCACGGCAGGCAGTACCGGAGGCACCGCCATGCCGGGCATGCCCGGCATGGCCGACGGACCACCGGACATCGGCGTTGCCGTCGTGGCGGGCGGCGCTTCCGCGGCTTGCTGCATTGATTCGGCCAGCCGCGCCAGCTCTTCCTCGCGAAAACCCGGCTCCAGTGCACGGATGCGCTGCAGCAGCGGCGGATGGGTGGCGAACAGCGCATTGAATGGCTCGGACTCGCCGAACAGCATGTGCGCAACCTCGTGCTTCCTGGCCGCCTGCAGTTCGGAACCCTCGCTGAAGATCGCGATCTTCTTCAATGCACCGGCGATGCCGTCGGTCTGGCGGGTGAACTGCACCGCCGAAGCATCCGCCAGCGATTCGCGCGAACGTGCGACGGCGGCCTGGATCAGACGCCCGAAGAAATAGCCGATGTAGCCGACCACGATCAGCGCCAGTCCGATCATCCACACCTGGCCGCCGCCATCGTCCCTGCGGCTGCTGCGGCCGCTGCCGTACCAGATCACCTGGCGGCCGACCACGGAAAGCACCAGGATGCCGAACAGCAGGCCCATCAGCCGGATGTTGAGCCGCATGTCGCCGTTCAGCACATGGCTGAATTCGTGCGCGACGACGCCCTGCAGTTCGTCGCGGCTGAGGTTGTCCAGGCAGCCCCGGGTCACGCACACCGCCGCGTCGGACGGCGAATAGCCGGCCGCGAACGCATTGATGCCGGGTTCGTCGGCCAGCAGGTAGATGTCCGGCACCGGCACCCCGGAGGCGATCGCCACTTCCTCGATCACGTTGCGCAACTGGCGCAGCTGCGGATCGCGGGTATCGACGGGCACCGGCACGCCGCCGACGCTCTCGGCGACCGCCTTGCCGCCGCCGGCCAGACTCATGATGCGGAACAGCGAACTGAGCCCGATACCGCCCAGCACCGCGAGGCTGCTGGCGAACAACAGCGGCAGATCGGACGGCGCGGACTCGCCGGGCGCCGGGTGGTGACCCAGGACAAGCCACACCACGGCATCGATCGCCGTCACGATCGCGACCACCGCCAGCACGAACAACACCACCAGCCGTCGGCTGCTGCCGCGCACGCGCGCCTGTTGCGCAAAGAAATCCATGGAGACTCCGGCTGAACGCGTGCAACGCGGCGGCGGCCGCGTTGCGCGCGTTCATCAGGTGAAGGAAACCTTCGGCGCGGCACGCACGGCCGGATCCTCGATCTGCAACGGTTCGGCTGCGACGAAGCCGAAGCTGCCGGCCACGAACGAAGCGGGAAACACCTCGCGCCGGTTGTTGTAGGTCATCACGGCGTCGTTGTAGGCCTGCCGCGCGAACGCGACCCGGTTCTCGGTGGAAGTCAACTCCTCCGAGAGCTGCATCATGGTCTGGTTGGCCTTCAGATCCGGGTACGCCTCGCTCAACGCGAACAAGCGGCCCAGACTTTGGGTCAAGGCGTTTTCGCTGCCGGAAAGCTGCTGCATCGCGGCCGGATCGCCGGGGTTGGCCTTGGCACCGGCCAACCCGCTGACGGCCGCGTTGCGCGCCTGCACCACCGCCTCCAGGGTTCCGCGTTCGTGGGCAAGGTAACCCTTGGCGGTTTCCACCAGGTTCGGAATCAGATCATGCCGGCGAGTCAGCTGCACATCGATCTGCGCAAAGGCATTCTTGTAAGCATTTCGTGAAGTGACCAATCCGTTGTAGATCGCCACGAAGTACAAGACAATCAATACGACAACAATCAGAAAAATGATCAGACCCATCGGTATATTCCCTTTTCTCGCGGCGTGGAACCACGCCGGAACCACGCCAGATTATCATGCCGTTTCATAAGTTTTTCTTGCTGTTCGCAGGCGCCCTCGGGCTGGCCTGCGCACCGGTCTGCGCGAGTCCCGCCGCACCTGCACCACGCCCGGCGGTCAAAAAAGCCGGTACGACGCAGGCCTTGCCGCCGGCACGCGTCAAGCAAACCCTGGCCGACTATCAGCACTGGCTGAACCTGCTCGTCGAGCGCCATGCGGTCGCCGGCCTGGCCACCGCGGTGGTGCTCGACGACAAGGTCGTGTTCGAACGCACCGTCGGTTACGCCGATACCGCCACTCAGCAACCGGTTACGCCACTCACCGTGTTCCGGCTCGCTTCGCTGTCCAAGGCGTTTGCCACCGCACTTACCGGGTTGCTGGTCGATGACGGCAAGTTGAGCTGGAACACCAGGCTGGTCGACGTGCTGCCCTACTTCAAGCTCAAGGACATGAAGGCCGCCGACCAGGCTACCGTCGGCGACATCATGGGGCAGCGGCTGGGCCTGCCGCGCAATACCTACGACCGCATGCTCGAGGACGACATTCCCTACGAAGAGCTGGTGCGCAAGCTCGACGAGGTCAAGCTGGCCTGTGGCGTGGGTCAGTGCTATGGCTACCAGAACGTCGCCTTCGGCATGATCGGCGACGTGATCTTCGCGCGCACCGGGGATTTCTTCTACCACCTGGTCGACAAGCGCATCTTCTATCCGCTGGGCATGACCACCGCCAGTTACGGCCGCGCCGCGCTCGAGTCCAGCAAGAGCTGGGCTCGTCCGCATCACGCCTCGGGTCACGGCTGGGTTCCGTTCGAACCCAATGAAACCTATTACCGGGTGGCACCGGCAGCCGGCGTCAACGCCAGTCTGCGCGACATGGAGAAGTGGCTGATCGCGCAGATGGGGGGTCGCCCGGACGTGCTGTCACCCTCGCTGCTCACGGTGCTGCACACACCCGGCATCTCGACACCGAGCGAGCTGTACGCCAGCCCATGGCGCCGCAAACGCCTGACCGCCGCCCACTATGCGCTGGGCTGGCGGGTATACCGGTATGCCGGCGAAACCCTGATCTACCATGCCGGCGCGGTGGCCGGTTATCGCACCATGATCGGTTTTTTCCCGAAGTACGACGTCGGCGTTGTCACTCTGTGGAACTCCTCCGGGCCGGTCCCCAGCGGACTGATGCCGATGGTGTTCGATGAGCTTCTGGGGCTGCCGCATGTGGACTGGGCCGGCCTCGAACACGATCCCCCCCGGACCGTTCCGGAAAGGCGACGCCGGCGGACGCATCGACACCGTTAGGGCTTCATGCAAAGGGGGCGGCGCTTGCGTGCGCCGCCCCCTTCTGTGTTGCGCCACCGGCTGCCGTCAGAGATTGAACTCGATCTTCTGCTGCCGCTGGGTGGAGACCGCCACGCCATTCCTCATCGCCGGCTTGAAGCGATAGCGGTTCACGGCATCCATCGCGGCGCGGTCGAAAACCCGGCGCGGCTCGGCGCTCACCACCGTGACATCGCTGGTTCGACCGTTCGGCTCGATCGTGAACGACACCACCACCCAGCCACTCTGGTGTGTACGCAGCGCTTCGCGTGGATACCTCGGAACCGAACCCGCCAGCAGTACCGCTTCGCTGTTCTGGCCGGCGCCTGCACTGTTCGCCGTGCCTGCTGCGGCGGTGGCCTCGCTCGCCGCGGGCGTGCCAGCTGCCGCCTGACGCGACGGCGTCGCTGTCGGCTTCGCCTTCTGCTGCTCGGCCAACTGGGCCTTTTGCTGCTCGGCCAGCTTGTCGGCCGCCAGTTTGTCCGCGGCAGCTTTCGCGGACGCCAGCTGCTGCGCCTTCTGCTGATCGAGCGTCTGTTGCTGCTGCTTGTCGAGCAGCTTGCGCTGGGCATCCAGCTTGGAGCGCAGGATGGTCAGCGTGAAGTTGGTCGGGTCGGCCTGGGCAAGCAGATCGATCTGGCGCTGGGCCTCATTGAAATCGCGCGTATTGATGGCCTGCTCTGCCGAGTTGGCGGCAAACGGGAAGGTTTCGCGCAGAGCGTCGGTAGCTACCCGGTTGCCCGGCTGCTTCTGCAGCACTTTCAGATAGAACTCGAACGCATTGTTGCCGGCCGGCGCCAGGTAGCGCTGCCCGGTCATCGCCTTGCGCGCCTCGGACAGGAGCTGATTCACGTCCATCGCCTCCACGTTCACCGGTGACGGTGGCGCCGCCGGCGCTGCCGTGGATACCGGCGTGGAAGGATGGCCGCCGTTCTCGGTCATGACCAGTTCCATGTGCGGTTCGATGATCAGGAACCAGGCGGCGATGCCGAGCAGTGCGAACACGACTACCACGGCAAGGACCACGGACCTGGCGGCTCCGCGCATGTGCCGGCGTGCAACAAATAGATTTCGGGTATCCATGGTCTCTCGCTGAGTGTCGACAGATACCCGCGCTTTTTCCCCCTGTCGATCCAGGAGCGGCGGGTCCCCGGACTCGCCGCGGCGCGGATGTGCGAAAGGTAGCTCCAATGAAGCGGTTCAGCAAATCAGGGCGATCCCGGGAGGCCGGGCGCGAACCGGAAATGGCGGACCCCACAAACGAAACGTCCCGGCCAGGCCGGGACGAAGTCTTCTCGGAGCGCTTTCCCCACGCTGGGCACCGCGGGGAAAGAATTCAGATACGTATTTTCTGGTGTGTGTCTTGCAGCTTACTTCTTGGAGGTCTTGGTGGCTTTCACCACCTTGGCCGGCGCAGCTTTCTTGGCAGCCGGCTTCTTCGCGGCAACCTTCTTGACAGCGACTTTCTTCACGACGGCCTTCTTGGCGGCCGCCGGCTTCTTGGCGGCAACCTTCTTGGCGGCCGGCTTCTTGGCGGCGGCTTTCTTGGCAGCCGGCTTCTTGGCTACCGGTTTCTTGGCGGCAACCTTCTTCACGGTGGATTTCTTGGCGGCGGCTTTTTTCGCGGCCGGTTTCTTCGCAGTGGATTTCTTGGCAGTGGCCATGGTTCGTCTCAGCTCCTCATCAGTTGGCAGTGGTTGCCCAGTAAAAGCGTGCAGGAA
>JAGWNA010000112.1 GCA_028871555.1 Lysobacteraceae bacterium
GTTCGCGAGAACGAGCCGTTCGAGATTGCTCTGCGTCGTTTCAAGCGTACCTGCGAAAAGGCCGGCGTACTCGCTGAAACGCGCAAGCGCGAGTTCTACGAAAAGCCGACCCAGGAGCGCAAGCGCAAGCGCGCCGCCGCGGTGAAGCGCCACCTGCGCCGTCTGTCGCGCGACGTCTCGCGCAAAGTGCGGATGTACTGAGTACCGAGTATCGACGTACCGAGTTTCCCGATCCGCTTCGGCGGATCGCCGGCGTCCCGACGCCGTGCACCGGAAACGCGGCAGGCGCGGATCCACGCTGCCATCGCCCAAGCACTCGGGTTCTGAACAGGCCGGTGTTGTCCCCGAGGCAACGCCGGCCTTGTCGTTTGCGTAAAATGCATTTCCCCGGGCATGCCCACCTTGCGCTCTGGAGAGGTTCCCGCTCATGACACTCAGGCAGCAGCTCACCGAAGACATGAAAAACGCGATGCGCAGCGGCGACAAGCACCGGCTGGGCGTCATCCGGCTGATGCTGGCGGCGATCAAGCAGCGCGAAGTGGACGAACGGATCGAGCTGGATGACGGGCAGGTCCTGGCCACGCTGGAAAAGATGCTCAAGCAGCGGCGCGACTCGGTGAGCCAGTTCGACGCCGCCGGACGCGAGGATCTTTCCGCGATCGAACGCGCCGAGATGGCGGTGATCGAAACCTACCTGCCGGCCAAGCTGAACGACGCGCAGATCGATGCGCTGATCGACGCGGCGATCAGCGACACCGGCGCCGGCTCGGCGCGCGACATGGGCAAGGTGGTTGCCGCGGTGAAAGCCCGGGCCGCCGGCCGCGCCGACATGGCCGTGGTGTCGGGCAAGATCAAGGCACGCCTCGCCGGCTGATCGCGGCAAGGCAGTCAGGCACTCGCGTCCGTTAGACTAGCCCGCCTATGCGCGGCCTGATTCCCGACAGCTTCATCGACGAACTGCTTGCCCGCGTCGACATCGTCGACGTGATCGAGCGGCGCGTGCCGCTGAAGAAGGCCGGGCGCGAGTGGACCGCCTGCTGCCCGTTCCACAACGAGCGCACGCCGTCGTTCTACGTGAGTCCGGCCAAGCAGTTCTTTCACTGCTTCGGCTGCGGGGTGAGCGGCAGCGCCATCAAGTTCCTGATGGATTTCGACCGCCTGGAATTTCCCGATGCGGTCGAGGAACTGGCGCAGACGGTGGGCCTGAAGGTGCCGCGCGAAGGCGGCCGCGAAGCGGCGCCGCGCGAGGACAGGACCGACCTGTACACGCTGCTCGACGACGCCGCCCGCTGGTACGGGGACGAGCTGCCGCGAAGCATGGAGGCCCAGGCCTACTGCAGGCAGCGCGGGCTGGACGCCGAGACGATCAAGCGCTTTCGGCTGGGCTGGGCGCCGGCCGGCTACGACGGCGTGATCAAGTCGCTGGGCAACAGCCCGCGGCGCATGGAACTGCTCACCGAAGCCGGCATGGTGGCCAGCAGCGAACAAGGCCGCAAGTACGACCGCTTCCGCGAACGGCTGATGTTCCCGATCCTGGACCGCCGCGGTCGCGTCATCGCGTTCGGAGGGAGAATCATTGAAAGGTCCGGCGATGGATCGCCAGTTCTTGATCCTGGCGCGCAGGACGCGCGCAAGAGTGACGGGCCGAAATACCTCAACTCGCCCGAAACGGCGCTGTTCCACAAGGGCCGCGAGCTTTTCGCGCTGTGGCAGGTCAAGCAGGCCAACCAGAACCTGGCGCGGATCGTGGTGGTGGAAGGCTACATGGACGTGATCGCGCTGCATCAGGCCGGCCTGCCGATCGCGGTGGCCACGCTGGGCACGGCGACCACGCCGGAGCACACCGAGATACTGTTCCGTGCCGCGCCGGACGTGGTGTTCTGCTTCGATGGCGACCGCGCCGGCCGTGCCGCCGCGTGGAAGGCACTGGAATCGACGCTGCCGCGGCTGCGCGACGGCAGGCAGGCGTACTTCCTGTTCCTGCCCGATGGCGAGGATCCGGATTCGCTGGTGCGCAAGGAAGGCAAGCCGGGCTTCGAGCAACGCATCAAGGATGCGATGCCGCTCTCGGACTACTTTTTCGGCGAGCTGTCGCACGATGTGGACATGGGCAGCCTGGACGGCCGCGCGCGCCTCGCCGAACGCGCCCGCCCGCTGCTCGCGAAGCTGCCCGACGGCGCGTTCCGCGACCTGATGGCGCAGGAGCTGGAAAAACGCAGCGGTGCCCGTGCCATGCTGCAAGCGGAGCCGGCGGCCCGTCGTGCGGTGCAGCGCCCGGTGGCCGTGCAGCGGTCGCTGGTGCGCAGCGCGATCGCGCTGCTGCTGGCGCAGCCCGGGCTGGCCGATCAGGTGGAAAAACCCTATCGCTTCCTGCGCCTGGACAAACCCGGCGTGGCGTTGCTGGCCGAACTGCTGGACATCTCGCGCGCGCGGCCGGGGATCAATCCCGCCATGCTGATCGAGCACTTCGCCGAACGGCCGGAATACCCTTCGCTGCACAAGCTGATGGCGGCGACGGCGGTGGGCGAGCCCGAAAACCAGCGCACCGAATTCTTCGATGCCTTGGCGCGAATGGACGACCAGGCCACCAGCCAGCGCCGCGATGTGTTGACGGCCAAGAGCCGCGCCGGTCCGCTGGACGACGCCGAAAAGGCCGAGCTGCGCGAGCTGCTGGCCGCGCGCGCGCGGCCACCGGTCGCTTCGGCCTGAACATGATCGCTTGCCGCATGCCGATACGCGACCTGCGTCATCCTGTCCCGCCGGTCGTCAAGCACAATCCGGCCGTGGGATCATTACTGCGCTGCGACGGCGCAGGCTTCGCATGACGCGCAAGGATATCGATGGATCTGCTGCAGCAACTGATCACGATCTTCGCCGAGAACGGTTACATCGCGGTATTCATCGCGCTGATGATCTGCGGAGCGGGCCTGCCGTTGCCGGAGGACATCACCCTGGTGGCCGGCGGCGTCATTGCCGGCCTTGGCTATGCGAATGTGCATACGATGTTCGCGCTGTCGATGTTCGGCGTGCTGCTGGGCGATGCCGGCATCTTCCTGCTCGGGCACCATTACGGCGCGCGCATGCTGAAATGGCGGCTGGTGGCGCACGTGCTGACGCCCTCACGCTACGCCAGCGTGCAACACAAGTTCGACCGCTACGGCAACCGCATGCTGTTTTTCGCGCGATTCCTGCCCGGCATGCGCACCACGATTTACGTCACCGCCGGCACCACTCACCGGGTATCGTTCCTGCGCTTCCTGATGATCGACACGCTCGCCGCGCTGATCAGCGTGCCGATCTGGGTCTACCTGGGATATTTCGGCGCCAACAACCACGACTGGCTGATCAAGTGGCTGCATCGCGGGCAGGTCAGCCTGTGGCTTGTCGTGGGCATCATCGTGCTGACCGCCCTGCTGTTGTGGTGGCGGCACCACCGTCGCGCGAAAGCCGCGGCAGGTGACGACTGAACAGGCCGACCGAAGTCCGGCCGACCAAAGCCCGGCAGACTGCCAGCAGCCTGCCGGGCTTTGGTGGTCGAGGCGAGAATGCGGCTGTGCGAGGACAGATTTTCGACGCTTCGCCGGCTCATGGTGGTTCCATGGGCCAAGAAGCGGCGGAAATCTGGACCGCACAGCCGGATTCGCAGCCCGGCCAACCAAAGTCCGGCAGGCTGCTAGCCTTGCCGTTTTCACGCGAACCTGCCTCCATGCCCTTGCTGCGCCGCTTGCGCCCCGACAATTTCACCCTCGCCCTGCTTGCTACCGTGCTGCTGGCCACGCTGCTGCCTTGCCATGGCGAGGCGGCACGCATCTTCAGCTGGGCGATCGACGCGGCGATCGCGCTGCTGTTTTTCCTGCACGGCGCCAAGCTGCCGCGCACGGCGATCGTGCAGGGCATGGCGCACTGGCGGCTGCATCTGACCGTGTTCGCAGGCACCTTCGTGCTGTTTCCGCTGCTCGGACTGGCGCTGCAACCGCTGGGCCATGCGTTGCTGACGCCGCAGCTGTATCTGGGCGTGCTGTTCGTCTGCACGCTTCCCTCGACCGTGCAGTCGTCCATCGCATTCACCTCGATCGCCGGCGGCAACGTGCCGGCGGCGGTGGTCAGCGCCTCGATGTCGAACCTGTTCGGCATCGTGCTGACGCCGCTGCTGGTGGGCCTGCTGCTGGCCAGCCATGGCCAGGGCAGCGCGTCGTGGCATGCGGTGCTGGAAATCGTGCTGCAGTTGCTGCTGCCGTTCGCGCTGGGCCATCTCGCGCGACGCTGGATCGGCACCTTCGTCGATGGCCACCGGCCGCTGCTCGGCTTTGTCGATCAGGGCACGATCCTGCTGGTGGTGTATACCGCGTTCGGTGCGGCCGTGGCCGAGGGGCTATGGCGCCAAACGCCGCCGCTGGCGCTGCTGGCGACCCTGGCGATCGACGGCCTGCTGCTGGCCGTGGTGATGCTGACCCTGCACTGGAGTTCACGACGGCTGGGTTTTCGGCGCGAGGATCGCATCACGATCTTTTTCTGCGGCTCCAAGAAAAGCCTGGCCAGCGGCATCCCGATGGCGAAGATCCTGTTCGCCGGCCAGCCCGGCGGCCTCGGCGCGCTGGTGCTGCCGCTGATGATCTTTCACCAGTTGCAGCTGATGGTATGCGCGGTGGTGGCGCGCCGCCATGCGGCGCAAGGCCGACGCATTGTCGCCGAGGACCGCCGCGAAGCCGACTGAGCCCGCCGCCGGATCTCCCGGAATACCTTGTGGGAACGACGCCAGTCACGATGCTCTTCCACCATGCTCCCGGAGCATCGCGGCTGGGGCCGCTCCAGGCTCCGAGACCGGATCGGGGCGAAGGGCATCGCCCGCGAGCGGGCTCCTTGTACCATCGGCAATCACCCGCTACAAAAGCGCGCAGGGCATGCTCCTGCGAAGCAGGCTCTCTGCTAGAGCCAGCGACCGTGGTAGCGGCGCATGAAAATCAGCTTCATCAGCTGGGTCAGCACGCAGTAACTGGTCAGGGTCAGCGCCAGCCACGCGAAATACATCGGCGGCAGCGGCATCATGCCGATCTTCGCACCCAGCGCGCTGAACGGGATCAGCATGCCGACCACGATCACGGCGATGGTCAGCGCCAGCACCGGCGCCGCCGCCACGCTCTGCAGGAACGGGATCCGGCGGGTACGGATCATGTGCACGATCAGGGTCTGCGACAGCAGGCCCTCGATGAACCAGCCGGACTGGAACAGCGACTGGTGCGCCGCCGAATCGGCGCCGAAGTAGTGCCACATCAGCCAGAACGTGGTGATGTCGAAGATCGAGCTGACCGGACCGATCCACACCATGAAGTGCCCGATGTCGCCGGCATCCCACTTGCGCGGCTTGCGCACGTATTCGTCGTCCATGCGGTCGAACGGGATCGACAGCTGCGAGATGTCGTACAGCAGGTTCTGCACCAGGATCTGCAGCGGCAGCATCGGCAGGAACGGCAGGAACGCGCTGGCCACCAGCACGCTGAACACGTTGCCGAAGTTCGAGCTGGCGGTCATCTTGATGTACTTCATGATGTTGCCGAAGGTGATCCGGCCCTCGA
>JAGWNA010000113.1 GCA_028871555.1 Lysobacteraceae bacterium
AACCGCTTCCTCGATTCCGAGTGCGTGTCCTGCGGCGCCTGCGTGCAGGCCTGCCCCACCGCCACGCTGTCGGAAAAGAGCCTGATCGACAAGGGCCAGGCCGAGCACAGCGTGGTCACCACCTGCGCCTACTGCGGCGTCGGCTGCAGCTTCCGCGCCGAGATGAAGGGCGAGGAAATCGTGCGCATGGTGCCCAACAAGGATGGCCTGGCCAACCACGGCCATTCCTGCGTCAAGGGACGCTTCGCGATCGGTTACGCCACGCACCCGGACCGCATCACCACACCGATGATCCGCGCCAGCATTGCCGAGCCGTGGAAGGTCGTCAGCTGGGACGAAGCGTTCGCCCATGTAGCCAGCGAGTTCAAGCGGCTGCAGGCCAGCTACGGCAGGCATTCGATCGGCGGCATCACCTCCTCGCGCTGCACCAACGAGGAAACCTATCTGGTGCAGAAACTGGTGCGCGCCGGTTTCGGCAACAACAACGTCGATACCTGTGCCCGCGTCTGCCATTCGCCGACCGGCTACGGTCTCAAGGCCACCCTGGGCGAATCGGCGGGCACCCAGGATTTCGACTCGATCGAGCGGACCGACGTGGTGCTGCTGATCGGCGCCAACCCTACCGACGCCCACCCGGTATTCGGCTCCCAGATGAAGCAACGCCTGCGCGCCGGCGCGAAACTCATCGTGATCGACCCGCGCCGGATCGACCTGGTGCGCACGCCGCACATCCGTGCCGACTACCACCTCAAGCTCAAGCCCGGCACCAATGTCGCCGTGCTGGACACGCTGGCGCACGTGATCGTCACCGAAGGGCTGGTCGACCGGGATTTCGTGGCCGGGCGCTGCGAACCCGACGCGTTCGAAAAGTGGAGCGCCTTCGTGGCCCAGGACAAGTACAGCCCGGAGGCGATGGAAGCCGAAACCGGCGTCCCCGCCGCGCTGGTGCGCGGTGCGGCGAGACTGTATGCCAGCGGCGGCAACGGCGCGATCTACTACGGACTGGGCGTGACCGAGCACGCGCAGGGCTCGACCGCGGTGATGGGCATCGCCAACCTGGCCATGGCCACGGGCAACATCGGTCGCGAGGGCGTGGGCGTCAACCCGCTGCGCGGCCAGAACAACGTGCAGGGTTCGTGCGACATGGGCTCGTTCCCGCACGAATTTCCCGGCTACCGGCATGTCGGCGATGCAGCCACGCGCGCATTGTTCGAAAAGGACTGGGGCGTGCCGCTGCTGGGCGAACCCGGCCTGCGCATCCCCAACATGTTCGAGGCGGCGCTGGACGGCAGCTTCAAGGGCCTGTACATCGAAGGTGAGGATATCGCCCAGTCCGACCCGGATACCCAGCACGTCACCGCGGCATTGGGCGCGATGGAATGCATCGTGGTGCAGGACCTGTTCCTCAACGAGACGGCCAAATACGCCCACGTATTCCTGCCCGGCAGCTCGTTCCTGGAAAAGGACGGCACCTTCACCAACGCCGAGCGCCGCGTCTCGCGGGTGCGCAAGGTGATGGCGCCCAAGGCCGGCTACGCCGACTGGGAGATCACCCAGAAACTGGCGCAGGCGATGGGCTATCCGATGCACTACGGCCACCCGTCGGAAATCATGGACGAGATCGCGCGCTTGACCCCCACCTTCCACGGCATGAGCTTCGAGAAGATCGACCGTCTCGGTTCGGTCCAGTGGCCCTGCAACGACGAGCACCCCGACGGCACGCCGGTGATGCACGTGGGCGAATTCGTGCGCGGCAAGGGGCGCTTCATGCTCACCGAATACGTGCCCACCTCGGAGAAGGTCAACGCCGAACATCCGCTGATTCTCACTACCGGCCGCATCCTCAGCCAGTACAACGTCGGCGCGCAGACGCGGCGTACCGCCAACGTGATGTGGCACGACGAAGACCGCCTGGAAATCCACCCGCACGATGCCGAGGAGCGTGGCATCGCCGATGGCGACTGGGTCGGCATCCGCAGCCGTTCGGGCGATACCGTGCTGCACGCAATGATTTCCGAGCGCATGCAGCCCGGCGTGGTCTACACCACCTTCCACTTTCCGGGTTCCGGCGCCAACGTCATCACCACCGAAAACTCCGACTGGGCCACCAACTGTCCCGAGTACAAGGTCACTGCCGTCCAGGTCACCCGCGTCAGCCAGCCCTCGGACTGGCAAAAACGTTTCCATGCATTTTCGGACCGGCAGCAGGCACTGCTGGATCAGGCGCAGTCGACGGATACGCTTGGTCGATTCCCGGCATGACATGACCGATACCGATGCCGTGCCCCATGCCGGATTCGTCATGCGCCCGATCGACCGCTGGCGCCACGGCCAGTCGGTGCACGAGGATGACTGCGTCGCCGAAGAAGTCCCGCTTGCGATGCTCTACAACGGCGTATCGTTCGCCGTGATGATGGCGACACCGCATGACCTTAAGGATTTCGCGCTGGGGTTCTCGCTCAGCGAAGGCCTGATCGATACGCCGTCACAACTGCTGCAGCTGCAGGTCCGCACGCTGCTCGAAGGCATCGAACTGTCGATGCGTGTCGCCGACGATGCCCCTGTCGCGCAACCTGGCCGCGCAGACGAACGCCTGTTGCCGGGGCGCAGCGGTTGCGGCATCTGCGGTACGCGCGATCTTGAGCAGGCCGTGCGCCAGCCGGTCCCGGTCGGCACCGGGCGCGTTTTTGCGCCCGAAGCGCTCGAGCTGGCGCTGGCCCAACTGCAGACCCGGCAACCCATGAACACCGCCACCGGTGCCGTGCACGCCGCCGCCTGGGCCGACCACAGCGGACAGATCGTGTTGGTGCGCGAGGACGTCGGACGCCACAACGCACTGGACAAGCTGATCGGCGCCATGCACCACGCCGGCATCGACCCGAACGAGGGCATGATGCTGGTGACCAGTCGCGCCAGTTACGAAATGGTCACCAAGGCGGCCAGTGCCGGCGTCACGCTGCTGGCCGCGATCTCCGCACCGACGGCGCTGGCGATCGAACTGGCACGCAGCGCCGGCGTCACCCTGATCGGTTTCGCGCGACCGGGCACCCACAATGTCTACACCCATCCCCACCGCCTGCTGTCCGCGACCAGGCAGGAGCTGACATGAACATCGAACGACTCATCGGCATGGCCAACGACATCGCCGCCTATTTCGCGGTCGAACCGGATCACGCCACTGCCGTGCACGGCGTGCGCGACCATCTGAGCAGATTCTGGGATCCGGTGATGCGCCGCGAACTGAAGACCCACCTGATGCAGGGCGGCGAAGGCCTGCTGCCGCTCGCCAGAGAGGCGGTCGACGGGTTGAGCATGCCACCGGCCAGCACCGATTGAGCGAAAGCAGGCCCCGCCCAACCGTCAGCCGGCGATGAAGATGCCTACATCAGATTCTTGTTGATCTTGATTTCGGTATTTGCCTTCAGCCATGCAACCAATTCACGCGATGCCTCGGAGCCGTAAGCCTGAGCCATCTGCCGCTGCAATGCCTTGCGCTGTTGCGGCGTGACCTTGGACAGATCGCCAGCTTGCACCTTGTCCACCGCCAGCAGGGCGTAATCGCCTGCCGTCATGTCCACCACCGCGAACTGCGGTTTGCCCGGCGCCGGATGCGGCAGCAGGAAGGCCTCCTTGAGCAGCGGCGCCGGCATAGCGGATTGCCCGCGGATCGCCCCGCTCTCGCTCTTCAGGCTGGCCCCCAACGATGCAGCAACAGTCGCCATCGGCTCACCCTTGCGCAGACGTTCGAGCGCATCGTTCGCCTGTTTTCCGGCGACTGCGGCGACGCGCTCGTCCAGAATCCGTTTCTCCACATCGGCACGCACATCGGCCAGCGGACGCGCAGCTGCCGCGACATGCTTGTCGACGCGGATCACCACCGAATGGTCATTGCCCAGGTCGATCAACCCGGAATTGTTGCCCTGCACCAGAACGTCGTCGGAAAATGCTGCTGCGACCACCTTCGGGTTGGCCGTCAGGCCAACGCCGCCCTTGCGCGAAAACAGCGCGGTGCTCTTGATCGGAAGGCCCAGAGCCGTGGCAGCCGGCTCCAGCGATGACGGATTCTGATAGGTGTTGTCGGACAGCTTGCCGGCGACCTCGTTGTACTTGCGATCGCGTTCCGATGTCGAAACTTCCTTGACCAGCTGGTCACGCACTTGTGCGAACGGCTTGGACTGGCCGCTGCGGATATCCCGCAGCCAGATGATGTGATAGCCATCGGGCGACAGAACCGGCTTGGAGATCTCACCCTTCTTCAGGGCGAACATCGCCGCTTCGAACGAGGCGTTCGTCACGCCCTTTTCCAGCCAGCCCAGATCGCCACCCTGGAGCCGCGAACCCATGTCCTGGGAGTCCTGCCTGGCCAGCTTCGCGAAATCGCCGGGGTTCGCTTCAGATGCGATCTTCTCGGCCTTGGCCAGTGCGGCCTTCTGCTGGTCGGGCGTGGCGTTGGCCGGCACGTTGATCAGGATGTGCGAAACGAGTCGCTGCTCGGGCTGCACAAAACGCTGCTTTTCGTCAGCGTAGCGCTTCTTCAGTTCATCCTCGCTCGGCGCGCTATCCAGCTTCAGTTCGGCGCCATCGACCTCGATGTATTTCAGCGAGACCTGTTCGGGATTCATGTAGTCGGCCAGATGGGCCTTGTAAAACGTCTGGACCTGGGCATCGGTGATCTTGCTGTCGGTCAACGTCGGCCGCGGCAATACGAAGTAGCGCAAATCCCGTCGCTGGTAAATCAGGCTGAAGAACTGGTCGGCCTGCGCGTCGCTGGCAAACGTACTGTCACTGATTGCATCGGGCAGCAGCTCGGGAGCCAACGTCGTACGCACTTCTTCCTCGAACATCTCCGGCGTCTTGCGCTGACTGGCCAGCCAGGCCCGGTAGGAAGCCGGATCGAACTGACCGTTCAACTGGAGTGCCGGGATGCTCGCGATGTAATCACGTACGGACTGATTGGCAACCCGCATGCCCCAGTCATCATTGGCCTTCAGCAGCAGCTGCTGGTCGATGAGACCATCAAGCACTTGCTGCTTGATTTCGGGCTTTTCGAAGATGCTTGGGTCGAACTTGTCCCCTTCCCGGGCACTTTCCTGCTGCCGCAACTGGTTCATGCGGTCCTGAAAGGTGCGCTGGTCGATTTCATGCTTGCCGACCTTCGCCACGAACGTTTCATTGCGCGACGTGAAGTAGCTCTGCATGCCGAACAGCGACATGGCCAGAACAGCGATACCGAGAACGATGATGGACGGCCATCCATGCATCTTGTTACGCATTGCCTGCAGCATCGAAATCTTCCTGCAATGTGGTTTATGGCGAATCTGGGAGCCTGTCGCGCATTGTAAGCAACAAGGCCTCATTGCCGATGCGCATCGCCCAAACGCCAAGGGCGCCACCCGGGCGCCCTTGCGAACTGTGGCGGAGCGGACGGGACTCGAACCCGCGACCTCCGGCGTGACAGGCCAGCATTCTAACCAGCTGAACTACCGCTCCGCACTATCTGGTGGGTGCTGTAGGGATCGAACCTACGACCACCGCCTTGTAAGG
>JAGWNA010000114.1 GCA_028871555.1 Lysobacteraceae bacterium
ATCAGCAGCAGCGCCAGCGTGAGATAGGCACTGTTTGACAGCATCACATACAGCATGCCGATCACGGTGACCCCTTCGGTCACCGCGACTTTCACCGCATCGGTGGCGGTCGAGGACACCTGTTCGCTGGTGTAGGTGATGCGCGAAACCTGCTGGCCCGAAGGCTCGGCGCCGAAGAACGCCGCCGGCAACCTCAGATAGGCCGCGAACACGTCGTACTGGATCGCCTGCACCACGTTGCGGCCGATATAGGAAATGCCGTAGCTGCTGGCAAAGGTGCCCAGGGCGCGCACGACGAAGATGATGATGATCCAGATCGGCATCCAGAAGATGTAGTAGGCGTTTTTCTGCGCGAACATCTGATCGATCATCGGCTTGAGCAGCCGCGTGAAAACCGCCAGGCCGCCGCCTTCCACCGCCATGCCGATCAGCGCGATCAGGGCCATCGGCCAGAAGCGGCGGGTATAGCCGAACAGGCGCTTGTAGACGGCCCGGCTTTGGGCATCCCACACGCCGAATTTCGCGCCGCTCACTTGTCTGCGCCCGGCTTGCCCGGCGTGGTGGCGATCGACAGCCGGGTGAAACCGAGCTGGCCCAGCGCGTCCATTGCCGTCACCACGTCCTGGTTGGGCGTCATCGCATCGGCGCGGATCGTCACCTGGCGGTCGCGGTTGTCGCCGGCATTGCGGGCGATGGTCCGCTTGAGCGGCTCGATACCCTCGCCCAGCACTTCGTCGCTGCCCACATAGAAGCGGCCGTTGCGGTCGATCATGATGGTCAGCGCCGGGGCATTCATGTCGCGATCCTGCGTGCTGGCCCTGGGCAGGGTGACCTGCAGGCGCGAATGCTGCACGAACGTGCTGGTCAGCACGAAGAACATCAGCAGGGTCAGCAGCACGTCGATCAACGGAATCACGTTGATCTCGAAATCGTCCCCACGCCGGTCGTTGCTGATACGCATGGGCAGAACCTCAACCGGCGCCCGGCGCGGTCGCCGGCATGCGCCTCGGCCGCGTCGATGCCGTGGCGGCGACGGGCTGCGTCAGCTCGTCCAGCAAGGCCGTCGCCTGTTTCTCCATCTGCACGCAATAACCGGCCACGCGCGAGCGGAAATAGCGGTGCAGCACATAGGCAGGAATCGCCACGGTCAGGCCGGCCGCCGTGCAGATCAGCGCCTCGCCGATGCCGCCGGCCATCCTGGCCGGATCGCCGATGCCGCCGGCCATCACTTCCATGAACATGCGGATCAGGCCGATCACGGTGCCGAACAGGCCCAGCAGCGGGCCGATCAGCGCGATCGTGCCGAGCGTGTTGAGGTAACGCTCCATGCGGTGGACCACATGCCGCCCGGTGTCCTCGATGCGTTCCTTGATCTGCTCGCGCGGCCGGTTGCGCACGGCCAGTGCCGCGGCCAGCAATTCGCCCAGCGGCGAGCCTTGGCCCAGCGCTTCGAGGTGCCGCGGATCGAGTTGGCCCTTGCGTGCCCACTCGCGCACCTCGTCGCCCAGACCCGGCGGCAGCACCGACTTGCGGCGCAGGGTCCAGCAGCGCTCCAGCACGATCGCCAGCGCGATCGCCGAACAGATCAGGATGGGCACCAACGCCCAACCGCCAGCTATCAGGATTTCCAGCACTTTGGGCCCCACCGTACTGCTTGTCGACGAGCGCGCATGATAGCAGTCTCCTGCGGAGGTACTGCGGCACGGGTGGCATTCCCTCGATCCACTTGGACCCGGATTCCATCGGGCCGGGACTCACTCACGCCAGTAGCGCGGCTGCCGCAATCGCCAGCCCGGCTCGCGCCGCGCCGCGGCGTCGGCCGGAAAATCCAGCGCGATCGCGCCCTGTACCGCCGTGTTCACGACCGGCACACGGGCCGCGGCATAGCGTGCCAGCACGTCCGCCCGGGGGTGGCCGAAGCGATTGTGCCAACCCGCCGAAACCACCGCCAGCGGGGCGTGCACGGCACTGATGAAGAACATGCTGGATGAGCTTTTGCTGCCATGGTGCGGCACCAGCAGCACCGGCGGCAAGCCGGGGCCGAGTGCGGCGACCACCTGCGGCTCCACTTTCATGCTCATGTCGCCGGTCAGCAGCAGGCGCCCTCCCCCTCCTTCGACCAGCAGTACGCAGGAATGATCGTTGCCCTTGCCCACGGTTTGCCCGGGGCGCGGACTGAGCACCCGGAATCGCACGCCGTCCCATTGCCACGACTGCCCGGCCAGGCACTGCCGCATCGGTATCGACATCCGCGCAGCCTCGCCGGAATAACGTTCCGCCTGCGGGAACGCATCCGCGACCGCCTCCGCCCCGCCAGCATGATCGTTGTCGTCGTGGCTGATCATCAGCATGTCGACCCGGGCGATGCCCAGCGCGTGCAGCGACGGCACGACCGCCGCGGCGCCCAGATCGAAGCCCGATGGATACCGCGCGCCGGCGTCGTAGACCAGCGCGTGCCCGCGGGTGCGCAGCAACACCGACAAGCCCTGCCCCACGTCCAGCACCCACGCCTGGAACGCACCCTCGGCCGGCAACTGGCGCGGCGGCAGCAGCAACGGCAGGAACAGCAACGCGCCCAGCCAGCGCAACGGCACGCCACGCGGCAGGAACAGCCACAGCGCGCCCAGCAACGCCAGCAGCAACGCCCACGGCTGCACGGCCGGCAAATACCAGTGCGCGCCCGGCCAGCGAGCCATCCGTTCCAGCAGCCACCATTGTGCGTGCGCCTGCTTCCCGGCCAGCCACAGCACCGGCGTGGCCAGTGGCGGACACAGCCACAGCAGCAGCATGCCGAGCAACGCACACGGTACGATCACGAAGCTGACCATCGGCACCGCGACCAGGTTGGACAGCGCGCCGACCAGCGACGCCTGACCGAAAAACCACAGCGTCAGCGGCAGCAAGGCCACCGTCATCACCATCTGCCCGGCCGACAGTTCGTGCAGGAAGGCGCGCAACCCGTGCCCGCGCGCCTGCAGGCACAACATCAGGAACGCCACGCCGATGAACGACAGCCAGAAGCCGGCCGCCAGCACCGCCAGCGGGTCGACCAGCAGGATCGCCAGCATCGCCAGCGCCAGCGACTGTGCACCGCTGGAACCGCGCCGGCTGCAGCGCGCCAGGGCGACCACCGCGATCATCAGCAGCGTGCGCACCGTGGGCAGGCCGAAACCGGCCAGCGCGCTGTAGATGCCGGCCGCCAGCAGCGCGGCGGCGGCTTGCGCCTGAGGTCGCGGCAGGCGCAAACCCAGCGGCGGCCACAACCCGTAGACGGACATCGCCAGCCATACGCCGAACACCGCCGCTACCCCGACATGGAATCCGGAAATCGCGATCAGGTGCGAGACGCCGTTGGCCTGCGCCACGTCCCAGTCGTGCTGCTGCAGTCCGCGCGTATCGCCGACGGCAAAGGCCTGCAGCAGCGCGGCATCATGCCGATCGTGCACGCGAGCGGCGATGCCGCGCGCAACCGCGTCGCGCACGCCCTCGACGCACCAGCGCGAACCGCCCAGGCGCAGGTTGCCTGCATCCTCGCGCACATAGCCGGTGGCGACGATGCCGCGTTCCAGCGCCGAACGCTCGCTGTCGGCGCCACCCGGATTGCGCAGGCCGCGTGGCCGTTTCAGACGCAGCAGCAAGCGCCAGCGCGTGCAAGGTTGCAGCGGCGGCGCCTGCTCGTACCAGGCCAGCGCCAGGCGTCCGCCGAGCGCAATCGGCTTCCCGTCCAACGTCGCCTGATCCACACGCAGATCAAATCGGCTGGCATCGCTGCGCACCTGCGGCAGCCCGGCGATCGTGCCGGTCACCGCGAAATCGCGGTCTTCCAGCGCACGCGGCAGGCGTGCATCCATCGCCGCCGCGCCGCGCCATGCCGCCCATGCGATGCCCGCCAGCAGCCAGGCCAGCCAGCGCCAGCGCGGCAGGCGCCAGGCCAGCAGCACGGCGCTCAGCAGCAGCAGGCCCAGACACCAGTTCGGCGGCAATCCCGGCAGCCATTGCACCAGCAGCACGCCGCCCAGCAGCGCCAGTGCGCCGCTGACTGCCGTTGGCATTGCCGCCGGTCGCTCCACTCGCCCTCACCTCGTGCCATCCCTGATGGCATCGAGCCTAGCGCGGCAGCGCCGCACGCGAGGATGAAAAGCGTGTAGGCGCGCGCCGTGCCGTGGTACGCGCGCCGCCCGGCAGCGGCAGCACGGCCGTCAGCCCCGGGCGTTTTCCTGCAGCACGCCGTTGTGCAGCACCAGCGTGCGATCCATCCGCGCCGCCAGCCGGGTGTCGTGGGTGACCAGGATGAAGCTGGTGCCGATCTCCCGGTTGAGCTCCAGCATCAGCGCGTAGACCTGGGCCGCGTTCGCTTCGTCGAGATTGCCGGTGGGCTCGTCGCCGAGCACGCAGGCCGGCCGGGTCACCAGCGCACGCGCCACCGCGCAGCGCTGGCGCTCGCCGCCGGACAGCTCCGAGGGCTTGTGCCGGGTGCGCTCGCCCAGCCCCACCCGCTCCAGCAGGACCGCCGCCTGCCGCTGCGCCTCGTCGATCGCGGTACCGCGGATCAGCAGCGGCATGCACACGTTTTCCAGCGCGGTGAACTCGGGCAGCAGGTGATGGAACTGGTAGATGAAACCGAGCGAGCGGTTGCGCACGCGGCCGCGCTCGGCGTCGGACAGCTGCGACAGCACGCTGCCGTCCACTTCCACTTCGCCGGCGCTGAGCGTATCCAGCCCGCCGATGATGTGCAGCAGCGTGCTCTTGCCCGATCCGGAGGCGCCCACGATCGCCATCGTCTGGCCGCGCTGCAGGGTGAAGCTGACATCGCTCAGCACCTCGGTGCGCAGGCCGCCTTCGTCGTAAGTCTTGGCGACATGGCGGGCGCACAACACGTTTTGACTGTCCTGGTTCATGACTGCCTTATTCATAGCGCAACGCCTGCGCCGGCTGCGTGCGCGAGGCGCGCCACGCGGGGTAGAGGGTGGCCAGCAGCGAGAAGGTGAACGTCAGCAGCGCCACCCAGCCGACATCGGGCCATTGCAGCCGGCTCGGCACCTCGCTGATGTAGTAGATGTCCGGCGACAGGAAGGTCACGTGGAAGGTATGTTCGATCCACTTGATGATGCCCGGCAGCCGCCACGACAGCAGCGAACCGAGACCCACGCCGATGCCGATGCCGACCACGCCCACCAGCACGCCCTGCACCATGAACATGCCCATGATGCTGCGCGGGGTGGCGCCGAGCGTGCGCAGGATCGCGATGTCGGCCTGCTTGTCGGTGACCAGCATCATCAGCATCGAGACCAGGTTGATCACCG
>JAGWNA010000115.1 GCA_028871555.1 Lysobacteraceae bacterium
GGTTCGGCGGGAAACGGGCATCGCCCACAGGGTGGGCTCCTACAAGGGCCGGCTTGCCTGCCCCGTAGGAGCGCACCCTGTGCGCGAAGGGTTCGGCGGGAAACGGGCATCGCCCACAGGGTGGGCTCCTACAAGATCCGGTTTGCCTGCCCCGCAGGAGCGCACCCTGTGCGCGAAGGGTTCGGCGGGAAACGGGCATCGCCCACAGGGTGGGCTCCTACAAGATCCGGCTTGCCTGCCCCGTAGGAGCGCACCCTGTGCGCGAAGGGTTCGGCGGGAAACGGGTATCGCCCACAGGGTGGGCTCCACACTAAATGAAATGCCGGGAACCACAGTCATGCCGGGCACCATGTCGTTCGAGCTGCCCTAAAGCGATCGCCACGGCGGCCGATATGCCGCTTGTCAGCGCAGATTGCGCAAGCGGGGTTGCGGCATGGCCGGCAAACGGGCGACTGGGAAACAAGATACCTGCAGCCTGCCGCAAGCGGCAGGGCCGGACATGCTGCCGCTTGCGGCGACGGTGGCGGTGCCCGCCGCCGATGGTGCCGTGCCCGCAGGGCCGCCGTCGGTCGTGGTGACGCTGCCGGCGGATTGCCGCATGGCGGCCCAGGCGCACTTGCTGCATGAACTGCTGGCGGCCCTGGATGCCCGCACCGTCAAGCTGGATGGCCGGGAGGTCGAGCGCGTCGATACCGCGGCCCTGCAGTTGCTGACGCTGTTCAAGCGTGAAGTGGATGCGCGCGGCGGCACGCTGAGCTGGACGGGCACGAGTGATGCGCTTGACGAGGCGGCAGGCCTGCTGGGTCTGGCGAAGACTTTGGAATTGCCGGCCGCCGTGCCGGCCTGACACGAGGTGGCAGCATGGCAAGAATTCTTGCAGTGGACGATTCGGTTTCCATGCGTGGCATGGTGGCTTTCACCCTGCGCGGTGCCGGGCATGAAGTGACCGAGGCCGAAGACGGCCAACTCGCACTGGATGCGGCGCGCGGCAGCACCTTCGACCTGGTGCTGGCCGACGTCAACATGCCGGTGATGGACGGCATCGCGATGGTGCGCGAACTGCGCACGATGGCCCAGTACCAGGGCGTGCCGATCCTGATGCTGACCACCGAGTCGCATACCGACAAGAAGATGGAAGGCAAGGCGGCCGGCGCCACCGGCTGGCTGGTCAAGCCGTTCGACCCGGATCAGTTGCTGGCCACCGTCAAGCGCGTGCTGGGGTAAATCGCATGGCCAGCGTCGGCGTCGCGCAGTTTCATCAGGTCTTTTTCGAGGAGAGCCTTGAAGGGCTCGATGTGATGGAGTCGTCGCTGCTGGCGCTCGACGAGGGCGGCGACAGCGAACTGGTGAACACCATCTTCCGCGCCGCGCACTCGATCAAGGGCGGTTCGGCGACGTTCGGGTTTCCCGAAATGGCGGCATTCACGCACGAGGCGGAGTCGCTGCTGGACGAACTGCGCGACGGCCGCCGCGCGATCGACGGCACGATCGTGGAACTGCTGTTGCGCACGGTCGATTGCCTGCGCGGCATGTTTGCGCGGGCGCAGTCCGGCCAGCCGCTGAACAACGCCGAGGCCGAGTCGCTGCGCGGGCAGATGGCCGCCGCGCTGGGGCGCAAGATCGAGCCGAAGGCGGCGCCGTCGCGCCGCGCCGGCGATCATGCCGATGCATGGCGGATCGATTTCCGTCCGCACCAGGGCATGCTGGCCGGCGGCAACGATCCGCTGCGGCTGTTTCGCGAACTGGCCGCGCTGGGCGAGCTGCAGGTGCAGCCGGTGCTGGATCGGCTGCCGCCGCTGGCGGCATTGAAACCGGCCCAATGCCATCTGGGCTGGGTACTGGAACTGGGCGGGCCGGCAACCCGCGATCAGATCGCCGCGGTGTTCGACTGGGTCGAAGACGAATGCGAGCTGACGATCGAGCCGCTGCATGTCGTGGCCGATGAGCCGGCTCCGGCTGCAGGCGTGCCGGCGGGCAAGCCGCCGGCCGCCGCGGCCGTTCATGGCGCCGAGTCCGGTTCGGTGCGGGTATCGATCGACAAGATCGACGGCCTGATCGATCTGGTCGGCGAACTGGTCATCACGCAGTCGATGCTCGATCAGTTCCGCGAGGAGTTCGATACCGCGAAGCTGGCGCTGCTGCAGCAGGGGCTGACCCAGCTGGCACGCCACACGCGCGAACTGCAGGAAAGCGTGATGGGCGTGCGCATGCTGCCGATCGGCTCGGTCTTCAACCGTTTTCCGCGGCTGGTGCGCGACCTCACCCAGAAGCTCGGCAAGCAGGTGAAACTCGAGCTGGTCGGCGAGCAGACCGAGCTGGACAAGACCGTGCTGGAGAAAATCGGCGACCCGCTGGTGCACCTGGTGCGCAATGCGATCGACCATGGCCTGGAGATGCCCGACCGCCGCCGCGCCGTCGGCAAGGCCCAGACCGGTGCGCTGCGGCTGGAGGCCTTTCATCGCGGCGGCAACATCGTGGTCGAGGTCAGCGACGACGGCGCCGGCCTCAACCGCGAGGCGATCGTGGCGAAGGCCCTGCAGCGCGGGCTGATCGCCTCGGGCGATCAGCTCAGCGACGAGCAGGTGGCCGAACTGATCTTCCAGCCCGGGTTTTCCACCGCGGCGGTCGCCACCGACCTTTCCGGCCGCGGCGTGGGCATGGACGTGGTCCGCCGCAACGTGTCCGACCTGGGGGGCGCCGTCGCCATCCGCACCCGTTCCGGGCACGGCACGGTGTTCACCATCACCCTGCCGCTGACGCTGGCGATCATCGACGGGCTGACCGCGGCGGTCGGCCGCGAGCATTACATCGTGCCGCTGGTGTCGATCATCGAATCGGTCCAGGCCCGGCCGGAGACCCTCCACCGCGTGACCGGCGGCGGCGAACTGTTCCGGTTCCGCGACGAATACCTGCCGGTGCTGCGCCTGCACCAGCTGTTCGGCTGCACGGGTGCGCAGGCCGCGATCGAGGAAGGCCTGTTGATCGTGGTCGAAGGCGACGGGACGCGGGTAGCGCTGCTGGTGGATGGATTGATCGGCCAGCAGCAGGCCGTGGTGAAGTCGCTGGAGGCCAACTACCGCCGCGTCGGCGGCATCTCCGGCGCCACCATCCTGGCCGACGGCTCGGTGGCATTGATCGTGGATGTGGCCGGATTGATCCGGCTGCAGAGCCGCAGCAAGGCTGCCTGACCGACGGCTGCGGCGATTCAAGAATCGGCTGCAGCGGCCGATGACCAGATAACGAAGGCCTTGCAACGAACGACAAGGCGCGCGTCCTGTCAGTGGGAATTCCATGAGCCAGCCAAACAGCCCTGCGTCCGCATCTCCCGTCGATATGCCCGCCACGAGCCAGTACCTTGCGGTGAATCTGGCGCACGAGGAATACGCGATCGACCTGCTGGCCGTCCGCGAGATTCGCGCCTGGACGCCGGTAACCCGCATTCCGCAGGCACCGTCGTACGTGTTGGGTGTGCTGAACCTGCGCGGCGCGATCGTGCCGGTGCTGGACCTGCGGCTGCGCTTCGGGCTGGCGCGCGAGGAATACGGCGCCACCACGGTGACCGTGATCGTCATCGTGGCCGGCCGCCTGTTCGGCGCCGTGGTGGACGGGGTCTCGGACGTGCTCGAGGTCAGCGCCGGCGACGTGCGGCCGGTGCCGGACATGGGCACCGCGGTGGATACCGAATATCTCAAGGGGCTGACTTCGGTCGCCGAGCGCATGGTGCTGCTCCTTGACGTGGACAAACTGTTGCAGCCGCAGGACGCGCAGATGCTGGAGGCCGCCCTGCCGGCGGCTGCCGATGTACGAGCCGTGGCCTGACACGAGCCGGCCTGACAGGAAACCTCATGAAAATGCCCAAGTTCAAGATTCCCTCCTTCACGGTCCGCACTCGCCTGCGCATCGTGCTCGGCATGCAGGTGCTGATGCTGATCGTGGGTGCCGTGCTCGGCATCGGCGGCATGCAGATGCAGGATGCGGCGATGAGCCACATGTACCAGGGCAATGTGGTGCCGGCGCAGATGGCCTCGCAGATCCAGCAGCGCGGGCTGATGGCGTTCATCGCCCTGGGCGAGGCCGCCAACCTGCTCGGCAAGCCCGACCAGCTGAAGCAGAAGATGGCCGAGTACGCCAGGTACGAGACCGAACTGGGGACGCTGGAGAAGCAGTTCGCCGGTCTCGCCAAGAGCCCACAGGTGGAGAAGGAGTACAAGGACTACCTCGCCACCAACGACGACTACCAGAGCGCCAAGAAGGACATGCTTGACGCCATCAAGCAGGCCGACCCGTCGGCCAACGACGTGCTGGAGATGGAGGTGCGCCCGCTGCTGATGCAGCGCCAGGAGGCGGCGAGGAAGGTCATCGCGCTGTTGCGCGACGGGGCGGACAACATCTACACCAGCCAGGTCCGTATCTTCAAGCTGATCCGCCTGGTGTGCATCGTGGGGATGCTGCTGGGACTGGCCTTCGTGCTGACGCTGGCGATCATGCTGAGCCTTTCGATCCTGAGCACGCTCAAGTATGCCGGCCGCATCGCCCACGGGATCGCCGAGGGCAAGCTCGGCCACGACATCCAGGTGAGGAGCGACGACGAACTGGGCCAGTTGCTGGAGGCTTTCCGCACGATGGACGAACGTCTTTCGATGATCGTCGGCGAGGTGCGCCACGGTTCCGGCGCGGTGAGCACGGCGGCCCAGCAGATCGCCCGCGGCAACGACGACCTCAGCCAGCGCACGCAGGAGCAGGCGTCGAGCCTGGAGGAGACCGCCTCGTCGATGGAGCAGATGACCTCCACCGTGAAGCAGAACGCCGAGAACGCCAGCCACGCGAACCAGCTGGCGCGCGGCGCGCGCGACCAGGCCGAGCGCGGTGGCGAGGTGGCGGCGCAGGCGGTCAAGGCGATGGGCGAGATCAACGAATCCAGCCGCAAGATCGCCGATATCGTGGGGCTGATCCAGGAAATCGCGTTCCAGACCAACCTGCTGGCGCTGAACGCCGCGGTGGAGGCGGCACGGGCCGGCGAGCAGGGCCGCGGTTTCGCGGTGGTGGCCACCGAGGTGCGCAGTCTGGCCCAGCGCAGCGCCGGTGCCGCCAAGGAGATCAAGGGTCTGATCGAGGACAGCGCGCAGAAGGTGCGCGGCGGCACGGCGCTGGTCGACCAGTCCGGCAAGGCGCTGGCCGAGATCGTCGACAGCGTGAAGAAGGTGACCGACATCGTCGCCGAGATCGCCGCGGCCAGCCAGGAACAGTCGTC
>JAGWNA010000042.1 GCA_028871555.1 Lysobacteraceae bacterium
CTTGCGCGGATCCTTGCCGAAGAAGTCCTTCACCGACTCCTGCACCTTGGGCATGCGGGTCTGGCCGCCGACCAGGATCACCTCGTCGATGTCGGACACGCGCAGGCCGGCATCATTCAAGGCGGTGCGGCACGGTTCGATCGTGCGCTTGACCAGTTCCTCCACCAGCGCCTCCAGCTTGGCGCGGGTCAGCTTGATGTTCAGGTGCTTCGGGCCGGACGCATCGGCGGTCACATATGGCAGATTGACGTCGGTCTGGTGCGCCGAGGAGAGCTCGATCTTGGCGCGCTCGGCCGCGTCCTTCAGGCGCTGCAGCGCCAACGGATCCTTGCGCAGGTCGATGCCCTGCTCCTTGTTGAACTCGTCGACCAGATAGTCGATGACGCGCATGTCGAAGTCCTCGCCGCCGAGGAAGGTATCGCCGTTGGTGGCCAGCACCTCGAACTGCTTCTCGCCGTCGACTTCGGCGATCTCGATGATCGACACGTCGAAAGTGCCGCCGCCCAGGTCGTATACCGCGATCTTGCGGTCGCCGCCCTTCTTGTCCAGGCCATAGGCCAGCGCGGCCGCGGTCGGCTCGTTGATGATGCGCTTGACTTCCAGGCCGGCGATCTTGCCGGCGTCCTTGGTCGCCTGGCGCTGGCTGTCGTTGAAGTAGGCCGGCACCGTGATCACCGCCTCGGTGATCGTCTCGCCGAGATAGTCCTCGGCGGTCTTCTTCATCTTCATCAGCACCTTGGCGGAGATTTCCTGCGGCGCCATCTTCTTGCCGTCGGAGGTCTGCACCCAGGCGTCGCCGTTGTCGTGCGCGACGACGCCATAGGGCACGATGTGCAGGTCTTTCTGCACCTCGGCGTCGGTGAACTTGCGGCCGATCAGGCGCTTCACCGCGTAGAAGGTGTTTTTCGGATTGGTCACGCTCTGGCGCTTGGCGGAAGCGCCCACGAGGACCTCGCCGTCCTTGTTGAAGGCGACGATGGACGGCGTGGTGCGGTCACCTTCGGAGTTTTCGATGACCTTGACCGCGCTGCCGTCCATCACGGCAACGCACGAATTGGTCGTGCCCAGGTCGATGCCTATGATCTTGCCCATGTGTATGCTCCAGATTCCTGCGACCCCCGCGGCCGCGACTGATTTTCAAAATGGGGGCCCGGTCAGTGGATTCAATGCCGACAAGGCTCCTGATGCGACTTCGTGTGTTGCCGGCGTGCCGTTCAGGACAGCTTCCGGCGGCAAATCCGATCAGTCTTTTGCCACCGTGACCAGCGCCGGACGCAGCAGACGGTCATTCAGTACGTAGCCTTTCTGCAGCACGGCAACCACGGTGCCCGGCGCCTTGCCCGGCGCCTCGACCATGCTCACCGCATGATGGCGCTCGGGGTCGAGCGGCTGGCCGAGTGGATCGACCTGCGACATGCCATGGTTTTCGGCCACTTTCAGCAGCGCCTTCAAGGTAAGGCTGATGCCTTCGCGCATCGAGGCAAGATCGCCGCCTTCCACGGCCAGGCCGCCTTCCAGGCCGTCATAGACCGGCAACAGCTCGTTCAGCAGCTTCTCGTTGGCGAAGCGGCGGGCCTGTTCGAGATCCCGATGCAGACGGCGCCGCTGGTTGTCGAGCTCCGCATGCTCGCGCAGCACGGTCTCGCGAAGCTCGGCGTTGCCCGCCTCAAGTTCGGCCACGCGAGCCTGCAGGTTCGCCAGTTCGGTCATCGACGGCTCGCCTGTCGAAGCCTGGTCGGGTACCTGACCGAGCGCCTCGCCATGCGACTGAGGATCGTTGTTCTGCATGCATCACTCCAAACGAAAGTCCCTGGCCGGCACACACGCCGACCATCCGGTTTCAACGGGAAACCGGTTCCCGCTGCGGTTATAGGGTCGTGGCGGCGCGATTCAAGGCGTCGCTGAGCAGTTCGGCCGTCGCCTGCACCACCGGGATAACCCGCTCGTAAGCCATCCGGGTCGGGCCGATCACCCCGACGGCCCCCAGTACCCGCCCCTGCGCGCCATAGCTGGCGGTCACGACGCTGCATCCGTCGAGGGCGCTGAAACCGGATTCCTCGCCGATGAACAGCCGTACGCCCGGCGCACGGGAACAGATTTCCATCAGCTGCAGCAACTCGTTCTTCTGCTGGAACGCCTCGAACAGCTCACGCAGCCGCTGCAGATCGGCGAGCTCCGAATACGCCATGAGATTGGTCTGCCCGCTGACCAGCACGTCGTTGCCGCCGGCTTGCGGCGCAAACGAGGCGGTGGCCAGTTCCATCGTGCTGGCAAGCAGCCGGTTGAGTTCGCTGCCTGCCTCGCGCAGCTCGCTCAGCAAATGGGCGCGGATGTCGTCCAGGCGCAACCCCGCAAACTGGGTGTTGAGGTAGTTCGCCGCCTGCTCCAGTTCCCTGTTGTGCAGTGGCTTGGCCAACTGCACGATGCGGTTCTGCACCTGGTTGTCGGTGAACACCAGGATGACCAGCACGCGGGCATCCGGCAGCGCCACGAAATCGATATGCCGCAGCAGAAAATCGGCCTGGCGCGGCACCGTGACCACGCCGGCGAAACGGGTCATGGCCGACAGCAGGGTCGAGACGTTGCCGAGCAGATCCATGGTGGTGGTCGGCCCATGCGGCAATTCGCGCTGTATCCGCGCCATCTCTTTCTGCGGCAATGGCCGCAATTCGATCAGGCTGTCGACGAACAGGCGCAGCCCGCGCGGCGTCGGCACCCGTCCGGCCGAGGTATGCGGCGAAGCGACCAGCCCGGCATCCTCGAGATCCGCCATGATGTTGCGGATGGTCGCCGGGCTCACGTCCAGCCCGGACGAACGCGACAGCGTGCGCGAGCCCACCGGTTCGCCATCGACCAGATACTGGGCGATCAGGGTGCGCAGCAGGCGACGTGCGCGCGCATCGAGATCGTGGGCGTGAGGGTTCGTCATGCGCTGTGGCGGTCCTTGAGACCCGACAGAAATAAGGTCTGCGCGGGCGGCTTGCAAGCGGAAGCTGTATTTTGCACGGCCGCCCTGACGTTACAATCCACCGACCACACCACCTCATCGACCATGCTCACGTCGCTCTACGTCCGACATTTCGCCGTCGTCGAAGCCGCCGAGGTTGCCTTTGATCCGGGGCTGACCGTGGTCAGCGGCGAAACCGGGGCGGGCAAATCCCTGCTGGTCGATGCGCTGATGCTGCTGGCCGGGGCTCGCGCCGACAGCGGCATGGTGCGCGCCGGCAGCGATCGTGCCGAGCTGGCGGCGGAGTTCGATCTGGCCGAACTGCCCGCCGCCCGCGACTGGCTGAGGCATGAGGAACTGGACGAAGACGGCAACTGCCAGCTGCGCCGGGTGATCCGCGCCGAAGGCAGTTCCAGGGCATGGATCAACGGTCGTCCGGCAAATGCCCGGCAGCTCGGCGAACTGGCTTCGCTGCTGGTCGAGATTCACGGCCAGCATGAGCACCAGGCACTGCTGTCGCGTACGCACCAACTGAGCCTGCTCGATGCGTGCGCCGGCCACGATGCCCTGCTTGCACAGGTGCGCGACACTGCCTTGCAGTGGCGCGAACTGGGCACGCGGATGCGCAAACTCAGCGGGGGCGAGGATCGCGCCGGGCGCATCGAACTGCTGCGTCATGAGATCGGCGAACTGGAAAAATGGGCTTTGCCGGCCGCCGAACTGCTCGAACTGGAAGCCGGCCACAAGCGCCTGGCGAATGCCGGACGACTGGCCGAAGGTACCGCGGGCGTGGTCGAGCTGCTCGACGGCGACAGCGAGTTCGCATTGCGCCGCGCGCTGGGCCGTGCGCATGCCGAACTCGGCAAGCTGGCCGCGCTCGACGACAGGCTGGCGCCGTTGCTCGAACTTCTCGACAACGCCGCCATCCAGCTCGGGGAGGCCGCCGACGGGCTCGAGCGCTATGTGCAGGATATCGACCTCGACCCGCAACGCTATGCCGACGTCGACCGTCATCTGGCGCACCTGCACGAGCTGTCGCGCCGGCATCGGCTGCCCGTCGGCGAACTGCATGACCGACTCGACGCGCTGCGGCTCGAACTGGCCGAGCTCGAAGGCGCCGGCGATGCACTGGAAAAACTGGCCGGACAGCGCCTGCGGCTGCAACACGAATACGACGCCGCCGTGGCGCAACTGAGTCGGTCGCGATCGTCCGTTGCCGTTCGCCTGGGCGAGGAAGTCAGCACGCTGATGGCCGAACTTGGCATGGCCGGTGGCCAGCTGCGCATCGAACTGGACCCTGCCGGCGGCGACGAACCCGATCCGCAGGGCCGGGAGCGCTGCGAACTGCTGGTCAGCGCCAACCCCGGCCAGCCGCTGCGGCCGCTGCGCAAGGTGGCCTCCGGCGGCGAACTGGCCCGGATCAGCCTGGCCGTCGAAGTCGCCACGCTGGGCAGGGACACGGTCGGCAGCATGATTTTCGACGAAGTCGATGCCGGCATCGGCGGCGCGGTGGCCGAGGTGGTGGGGCAGAAACTGCGTGCGCTGGGCAAGCTGCGCCAGGTGCTGTGCGTCACCCACCTGCCCCAGGTTGCCGCACAGGGGCACGCGCATCTGTGTGTCACCAAGCACAGCGACGGCCATTCGACCCACACCCGGATCGAAAAGCTCGATGTCGCCGGCCGTCGCGACGAACTGGCGCGCATGCTCGGCGGTGTCGAGATCACCCGCGAAACCCGGGCGCACGCCAGGCAGATGCTGGAGCAGGCGCAGACCAGTTGATCGCGCTGGCGGGCGGACAGGCGCCACGCCCCGCGCTGCCGATCAACGCCGGTCCGACAGCAACCCGCGCTCGCTGGCAATCCGGTACAGATCCAGGTCCGAACCGGCACCCAGCTTGCCCATCAGGCTGGCGCGATGGTTGTAGATCGTTTTCTGGCCGATCCCCAGCTCTGCCGCCACCTGCTTGGGTACACGTCCGCCGGCCAGCAGCAGGAACACTTCATGTTCGCGCGCGGTCAGCTGACTGACCGGATCCAGCGCCGTATCCGGCCGTTCGGCCCGGCGCTGGCGCAGGTCCGAACTCAGAAAGCACTCGCCCTGCATCACCGCGAGCAGGCCCGCCACCAGTTCTTCCGGTGCCGCCCCCTTGGTGACATAACCGCTGGCGCCGCGGCGCAAGGCTTCCGACACATACGGCTCGCTGTCGTGCATGCTCAGCACCACGATCCGCGTGTTCGGGGAAACGCCCAGCAAATGCTCGATCAACGGCAACCCACTGGTGTCGCGCAAGGACAGGTCCAGCGCCAGCAGGTCGGGGCGCCAGAGGCTTGCCGCGTCCACCGCATCGTCGGCGCTGCGGCATTCGGCCACCACGTCAAGATCCGGCTCGAGTTCGATCAGCCGCTTGAAGCCCTCGCGAACGATGGCGTGGTCATCGACCAGAACGATGCTGTACATGAGGCTACTTTACACATCAAGCCGCAACTTATGCATATCTGCCGGCGACAACCGCATCGACAGACGCGCTGCGATGACCTCGCGAACTGCGCATGTACTATCCCCCGATGCGTCTGAAACCACTCCACCTGCCCCGATCCGGGCCGTTGCTCGGCGCCGCTTACCTGTTGCTCTGGCTGCTGCTGTGGCCGACCGTCCAGCCCTACTGGATGCTGCCGTACGGCCTGCTGTTCGGCGCACTGCTGCTGTTGCCGGTGCGCAACTGGGGCTGGCTGCTCGGCGCCGAACTCGCGGCCACCATCGGCATTCATCTGGTCCAGGGGGGTACGCTGGCCTGGCCGGATGTCATCCTCGCTGAATTGCCCGGACCGCTGGTGTTGGTCATCGGCCTGTGGCTGCTGCTGCGGTTCAATCTTCAGGCCAGCCTGCACAGTCCGCAGGAGGTGGCCCAGTTGCTGTTGTCGGCCACGCTGATCGTGACCGCCACTGCCGCGGTGGATGCCGCCCTGCTGGCACTTTTCCACTCGCCCATGCCGAGGCAACTCATGATCCGGGTGCTGGGCGAAGGACTGCTCAGCCGCTACCTGGGCATCGTGCTTGTGGTGCCGTTGATGATCATGCTGCTGCGCACCCGCTTCGACCAGCAGGCGCTGGCCCGGCTGCTGAAAGATGCACTGCTGGTCATGTTGCCGTCGATGGCGATCATGCTGGCGCTGTCCGGACAAGCCGCACCGGGACCGCAATTTGCCCGCGTCCTGTCGCTGGCCCTGGTATTGTTTTTCGCCTTTCGCCACGGCTGGCGCGGCGCCAGCCTGGCCCTGATCATATCCAGCCTCGGAATAACCCTGGCAACCCGGTACCTGGGGCACGCGCCGTCGGGCGCCGAAGCCTATCTGTATCTTGCCGTGGCAGGTACCGGCGCGATCATGCTGGGCTCGGCCACCGATGCGCTGCGCTGGAGCAACGCCCGGGTATCCGAGCAGAATGACCACCTGGGCGCGGTCAACCAGCGACTGGATCAGCTCGCCCGCCAACTGCGCAGGGCGGCGCGCGGCAACCTGCAGGTGGATGAGAACCTGCGCCGGCATCTGGCCGCCGAGCTGCACGACGAACTGGGCCAGAACATCACCGCCATCCAGACCCATGTGAAACTGGCACAGACACGGCTGCGCCAGGCCGGCATGGAAGACATCAGCACATCGATCAACAACATCCTGGCGCACATGCGAGGCGCCCTGCGTCGCCTGCTCGACGACCTGCGGCCCGCCGTGCTGGATGAATTCGGCCTGCTGCGCGCGCTCGACGAAGGGCCGATCCGCGATTTGCTCAATGCCGCCGGCATGACCTACCACACCGAATTGCACGGGGATCCGCGTCTGCTCGACGACGAGACCAGTACCGCGATCTACCGTCTGGTCCAGGAGAGTGCGACCAACGCGGTCAAGCATGCGCAAGCCAGTGAATTCAGCCTGCGCCTGCGCATCGGCAGACGTGAGGGCAGGACGCTGGCACTGCTGGATCTGCGGGACAACGGCACGGGGCTGCCGCAGCGCCTGCCGCGCGGTGGTCGCGGCCTGCAAGGCATGCGCGACCGGGTCACCTCGCTGGGCGGGCAGTTTCGCCTGCGCGCCGATCATGCCGGAGTGCATTTGCGGATCCTGCTTTATGCATTCGCATGAAACATGAAACGACGGATGCCGGCGCAAGGATGCTCCGACCGACCCGGGCTTCATGCCTGCACGGCGGCAGCCGCCACCCGCTGCAATACCTGCCGCAGCGCCAGCGGTTTGAGCGGTTTGTAGAGGACCCCGATCCCCGCCTCCAGCAAGCGCTGCCGCAACTCGCCATCGCGATCGGCGGTCAGCATCACGGTCGGCACCCCGGCATGCAGCGCCTGCAGCCGCCGCCACACTTCCAGCCCGGTCTGTCCGCCATCCAGATGAAAGTCCAGGATATGCAGGTCCGGTCGCCACGGCGCGGCCAGCGCCTGCTCGGCATTGCGCGCACGATGCACCAGCCAGCCCCAGCTGGTGAGCAGGTTGCTCAATGCGGCCAGCGCGGCCGGTTCGTTGTCCAGCACCAGCGCGCGGCCGGCCGGCAGCGGTTGCCGGACGTCGACGCCGGCGAGCGCACTCGGCGTGGCCGGTACACGCGGCATATCGAGGTGGAACATGCTGCCGCGGCCCGGCCATGAGCGCAGTCCCAGTGGATGTCCGAGCAGATCGGCCATGCGTTGCGCGATCGACAGCCCCAGCCCCAGCCCCTGCCCTCCCGCTGCGCTGCCGCGGCGGAATTCCTGGAAGATCAGCCGCTGTTCGTCCACGGTGATGCCGGGGCCGGTGTCCCATACCTCCACCCGCAGCTGATCGTCCCGACGACGCACACCGAGCAGCACGCGGCCGTGTCCGGCATAACGCAGCGCGTTGGACAAAAAATTCTGCAGCACCCGGCGCAGCAATTGCGGATCGGAGTGCACCCACGCACGCGTGCCCACCACATCCAGCCGCACGCCGCGGTCGAGCGCGATGGCGCGGAACTCGGCAGCCAGCGGATCAAGCACCTCGGCCAGCGCGAACGCGCGCGGTTGCGGATGCAGGCGTCCGCCCTCCAGCCGCGCGATGTCCAGCAGGCCGGCCAGCAGGCTTTCGGTGGCGGCCAGCGCACCGTTGAGATGACGCGCGGTGGCGGCCTCGGCGCCGCGCTCGGTCAGCGCATGGGCGAACAGCTGCGCGGCGTGCAACGGCTGCATCAGATCGTGGGTGACCGCCGCCAGGAAGCGGCTTTTCGCCTCGTTGGCGCGCTGCGCCTCGGCCGAGGCCGCGGTCAGCGCCCGCGTACGTTCCTCCACCCGCAGCTCCAGCGTCTCGTTGATGCGCTTGAGGGCCATCTCGGCCTGACGGAATGCGGTGACGTCGGTGAAGGTGGCGACGAAGCCGCCGCCGGGCATCGGGTTGCCGCGGATCTCCACGATGGTGCCGTCGGGAAAGCGCCGCTCGGACAGATGCCGGGTACCGGCGCGCATGTGGGCCAACCGGCGCTGCACGCGCCGCTCGATGTCGCCCGGACCGATCATCCCCGCCGCGATGTTGCAGCGGGTCAGCTCGGCAACCGGGCGCCCCACCTGCAGCAGTTCGTCGGGGTAATCGAACAGGGTGACGTAGCGCCGGTTCCATGCCACCAGATGCAGCTCGGCATCGACCACGCAGATACCCTGGCTCATGTTCTCCAGCGCGGCCTCCAGCACGCGCTGGTTGAAACGCAGGTCCTGCGCCGCCTCGCCGACGATGGCGACCACCGTATCCAGATCGTCGCGACCCTGCCGGTGCACCACCTCCAGCAGCAGCCGCGCCGAGGCGGCGCCGATCACCGCGGCCAGTTCATGCTCCACCCTGGCCACCCGCATGCTGCCCGACGGTCCCGTCGGCGGCGCCGCGGCGAACAGATGCTCGACCCGCTCGGAGGACAGGAAGCGCGCGGCCAACGCACGCAACTCGGTCACGCCGACATGGCCCACGCTGACGGCACGTGCGGTACGGCCATAGCGCGACCCCGCCACCACCTGCATCACGGCGACGTTCGCCACCAGGCTTACCGCCACCGCGCGCCCCAGGCGGTTCCAGTCGCCCAGCCCGAACAGGCCGTCCGGCACCAGCCAGTGCAGGCCAAGCGGCCCGGTGTGCAACCAGGCCGGCGCCGAAGGCAGCAACGCGGGCAGCACCGCATACAGCCACACCAGGGTGCCGGCGGCCAGCCCGGACATCACGGCGCGCGAACCCAGCTGCGGGCGATACACCGCCGCCAGCAGCGCCGGAGTCAGCCCTGCCAGCGCGGAGAACGAGATCGAACCGATATCGGCCAGCGCCTCATTGCGCGCCAGCACCCGGCTATAGGTCCAGGCCAGCAGCAGCACCAGCAGGATCGCCACGCGCCGATGGTGCAACAGCTCGCCGCGCAGGTCGCCGCGCTCGCCGCGCCCCCAGCCGGCGCGCACCCGCAACGGCGCGATGAAGTGGTTGACCGCCATCAGGCTCAGAGCCAGCGTGGCGATCACCACCATGCTGGTCGCCGCGCTGAGGCCGCCGAGAAACGCCACCAGCGCCAGGGCGTGTTCGCCGCGCGCCAGCGGCAGCGCCAGCACATACATGTCCGACGACACCCCGCTCGGCCCCAGCAGCGCGTCGCCCATCCGCGCCAGCGGCAGGATCGGCAGCGAGATCAGCAGCAGGTACAGCGGAAACAGCCAGCGCGCGGTGCGCAGGTGGCCGTCGTCGCGGCACTCCACCACACCGGCGTAGAACTGGTGCGGAAGAGTGAACATCGCCAGTGCACCAAGCACGATCAGCGCCGGAAAACCGCCACTGTCCGGCGGCGGCGGCGGCGTGACCGGCAGCCCGGCCGGCAAGGCGGTGAACAGCAAACTGCCCAGTGCCAGCATCGCGCCGAGCTTGAACAGCGATTCGAACGCCATGGCCAACACCAGCCCGCGGTTGTGCGCCATGGTCGAGGCGCGCCGGGTGCCGAACAGCATGGCGAACAACGCCATCAGCAGCGCCACGTAGAGCGCGCTGTCCTGCCATGGTTCGGACTCGGCCAACTGGCCCTGGCTCAGCATGCCGTAGCTCATCGCCACCGCCTTCAGCTGCAGTGCGATATACGGCACGATACCGATCACCATCACCGCGGTGACCATCGCCGCCAGTCCCGGATGGCGCCCCAGCCGCACGGCTATGAGATCGGCCAGCGAACCGGCGTTGTACTCGCGCACCAGTTGCACCAGCCGGCGCAGGAATTTCAGCGCGAACACGTACATCAGGATCGCCCCGACGAACGTCGGCGGCAGCCACCAGCCGGAACGGCTGGCCTGGGTGACCGTGCCGTAGAACGTCCACGAGGTGCAATGGATCGCCAGCGACAGCGCGTACACGATCGCCCAGCGCTTCTCGAAGATGTGCGGGCGGCGCTCGCCCAGCAGCGCCACGCCGAACAGCAGGCCCAGCCAGCACAGCGCGGCGAAGGCGATGAGGCTGGCGCTCAGCACGCGAGGCTCCTCTGGAAGACTCGGCGCGGATGATTCGCCGCGCTGCGCTTTTGCAGCAGCGACGCTCCTGCCTGTATTTTCCGCCCCTGCGGCGAAAGGCTTTCGTCCTCCTTCCGAGGGCGGGTCACTTTCTCTCGTGTGACCAAGAGAAAGTGACTAAAGAGAAGACCACCCCGCTTACGCGCCAGAGGGAGCCCGGGTGGAGCAGCACGCATCCTGCGCGCACTCTTCAGAAAAGCCGGAGCAGCAGCAGAGCAAAAGCAAAGCTGCGTTTCGCTGTCGCTCTTGTTCGCGCTGTTGCTGTTGCTCCCAAGCTTCTCGGCTTTCCACCGAGTGCGGGCCAGGATGGCACGCTGCTCTACCCGGGGCCCCTGTGCGGCGGTGAGTCGGGGTCGACAGGCCGCGCAGCGGGAACCGACAGGGATGTCGGTTCCTTTTCGCACGGGCAGGATGCCCGTTCGAAAAGCCCGGCCCCGGCTCACGGACTTGCCGGGCAGGATGCCCGGCAAGCGCCAAGCGGGGTGGCCTTTCTCTTTGGTTACCTTTCTCTTTACTCCGGGCATCCTGCCCTGCGCCCTGCGGGCCAGCTTCGCTGTTCGCGTACGCATCCTGCGTCCGCGTGACCACGCAAAGAGAAAGTAACTCGTCCTCCGCAGGAGGACGAAAGCCTTTGCCCTGCATGCTGTAGAGAGAGCCAGAACATCGCGCACAGGGTGTGCTCCTGCGGTCACGTCGCGGCGATCAGCTCCGAGCGCCATCAATGCCCTGTCGGCAATCCCAGCGCGCGCACCGCGTTCACCAGCCAGCGCAACTGCACGCCGTGGCGAGAGTCGTAGTCGGCGCCGGAATATCCCCACCAGTCCCAGCATGCCTGCGGATTCAAGGGCGCGAAACTTGCGCGTGTCTGAGGATATAACACGGCCACATCGTAGGCGTCGGCCCAGCGGTTGAAGCCGGCGCCCTTCACGAAGGCCTCGCCCACCGCCTGGGCATTCTGCCTGCAGCCGTGAAACGCGACCATCAGGCCGCAGGGCCTGCCCGACGCACAATCCGGCGGCAGGTAGATGTAGCCCTTGCCGGCGAGGAACGCATCGGCCCCGCCGGGCCGCAGCGCGTCCTGGTCGAACGTGCGCAATTCGCCCCGCGCCGCCGCCGCAGGCACATGCAGGGGACGGCCGAACATCTGCGCGAAGATCGCGCCGGCCGCATCGAAGCCGCAGTGTCCCAGATAGGGTGCGACCGATGTGCCGCAGTCAGCGCCCTTCGCCATCACCGGCAGGTTGTGGGCGAAGTCGCGCGCACCGTCGTCGCGCACCTGCATGCCGGCCAGGGCAGGTACGCCGTCGCGCAACTTTTCGTAGAAATGCGCGGCCGCCTCGGCCACCGCCGGCGCCACGGTGGTGTCCGCGCGGCCGTGCAGCAGGTAGACATGCGCGCCGGCCAGATCCTTCAGTGCGCCGATCGCGCCGGAGGCCGAGCGCCGGCGCGCCTTCGCCAGCAGCGCATCGACATCCGCCGCGGGCACGCCTTTCATGCATGTCGTCAACGCAAGCTGCAGCTGGCCGCCGGCGCAGCCGTAAGGCCCGCCGGCCACCAGCGCCGCGTTCGGAAACAGTTCCGGATAGGCCAGCTCGGCCTGGCCGGCCATGTACGCGCCCGAGGACAGGCCGACCACGGCGACTCGCGACGGGTCGAGTTGCAGCCGCGGCAGCGCCGGCGCCCTGCCCGCCCCACAGGCGGCGCTGCTGCCGAGCATCAGCGCCAGGCAGATCGTGCGCGCACAGGTTTTCAGGTGCATCGGCCGCCTCCGGCATTCAAGGTTGGCCCGGATCAGCATGAGGACGCGGCTGCCGTCATCGCCGGGACGGGAGCCGCGCGGGTGATGCGGGCGCACTGGCTCAGAAAGTATAGCGAGCGCTCAGCGTGACCATCCGCGGCGCGCCGTAGAAACCGGTCACGATGCCCAGCGCGCCGATGTTGTAGCCGGTGGTGCGATAGGACTTGTCGGCCAGGTTGGTGCCCTGCAGGCTCAGCGTCCACGGCTGGCTGATCTGCCAGATCAGACCCGCGTTCCACAGGCCGTAGCCGCCCTGGGCGATCAGCGGCGACAGCGTGGTTTCCGGAAACACCATGCCCTGATAGGTGTAATTGATGCGCGCGGTGAGGCTGCCGCCGTTGCCCAGCGGACGCGTGTTCTCCAGCGACAGCCCGCCGGCCCACTTCGGCGCATTGGTGAACCTTTGCTGGTCGGCGATGTTGACGCCGCCGCTGAGAAACCTGGTGTACCTGGTATGCAGGTAGGCGAACTGGCCGCTGAAGGTCCAGTTTTCCGCCGGCTTCCAGGCGAACTCTTCCTCCAGGCCGTCGATGTGGCCCTTGCCGGCGTTGGTGAAATCGCCGAAGAAGCCCTGGCTGCCGTTGGGCAACGTATACGAAGTGAATACCGACAACTGGATGTTCGTGTAGATGTTGTGGAACAGCGCCGTGTTCATCATCAGCGCATCGTCGAAGAAGGTCATCTTGCTGCCCAGTTCGTACGACGCGACCTTTTCGTCGTCGATCGGCCGGCACGAGCTGGGGATCGCCGTGCAGTTGGCGCGGATGTTGAAACCGCCGGAGTGGAAGCCTTCGCTGTAGCTGGCGTAGAGCTTGATGTGGTCGTTCGCGCTCCAGTCCAGCGAGACCTTGGGCGAACCGTTGTGCGAGGTATGCGAGCCGCTGAAATTGGCCAGCGTGGCGATCGGCGTCCGGAAACTGGCGTCCGCATAGCCGAAGTTCTGGATCAGCGCGGTCTTGGTCTCCCGGGTAACGCGCGCGCCCACGTCCAGGCTCCAGCTGGGGCTGATGTCCCAGGTGAAATCCCCATAGGCGGCGATGCTGCGGGTGCGCACGCTGCCGCCGGTGCTGCCGTACTGGGCCAGGCCCAGCGTGCTGTACGGCGGCGAGCCGAGGAAGATGTTGTGGATCTGCCCCGCCGCCGTGCCGTTGAAGTAGTACACGCCGGCGACACCGTGGATGGAGCCGCCCGAGTCGTAGTTGACCTGAAACTCCTGGGTGAACTGGTGATCCTTGTACTTCGCATTGACGTCGACCAGCTGGACGGGAAGCGTATCGAAATCGATGTTGGTGTCGGTCGACGAATCGCGATAGGCGCTGACCGACTTCAGCGTCCAGTCCTGGCTGGCGATCCAGTTCAAGGTCAGCGCCGCGCCGCCCATTCTTGTTCGGTTGAGCTGAGCCAAGCCGCTGCGCGTGTTGAAGTCGCTCGATAGCGGTGCAAAGGCCGGATAGAACTTGTTGACGACGAGCATCTTGGCGCCGCGCGGGTTGGAGTAGTCGTGCAGGCCGTCGACTTCCAGCTGCGCGTTGAAAGTGCTTGACGGAAAGAATCCCAGGGTGACGCGTCCCGCATTGGTGTTCTTGTTGCCGTTGCGGCTGCCGTTGTCGAGGTCGGTGCCGAAGCCGTCGTTGTGCTCGCTGGCCACCGCGACGCGGCCTCGCCACACCTTGTCGGCACTGGCCCCGCCGACGCTGGCCTTGAGATCCTTCTCGCCGTGCATGCCCATGGTCAGGTCCACCGAGCCTTCGGTCTTCACCGGCAGCGGCGTGGAGATGTACTTGATCGCCCCGCCGATGGTGTTCTTGCCGTACAGGCTGCCCTGCGGTCCGCGCAGTACCTCGATCCGGCTCACGTCGAACACGTCCAGCAGCGTGCCCTGCGGCCGCGCCATGTAGACGTCGTCCAGATAGATGCCGACCGCCGGATCGAAGCCCCAGGTCGGATCGGCCTGGCCGACGCCGCGGATATAGGCGGTCAGCGTGGTGTTGGAGCCGCGCGCGGCGTACACCTGCAGTGATGGCACCTTGCCCTGCAGGTCGCCGAGGTTCTGCACGTTCTGCTTGAACAGCGAGGCGGCGGTGAAGGCGCTCACCGCGATCGGCACGTCCTGCAGGGTTTCCTCGCGCTTGCGCGCGGTGACGGTCACCTGGCCGAGTTGCTTGGCATTGGCCGTCTTGGCGGCAGTGGCGGTGGCCCCGCCGGTATCGCCGCCCTGCTGCGCATGGAGCGGTGCCATACAGAACAGGCCGGTAGCCAGACCGATGGCCAGACTCAGGTTGGTGCGCTTCATGATTTCCCCTCGCAGTAGTCGCAGCCATCGACGATGGATGCTGATGCGACCGAGAGTAGGCGAGCACCTGCGAATCGACACTTGTACCTTCGTACAGTGCCCTCGTGCCGATGGCGCGCGGATACTCGGAATCAACGTCGATCCCGACAAGTCCCCGAGGAACCGCAAGGATGGCATTCCTGATCGTGCTGGCCGCGCTGTGCTTTCTGATGTTCGCGGCCTATCGCGGCTACAGCGTGATCCTGTTCGCGCCGATCGCCGCGCTCGGCGCGGTGCTGCTGACCGAACCATCGCTGGTCGCGCCGATCTTCACCGGCCTGTTCATGGACAAGATGGCCGGATTCCTCAAGCTGTACTTCCCGGTGTTCATGCTCGGTGCGCTGTTCGGCAAGGTGGTCGAGCTGTCGGGATTCTCCAAGGCGATCGTGGCGGCCACCATCGGCCTGGTCGGGCGCAGCCGCGCGATCGCGTCGATCGTGCTGGTGTGCGCACTGCTGACCTATGGCGGCGTGTCGCTGTTCGTGGTGGTGTTCGCGGTATACCCCTTTGCCGCCGAACTGTTCCGTGCCGGCGACATTCCGAAGCGGCTGATCCCGGGCACGATCGCGCTGGGCGCGTTCACCTTCACCATGGATTCGCTGCCCGGCACGCCGCAGATCCAGAACATCATCCCCACCGCGTTCTTCGGCACCACCACGTGGGCGGCGCCGTGGCTGGGCACGATCGGCGCGGCCTTCATCCTGCTCGTCGGCCTGGGCTATCTTGAGTGGCGGCGGCGCACGGCGGCCGCTGCGGGTGAAGGTTACGGCGACAACCTCGTCAACGAACCGGCGGCGTTCGAACACGGGAAACTCGCGCATCCGCTGATCGCGCTGCTGCCGCTGGTGCTGGTCGGCGTCGGCAACAAGCTGCTCACCGGCCTGATCCCGCACATCTACGGCAGCACGCAATCGTTCGTGCCTGCCGTGGTCGGCCATGCGAAACCGGTCGTGCAGGAGGTCTCGAAGATCGCCGCGATCTGGGCGGTGGAAGGTGCGCTGCTGGCGGGCATCGCCTGCGTGCTGCTGACCGCGTGGAAGCCGGTGATGCGGCGCTTCGCCGAAGGCAGCAAGGCGGCGGTAGCTGGCGCCCTGCTGGCTTCGACGAATACCGCCTCGGAATACGGCTTCGGTGCGGTGATCGCCGCCCTGCCCGGCTTCAAGCTGGTGGCCGACGCGCTGCACGCCATCCCGAACCCGCTGCTGAACGAGGCGGTCACCGTCACCGCACTGGCAGGCATCACCGGTTCGGCATCCGGCGGCATGAGCATCGCGCTCGGCGCGATGGCCGATACATTCATCGCCAACGCGCACGCCGCCGGTGTTCCGCTGGAGGTGTTTCATCGCATTGCCGCGATGGCTTCCGGCGGCATGGATACGCTGCCGCACAACGGCGCCGTGATCACCCTGCTGGCAGTCACCGGACTGACCCATCGGCAGGCCTACAAGGACATCTTCGCCATCACCGTGATCAAGACCCTGGCGGTGCCGGCGGTGATCGCCGCGTACTACCTCACCGGCGTGGTGTAGGCGCGGGGTTGTTCGAGGTGCGCGGCTACGACTCCCAGATCACCGTCCGCTGCAGCGCACGCCATGCTTCGACGTGCGGCAGATAGCGGCTCTCGATCGCGTCGCGCTTGATCTTCAGCGTAGGCGTCAGCAGGCCGCTCTCGATCGTCCACGGCTGCTTGACCACGACCAGATAGTCCAGCTGCTCGTGGTCTTCCAGCGTGGCATTGACCTGTTCCAGCAGATGCTCGAACGATCCGGTGAGTTCCGCCCGCGCACCCGCCGTGCCGGCCAGCTCCCGTTGCGCATCCTCCGACAGCATCAGCAGCGCGAACGGCTGCGGCTGGCCGGGACCGGTGACGCAGGCGCTTTCCAGCTTCGGATGGTTGCCCAGCTTGATCTCGATCGGCACCGGCGCGACATACTTTCCGCGCGCGGTCTTGAACAACTCCTTGACCCGGCCGGTGATGCGCAGCCGCCCCTGCGCGTCGACTTCGCCACGGTCGCCGGTTCTGAAGAAACCGTCGGGCAGGATGTCGCGCGCAGTCAGCTCGGGCAGCTTGTAATAGCCGAGCATCTGGCCCGGGCTCCTGACCAGCAATTCGCCATTGGCATCGATGCGTGCCTCCACGCCGAGCTGGCAGGTGCCGACATAGCCGACCCGCACCTGCCCCGGCCGGCAGCCGTGCGAGAGGGCGAAGTTTTCCGTCATGCCGTAGACATCGAGCAGTTCCAGGCCGAGGCTGCGGTACCAGTCGATGATGTCCGACGGCAGCGGCGCCGAGCCGGTGACCGCGATGCGGGTCTGGTCCAGGCCCATGCCGCGCAGGATGCGCCGCTTGACCAGGCGCGAAAGCAGCGGCACGGCGAACAGCCGCTTCTGCCTCGACGGCGGCAGCTTTTCGTTGACCGCCTGCTGGAACTTGGTCCACAGCCGCGGCACGGAGAAGAAGATCGTCGGCCGCGCGCGCTGCACGTCGGCGACGAAGCTGGACTGGTTGTTGACGAAGAACACCCGCAGCCCGTAGTAGAGCGAATTGGTCTCGATCAGCGAGCGCTCCGCGATATGCGCCAGCGGCAGATACGACAGCAGCCGGTCCGCGCGGCTCACGCCGATGGCGTCGGCGACCGCGGATGCCGGCGACATCATGCTGCGGTAGCTGTGCATCACACCCTTGGGCTGCCCGGTGCTGCCCGAGGTATAGACGATGGTGCACATCTCGTCGGGCTGCGGATCATGCACCGCCTGCAGCGCGTCGTGCTGCATGATCAGCGTGTTCCACTGCGGGATGTCCCGCCGCGGCCCCAGCGGCAGGCCGATCAGCGGCAGGCCGGCAGGCAATGCCGACTCGATGCGCGGCCAGTTGTCGGTGCTGCCGTCCAGCTTGCCGACGAACAGCAGCCGGGCCTCGCAGTGCTCGAGGATGTAGCGCGCCGATTCGGCGCCCAGTGTCGGATACAGCGGCACGCTGACGTGCCCGGCCATCATGATCGCCAGATCGGCGATCAGCCAATGCGCACTGTTCTTGCCGAGCAGGGCGATCTGGCTGCGCGGCGGAAACCGCAGCGACTGCAGGTGCGCGGCCATCCGGCGGGCCTGCTCGCCGACCTTGGCCCAGGTGTAGTCGATCACCCGCCCGTCCGGTTGCGGCTGGGTCAGGTAGATCGCCTGCGGCTGCTCCTTCTCCCAGGCCAGAAAGCGGTGCAGCAGCGTCGGGGCATTTGGGTCAACCATCGCGATCGTGTCCTGCGGCACACACTCGAGGGATTGCCGATTTGTCGCCCGGACCACGCGACTGCACGCGGATCAGGTCAACCGACCGGCATCGAAGTAACGCCCCAATTGCTGCGCCAGAGCCAGGTCACCCTGCAGTTTCAGCTTTCCGGTCAGCACGGCCATCATGCCGTCGAGCCTGCCGGTGAGCAAGCCGACCAGATCGTCGTCGGCCAGGGTCAGGATCAGGTCGGCCGCGTCGGTGGTGCCCCGGGTGACCGAGCAGGCACCGTCGCGGATCGCCACCCAGGCCGGCTGCGAGGTATTGAACTGGATGATGCGGTTCAAGCCGGCCACGGCCTGCGGGTTGATGGCGGCGGGCAGCTTGTCGAGCAGATCGAGTGCGGTCATGGCGCAAGGGGTTCCGGCGGGACAGGAAACGACTGGACCGCGGCCCAGGGTTGCGCATGCGATCCATCGGCGAACAGCGGGTGGGCCTGCGCTTCTTCCAGGGTCAGCACCGGCGTGACGCAGGCGTCGACCGGCTCGAAGCGTGCGGCCCAGTACGCCAGCGGTTGCGCGGCCACCAGCGCGGCCACCTCGGCGCGCAACGCCGCGCAGTCCGGCGAACCAGCCAGCTGGCCGCGCTGCCAGTGCCGCTCGATCCAGTCGGGGCGCTCGAACACCGCGCAGGCGGCCTGCCAGAACTTGAACTCCAGCGCGCCCACCGCCAGCTGGCGGCGATCGGCCGTGGCGTACAGGTTGTAGCAGGGCAGGCCGCCGTTGAGCAGGTCTTCGCCGGCGCCCGGACGATGCCCCAGCAGCGGCGTCAACAGGCTCGCGGTCGCCTTGGGCAAGAGCAGATGGGCATGCACGCCATGCGCCATGCTGACGTCGATGTGGCGACCCTGGCCGCGTTTGTTCGCATCGAACACGGCGGCCAGGATGGCGATGGCGGCCATCGCGCTGCCGCCGGCCAGATCGCCCCACTGCACGTTGGACAGGGCCATCTCGCCGGTAGGCGCGCGCGACTGGTCCAGCGCGCCGGACATGGCCATGAAGTTCAGGTCGTGCCCGGCCCGCTGCGCCCACGGCCCGCACTGGCCATAGCCGGTGATCGACACCATCACCAGTTTCGGGTGGATCCGCTTGAGGCTGTCGAAGTCCAGCCCCATCGCCTGCAGGGTGCCGGGACGGAAGCTGTCGAGCATGACATCGGCGTCGGCCAGCCAGCCGCGCAGCTGCTGCAGATCGACGCGCTGGCGGAAATCGATGCGGCGGCATTCCTTGCCGTGGTTCAGCGCATCGAACAGCGGCCCGAGCGGCCGGGTGGGATCGCCTTCGGGCGGCTCCACCTTGATGATTTCGGCACCGAGATCGGCGAGCATCCGCGTGCAGAAAGGCCCCGGCAAATTGCGGCTGAGGTCGATCACGCGCAGGCCCGAGAGCAGGTGCGAGAGCAGGCCCGACAGCGCGCCGCGTCCGCCTGTCACGCGACGTCCTCGAAACGCCCGCCTTCGGCCGCCTGCCTGAGCACGATCGCGGCGGGCGCGAAACGGTCGCCGTAGCGTGCGGCCAGCTCCCGCGAGCGCTCGACGAAGCGCGCGGCGCCCATCGCGTTGATGAACTGCAAGGCACCGCCGTGGAACGGCGCGAAACCCCAGCCGAAGATCGAGCCGATGTTGCCGTCGGCGACCGAGCGCACCACGTGCTCCTCGAAGCAGCGCGCGGCCTCGTTCGCCTGCACGAACATCAGGCGGTCGATCAGCTCCTGCTGCGCGGGCTGCTCCGCCTGCGGCGGATACAGCCGGGTCAGCTGCGGCCACAGCGTCTTGTCCTTGCCGTCGTAGTCGTAGAAGCCCTTGCCGATCTTCCTGCCGAGACGGCCGTGCTCGCCGCCCACCGTGCGCAGCACGGCGTCGCCCGGATGCTCCGGCAGCGGCTTGCCCTCGGCGGCCAGATCCTTGCGGGTCTGCGCCATGATGTGCAGCGACAGGCCCAGCGAGACCTCGTCCTGCAGCGCCAGCGGCGGCATCGGCATGCCGGCCTTCACGCCGGCCACCTCGATCGAACGCGGGTGCACGCCCTCGCCCAGCATGGCCAGGCCTTCCATCACGTAGGTGGCGAATACCCGCGAGGTGTAGAAGCCGCGGCTGTCGTTGACCACGATCGGGGTCTTGCCGATCTGCAGCACGTAGTCGAAACCGCGCGCCAGGGTTTCGTCGGACGTCCGGGCGCCGACGATGATCTCGACCAGCGGCATCCTGTCCACCGGCGAGAAGAAATGCAGGCCGATGAAGTTGGCCGGCCGCGCGCTGGCCTGGGCCAGGCCGGTGATCGGCAATGTGGAGGTGTTGGAGGCGAACACCGCATCGGCCGCGATCGCCGCCTCGGCCTGCTGCGTGCACGCGGCCTTGATCGCGCGATCCTCGAACACCGCCTCGATCACCAGATCGCATCCGGCGAGATCTTCGTAGCGCGTGGTGGGCCGGATGCGCGCCAGCAGCTGATCGCGCTTCGCCGCGGTGCTCCTGCCGCGCGCCACGGCCTTGTCGAGCAGGCCCTGCGACCAGGCCTTGCCCCGCTCGGCGTTCTCGATCGTGGTGTCGAGCAGCACCACCTCGATGCCCGCCCTGGCCGATGCATAGGCAATGCCCGCGCCCATCATGCCGGCGCCGAGCACGCCCACTTTGCCGACCTTGCCTGCCGGCACGCCGCGCGGGCGCGACTGGCCCTTCTTGATCGCATTGAGCTGGTACCACAGCGTGCCGATCATGTTCTTCGCCGCCGGCGAGACCACGCAGGCGGCGAAGTAGCGCGACTCCACCTTGCAGGCCGCATCGAAATCCAGCAGGCCGCCCTCGAACAGGCACGACATGATGTGGGTGATCGCCGGGTAGTTGCCGTGCGACCTGGCGTTGGCGATCGACGGTGCGATCGCCAGCAACTGCACGATGCCCGGATGCCTGCTGTCGCCGCCGGGCATGCGGAATCCCGCTTTGTCCCACGGCTGCGCCGCCCGGGAATGGGCCAGGCACCATGCGCGCGCCTTGTGCAGCAGGTCCGTGCCACTGGCGGCGAGTTCATCGACCAGGCCCAGGCCCAGGGCCTCCGCCGCGCTCAACTCGGTGCCCTGGGTGATCAGCTCGAAGCTCTTCTGGATGCCGATCAGGCGCGGCAGGCGCTGCGTGCCGCCGCCGCCCGGCAGCAGGCCCAGCTTGACCTCGGGCAGGCCCAGCTTGAGCGCCGGATCGTCCAGCGCGAAGCGGGCGTGGCAGGCCAGCGCAAGCTCCAGCCCGCCGCCGAGCGCGGTGCCGTTGAGCGCGGCCGCCACCGGCTTGCCGCAGGTCTCCATGCGGCGCAGCACGCGCTTGAGGTCTTCACACAATCGAAAGGCTTCATCGGCACCGGCGATCGCGGCGAGCTGATCGATGTCGGCGCCGACCACGAAGGTCGATTTGCCCGAGGTGAGCACCAGGCCCTTGATCGTCTCGTCGCTTTCCAGTCGTGCGACGATCGCGGCGAACGGCTCGACCAGCGAGGGGTTGAGCACGTTCATCGCGCGCCCCGGCTGGTCGAAGGTGAGCAGGCCGATGCCGTCGGCGTCGAGCTCGAACTGGACGGTGTCATGTTCGCTCATGGCGTGGCCCTCAAACGCGTTCGATGATGGTGGCGATGCCCATGCCGGCACCGATGCACAATGTGGCCAGGGCCGTGGCCTTGCCGCTGCGCTCGAGTTCGTCCAGCGCGGTGCCGACGATGACCGCGCCGGTGGCGCCCAGCGGATGGCCCATCGCGATGGCGCCGCCGTTGACGTTCACCCGCTCCGGCGCAATGCCCAGGTCGCGCGCGGTCTTCATCGGCACGGTGGCGAACGCCTCGTTGATTTCCCACAGATCGATGTCGCCGGGGACCATGCCGAGCTTGCCCAGCGCCTTGCGGCAGGCCGGCGTGGGGCCGGTCAGCATGATGGTCGGCTCGGAACCGACGACCGCCGCCATGCGCACGCGGGCGCGTGGCTTCAGGCCGGCCTTGATGCCGGCCTCCCGGTTGCCGAGCAGGATCAGCGCGGCCCCGTCCACGATGCCCGACGAGTTGCCGGCATGATGAATGTGCCGGATCTTCTCGATGGTGGTGTATTTCTCCAGCGCGGTGGCGTCGAAGCCCATCGCGCCGATCGCCTCGAACGACGGCGCGAGCCTGGCCAGTGAATCGACCGAAGTACCGGGACGGATGGTTTCGTCGCGGCCCAGCATCAGCATGCCGTTGAGGTCGGCGACCGGCACGACGGAACGGTCGAAGCGGCCTTCGTCCCAGGCCAGCGCGGCACGACGGTGCGACTCGGCGGCGTAGGCGTCCAGATCCTGGCGGCTGAAGCCCTCCAGCGTGGCGATCAGGTCCGCGCTGATGCCCTGCGGCACGAACGCCAGCTCGGTGTTGACGCGCGGATCCATCGCCCAGGCGCCGCCGTCGCTGCCCATCGGCCAGCGGCTCATCGACTCCACGCCGCCGGCGACCAGCATGTCCTCCATGCCGGAGGCGATCTTGGCGGTGGCCATGTTCATCGCTTCCAGCCCCGAGGCGCAGTAGCGCGACAGGGTCACGCCGGCCACGCTCTGCGCCCAGCCGGCATCCAGCACGGCGGTGCGCGCGATGTCCGCGCCCTGCTCGCCCACCGGCGTCACGCAGCCCAGGATCACGTCGTCGACCAGCGCGGTGTCCAGCGCGTTGCGCCGGCGCAACGCCTGCAACAGGGTGCGCAGCAGCCACACCGGCGTGGCCTGGTGCAGGCTGCCGTCTTGCTTGCCCTTGCCGCGCGGCGTACGCACGGCATCGTAGATATAGGCCTCAGTCATGGAATTTCCTTGCCGGGAATCGGGGTTGATGAAATGGACGGCATGTTGCGTCACAGGAAGCGCGACGCCAGCTCCTTCATGATTTCGTTGGTACCGCCATAGATGCGCTGCACCCGCGCATCGGCCCACAACCGGGCGATCGGATATTCCTTCATGTAACCGTAGCCGCCGAACAGCTGCAGGCATTCGTCGATCAGCTTGCACTGGTTGTCGGTGATCCAGTACTTGATCAGGGCGGCGCGATCGACGCCCAGCTCGCCCCTGAGATGGGCGGCCATGGCCGCATCCGCCAGCGCGCGCGATGCCAGCAGCAAAGCCTGGCACTCGGCCAGCCTGAAGCGGGTGTTCTGGAACGCGAAGATCGGCTTGCCGAATGCCTTGCGTTCCTTGGTGTAGGCCAGCGTCACCTGCATCGCCAGCTCCATCGCGGCGATACCGGCCATGGCCACGATCAGGCGCTCCTGCGGCAGCTCCTGCATCATCTGGTAAAAGCCCAGCCCCTCCTGGCCGCCGAGCAGGTTGTCCGACGGCACCAGCACGTCGTCGAAGAACAGCTCGGAGGTGTCCTGCGCCTCCAGGCCGATCTTGTCCAGGTTGCGGCCGCGGCGGAAACCGCCGGCGGCATCGGTCTCCACCAGCAGCAGCGAGATGCCTTGCGCGCCCTGTTCCTTGTCGGTCTTGCAGGCCACGACGATCAGATTGGCCAGCTGACCGTTGGTGATGAAGGTCTTGCTGCCGTTGAGGCGGTAGCTGTCGCCTTCCCGGATCGCCAGCGTGCGCAAGCCCTGCAGATCCGAACCGGTGCCCGGCTCGGTCATGGCGATCGCGCCGATCAGTTCGCCGGTGGCCAGCCGCGGCAGCCAGCGCTGTTTCTGCTGCTCGGTGCCGCAGTGCAGGATGTACGGCGCGACGATGCCCGAATGCACCGAACCGCCGAAGCCGGAGATTCCTGCCTCGCCCTGCGCCAGGATCAGCGCCGCCTCGTGGCCGAAATCGCCGCCGCCGCCGCCGTACGCTTCCGGCATCGAGGCGCACAGGAAACCGTTGTCGCCGGCCTCGCGCCAGGCGCCGCGATCCATCATGCCCGCCTCGCGCCATGCCGCCTCCCGCGGCGCCCACTGCTCCCTGAAGAAACGGGTCGCGGACTCCTGCAGCATCCGGTGCTCGTCGCTCATCCAGCCGGCGGGGAAGTTTTGTATGGCCACGTGGATCTCCTGGATATCAAGCCTGCGGAACTGGCATGAAAGCGCCCCGGGATGCAGTTGGCGGTAACAACAATTACCGCACCCCGCCCGCGCCCGCGGGCGTACCCGGATGGATGGCCTGGAAACAAGCCATGCCATGTCCTTCATGGTGTCTGCAGGCCCCATCGAAACGCAAGCGAAAAACCGCTTTGTGAGGTCATTGGATCCAATTGGTAAGATTGGTTACCATCACGGCAGCCCCGCCCCGAGAGTCAGGAGAGAGTGAAGATGAGAGCGAAACTGTTGCTTGCCACCGCTCTTCACCCACTCCTTTTCACTCGATCCGGCGAGCTGGCGCATGCGTAGCCGGACCACCCCGCCCGATCGCGCACCCGTCATCGACGACCGCCGCGTCATGCTCGGCTCGATGCGCAGCGACACCCTAAGCCGCATCGAGAAAGCGGTGCTGGAATTGTTCTCGGCGCGGGACTTCTACGAAGTGAGCCTGCTGGACGTGGCCCGCTCGGCCAACGTCTCGCTGCAGACCATCTACAAGTACTTCGGCAGCAAGGAGGCGCTGGTCTACGCCATGCTGGACATCATGCTGGCGCGCCTGGCGGACCGCATGATCGACCACCTGCAGGGGATCGACGACGCGCGCGAACGCCTGCGCAAGACCTGCTGGGTCACCCTGGACTACATGGACAAGCACCCGGCGGTGATGCTGCTGCTGTTCACCGCCGTGCCGATGTCGCGGATGAAGAACATCCGCATCTACGAAAGTCCCGAATTGATGGGCGCCTTCCTGGGCGTGTTCAAGGACGGACAGGCACGCGGCGTGCTCAACGACCGCGTGTCCAGCAAAGTGCTGCTGGACGTCTTCATGGGCATCATCGGCCGCGTGTCGCTGATGCACATCGTGCGCGAGGAGAAGATCCCGCTCACCGGCCGGTTCGACGACCTGTTCGATATCCTCTGGCGGGCCATGTCGACCCCATAGCGCGCTTGCGGGAGCGGCATCCGCTGAAACCATGGGCAAGTTGTCACACAAGTCCGTATAATCCTCCGGTTAAGGAAGGTCTGATCAATCGGCTTCTTGCTCGTCATTCCTGCGAAAGCAGGAATCCAGTGCCTTTGCGTTCAATAGGTCTACAGACGCTGGATCCCAGCGTGCGCTGGGATGACGAGCAAAATCAGAGCATCCTTAATCCTTCCGATAACCCACGTGGTGGCTCCAAGCGCCACCCGAGTGCTTTCCATGTCCATCGAAAAACTGCGCAACATCGCCATCGTCGCCCACGTCGATCACGGCAAGACCACCCTGGTCGACTGCCTGCTCAAGCAGTCCGGCACGTTTTCCGAACGCACCGTGCTGGCCGAGCGCGTGATGGATTCGAACGATCAGGAAAAGGAGCGCGGCATCACCATCCTGGCCAAGAACACGGCGATCGAGTGGAACGGCAACCGCATCAACATCGTCGACACCCCGGGCCATGCCGATTTCGGCGGCGAGGTGGAGCGCGTGCTGTCGATGGTCGACTCGGTGCTGATCCTGGTCGATGCGATGGACGGCCCGATGCCGCAGACCCGCTTCGTGACGCAGAAGGCGTTCGACATGGGCTTCAAGCCGATCGTGGTGATCAACAAGATCGACCGCCCCGGCGCTCGCCCGGACTGGGTGCTGGACCAGACCTTCGACCTGTTCGACCGCCTCGGCGCCACCGACGAGCAGCTCGACTTCCCGGTGGTCTACGCCTCGGCCCTGCACGGCTACGCCAGCCTCGACAGCGATGCCCGCGAAGGCGACATGACTCCGTTGTACGAGGCGATCATGCAGCACGTGAGCGCGCCGAGCGTCGATCCGGACGGCCCGTTCCAGATGCGCATCAGCCAGCTCGACTACAACAGCTACGTCGGCCTGATCGGCATCGGCCGCATCCAGCGCGGCAAGATCAAGACCAACCAGCAGGTTTCGGTGGTCGATCGCCACGGCAAGAAGCGCACCGGCAAGGTGCTGCAGGTGCTGGGCTTCATGGGCCTGGAGCGCCGCGAAGTGCCCGAGGCCGAAGCAGGCGACATCGTGGCCATCTCCGGCATCCAGGATCTGAGCATCTCCGACACCGTGTGCGCGCTGGAAGCGCCGGAGGCGCTGGAAGCACTGACCGTCGACGAGCCGACCATCAGCATGACCTTCCAGGTCAACAACTCGCCGTTCGCCGGCAACAAGGACCGCAGCGGCGGCAAGTTCATCACCAGCCGCCAGCTGCGCGAGCGGCTGGAACGCGAGACGTTGCACAACGTGGCGCTGAAGGTCGAGGAAGGTTCCGACCCGGACAAGTTCCTGGTCTCCGGCCGCGGCGAGCTGCACCTGTCGGTGCTGATCGAGAACATGCGCCGCGAAGGCTTCGAGCTGGCCGTGTCGCGCCCGGAAGTGATCATCAAGGAAATCGACGGCAAGCCGATGGAGCCGATCGAGCAGCTGGTGGTCGACGTGGAGGAAATCCACCAGGGCGGCGTGATGGAGCGCCTGGGCATGCGCAAGGGCCAGCTGAAGAACATGGAATCGGACGGCCGCGGCCGCGTGCGGCTGGATTATGAAATCCCGGCGCGCGGGCTGATCGGCTTCCAGACCGAGTTCCGCACCCTGACCCAGGGCTCGGGCCTGCTGTTCCACGTGTTCGACCATTACGGCCCGAAGGCCGAGGGCGCGATCGCCAAGCGCCAGAACGGCGTGATGATCTCCAACGCCACCGGCTCCACGCCGGCATACTCGCTCGGCCCGCTGCAGGAACGCGGCAAGCTGTTCGCGGCCGAAGGCGACCAGGTGTACGAAGGCCAACTGGTCGGCATCCACGCCAAGGACAACGACCTCACGGTCAACGTCATCAAGCCCAAGCCGCTGACCAACATGCGCGCCTCGGGCAAGGACGACGCCATCCAGCTGACCCCGGCGATCAAGTTCTCGCTGGAACAGGCGCTGGAATTCATCGAGGACGACGAGCTGGTCGAGATCACCCCGAAGGAGATCCGCCTGCGCAAGCGCCACCTCACCGAAAACGACCGCAAGCGGTCCTCGCGCGGCTGAACCCGTAGGAGCGCACCCTGTGCGCGAATGCTCCTTCGCGATGCTCGGGCAACAAGCATCGCGCACAAGCTGCGCTCCTACCGCAGGCCGGTCATGCCTTCGCGCTCCTGACCCGCAGCCCCGGCCGTTGCCGCGCCAGCTTGCGCAGCAATTCGGCAAAACCCTGCAGGTCGGCATGCCACGGCGAGGCGTCGCGCCAGTACAACGCGATTTCCCGGCCGTGCTCCTGTCCCTCGAGCCCGGCCAGCACGATGTTCGGCATCGAGGCCAGCCGCTCGTGCGCCAGCGCGGGCACCAGCGCATAGCCGCCGCGCAGGCTGACCAGCGCGGCCAGGCTCTCCAGGCTGACGTCCTGGACGTGGCCCTGGTCGCTGCCGGCCAGGCCCTCGGCGTGGCTCTCGGCCATCAGCGTAGCCTCGGCCGGGTCGAGCTGCGCCATCGCGACGGTGCGCCGGGCGGCCAGCGGGTGGTCGCTGCGCAGCATCAGTTCCCACGGCTCGAAGAACAGCGGCCGCAGGGCGATGCCGCTGACGTCCGGTGCCGTCGGCGCCAGCACCGCATCGAGCTCGCCTTCGTGCAGGCGGCGCAGCAGACCGCGCGGCTTGCCCTCGGAGATGCCCAGCCGGGCTCCCGGAAAATGCTGCGGAAACGGTGCGATCAGATGCGGCAGCAGGTAGGGCCCGAGCGATGCCGGCACCCCCAGCCGCAACTCGCCGCCGAACGCCACCGCACCGGCACGCGCGACGAGCTGCAGGTGCTCGCCGGCGGCCAGCACGGCGTCGATCTGCAGCAGCAGCTGCTGGCCGCCGGCGGTCGGCACGATGCGGCGGCCGCCACGTTCGAACAGCGGCGCGCCCAATGCCAGCTCCACCTTCTGCACCTGGTGCGACAGCCCCGACGGACTGATGTGCATGGCCCGCGCCGCCCGGTTGAAACTGCCGTGGCGATGAACGGCCTGCACCAGCGCCAGATCGCGCAGCGAAACCGCCGCCAGAGCCATCGAAATCATCGAACGCTGCATGTGATCAAACGCGTTTGTGCTTGGCGTTCATCGGACTCATCCTGTACCTCGACCATCGACCGCAAATGTCGACGCAGTCTACTCGACACGCCGCCGGGAAACCCTGTTGCGCAACGTACACGAGCCGCCCCGCCTGCCGCCAGTTCGGCGCATCGATTCACGCCCCCGGCGTTTGGGCGATAATCGCGCACCCAACCGGGCAGCCAGGCACGCGTCCGCCGCAGTCGTCCGGACCGCCATCGCCCATCAAGCCGCCCCACCGCAGGATCAGCCAGGAGCACGCCCATGAAAGATACCTTTGCCGTACGCGACACCCTCGACGTCAACGGCAGGCAATACGCCTTTGCCAGCTTGACCAGACTGGGCCGGCATTTCGATCTGAAGCGGCTGCCGTACTCGATGAAGATCCTGCTGGAGAATCTGCTGCGCCATGAGGACGGCGTGGACGTGACCGCGAAGGAAATCGAGGCGATCGCGCAATGGGACGCCAAGGCCGAACCGGACACCGAAATCGCCTTCATGCCGGCCCGCGTGGTGCTGCAGGACTTC
>JAGWNA010000043.1 GCA_028871555.1 Lysobacteraceae bacterium
ATGCTCTTGGCTTGGTTGGAGCAAGAGCATCGCGCACAAGGTGCGCTCCTACACGGCGTGGTTGTTCGAGGCGCCCTCAGCCGGATGCATCTTCACTCCCTCCAGCCATTCGGCAGAAACGGAGCGGTGGCCGGGCGATCAGACCGCGTCGTGGCCGGACGACCAGATCAACGCACCTTGGCGTGTGGAGCCTTGGCCGCCAGCGTGGCGGCCATGCGGGTTTGCCAGCCGGCGCCGGTGGATTTCCAGGCGGCCAGCACGTCGGGCGCCAGACGCAGGCTGATTGCCACCTTCGGCGCAGCGGCTTTCGGGCGGCCGCACAACGTGATCCGCAATGCTGCAGGCGGACTGGGGAATGGCTTGGCACGAGCAAAGTCCGCCGCCGTCCGCTGCGGTTTATTGGCCGTCAACACGGGATTCGGTAAGCTCCCCCGGCTGAATGCCTGTTGCGCAGGCTCCCCCCGGGAATTTTCTTGAGCGCCACCGCAGCAAAACACGATAGCCGGCATCCGCTGCTCACCGCCCTCTTGCTCGCGCTGATCGTGGCCGCGATGAACATCGGGCTGTGGTGGTGGGGCAACCTGCCGCACGGGCCGGAGGACTGGCACGGCAAGATCGGCGGCCTCGCGCTGTCGGTATTCCAGCGCTACCAGAGCCCGCTGCAAAACGACTTTCCCAGCGACGACGAGATCGACGGCGACTTGAGGCTGGTCAGCCGCTATACCTCGCACGTGCGCACCTACTCGATGCTGCAGAACCCGCAGCTGCCGCGGCTGGCCGAGCGCGCGGGGCTGAAGGTGATGGCCGGGGCGTGGATCGACCGCCGGCTGGACAACAACGAGAAGGAGATCGCCACCCTGATCGCCCAGGCGCGGCGCTACCCCGGCACGATCAACCGGGTGGTCGTCGGCAACGAGGCGCTGTTCCGCAACGACGTCACGCCCGGGCAGCTGATGGCGTATGCCGACCGCGTGCGCGCGGCGCTGCACCAGCCGGTGTCGATCGCCGAGCCGGACTATCTCTGGCTGAAGTACCCGGAGCTGGCGGAGCACGTGGATTTCATCACGATCCATCTGTTCCCGTTCTGGAACGGCGTGCCGCTGACCAATTCGCGCGGAGACCCGGTCGCCGTCAATCAGGCGTTCGACGCCTACGAGGCGATCCGCAAGCGCTTCCCCGACAAGCCGGTCGTGGTGGGCGAAATCGGCTGGCCGTCCAACGGCGACCGCCACGAGTACTCCTACCCTTCGGTCTCCAACGAGGCGATCTTCCTGCGCGACTGGTTCAACCTGGCCAAGCGCGAACACATCGACTACTACGTGATGGAGGCGTTCGACCAGCCGTGGAAGGAGAACCTCGGCGAGGGCCGCACCGGCGCGTACTGGGGCATGTTCAATGCCGACCGCCAGTTGAAGTTTCCGTTCACCGGCCCGGTCACCGAGGACACCGGCTGGCCGTGGAAGGCGCTGGCGGCAAGCCTGCTGGCGCTGCTGCCGATGATCTTCTTCGCGCGCCGCTTCAGCCGCTTCAGGCTGGTGGGGCGGCTGTTCTTCTGCATGCTGATCCAGCTGGCCTGCGGCCTGATCGTGTGGGCGGCCACGCTGCCGTTCAATTTCTACCTGAGCTGGATCGACTGGACCATGCTCACGCTGCTGTTCCCGGCGCAGATCGCGATCCTGGCGATCCTGCTGATCAACGGCTTCGAGTTCACCGAGGTGCTGTGGCGGCCGGCGTGGCTGCGCCACGCCGGCATGCTGCGGCCGGACCGGCCGGGCCGGCAGCCGTTCGTGTCGATCCACCTGGCCTGCTACAACGAGCCGCCGGAGATGGTGATCGTCACGCTCGATTCGCTGGCCGCGCTCGACTACGAAAACTTCGAAGTGCTGGTGATCGACAACAACACCAGGGATCCGGCGATCTGGCAGCCGGTGCAGGCGTACTGCGAGCAGCTCGGCAAGCGCTTCCGCTTCTTCCATCTGGAACCGTGGCCGGGCTTCAAGGCCGGCGCGCTGAATTTCGGCCTGAAGGAAACCGACCCGCAGGCCGAGGTGGTGGCGGTGATCGATGCCGACTACGAGGTGCGCAGCGACTGGCTGGCCACGCTCACCGGCTACTTCCACGATCCGAAAGTGGCCGTGGTGCAGTGCCCGCAGGCGCATCGCGAGTTCGCGCACAACACGTTCCGCCGCATGACCGCCTGGGAGTACGACGGCTTCTTCCGCATCGGCATGCACCACCGCAACGAGCGCAACGCGATCATCCAGCACGGCACCATGACGATGGTGCGGCGCTCGGCGCTGGAAGGCACCGGCGGCTGGTCGGAATGGACCATCTGCGAGGACGCCGAGCTCGGCCTGCGCCTGATGCACGCCGGCTACGAGCTGGTCTACGTCGACGAGCTGATGGGCAAGGGCCTCACCCCGGCCGACTTCAAGGCGTACAAGAGCCAGCGTTACCGCTGGGCCTTCGGCGCGATGCAGATCCTCAAGGGCCGCTGGAACTGGATGGTCAGGTCCGGCCCTTTGTCGGCCGGCCAGCGTTTCCACTTCCTCACCGGCTGGTTCAGCTGGTTCGCCGACGCACTGCACCTGGTGTTCACCCTGATGGCACTGTTCTGGACCGCCGGCATGGTGGCGTTCCCGCAGTACTTCAGCCTGCCGATGCAGTTGTTCCTGATCCCGGTGATCGGCTTCTTCTTCGCCAAGGCGATTTTCGGCATCGTGCTGTATCGGGCACGCGTGCCGTGCAGCTGGCGCGACACGCTGATGGCGTCGCTGGCCAGCATGAGCCTCAGCCACGCGATCGCGCGCGGCATCCTGCACGGGCTGACCCGCAAGAAGACCGCGTTCGTGGTCACCGCCAAGAGCCGGCGCCTGGGCGGCTCGGGCTTCGCCGCCTTCGCGCCGGTGCGCGAGGAACTGCTGATGGCGATCGCGCTGGTGCTGTGCATCGTGGGCATGGCGCTGAACTACGGCAACCGCTACGTCGAGGGCACGCTGTGGATGTTCATCCTCGGCGCGCAGTCGATCCCGTATTTCTCGGCGGTGATCGGCGCGTGGATCGCCCACAAGGCGGGCGACAAGGCCGGCTAGGCGGCCTGTCGCGCCGTTGTTCCCGGCAACTTGCCGGACGCGAATGCTCTGACCGGCGTTGTAGGAGCGCACCCTGTGCGCGATTGCTCCTGGGGACATTTCGATGAGAGCAATCGCGCACAGGGTGCGCTCCTACGGCAAAGCGGGGGTGTTCGAGGTGCCCCGCAGGCGCAGCGATGATGCACCCTGGCCGCGACAGGTTTATTGTGGCCGCACTTTTCCCACCGGAACCGCCACCATGCAACCTGCACGCTGGATCCTCGCCGCGGCCATCTGCGGCACCCTCGCCGCCTGTGGCCATACCTCCGACCAGGGCGGCCACGCCGCCGCCAAGAGGAGCGCCTCCGCCGCCGCGCCGGCCGCCGCCGCAACCGTCGCGGCCCCGATCGGCATCGACCTGACCGGCATCGACAAGTCGGTGCGCCCGGGCGACGACTTCTTCGCCTACGCCAACGGCAACTGGCTGAAGACCGCCAGGATTCCTGCCGACCGCTCCAACACCGGCAATTTCCTCACGCTGTTCGAGAAAGCGCAGCAGCGCATCGCCGAGCTGATCGGCAACGCCGGCAAGGGCAACCCCGCCGCCGGCAGCAACGCGCGCAAGATCGCCGACGACTACGCCGCCTTCATGGACGAGGCCGCGATCGAGAAGCAGGGCCTGGCCCCGCTGCAACCGGAGCTCACGGCGATCGCGCATATCGCCTCGCGCGCCGACCTGGCGCGCGTGCTGGGCAGCCGCCTGCGCGCCGACGTCGACCCGATCAACGCCACCCACTTCCACACCGACCACCTGTTCGGCCTGTTCGTCACCCAGGGGCTGGAAGACACCTCGCACAACATCGCGTACCTGCTGCAGGGCGGCCTCGGCATGCCCAGCCGCGAGTACTACCTGTCCGACGACCCCGCCATGAAGGGCTTCCGCGACAAATACCGCGTCTACGTCGCCGCCCTGCTCAAACAGGCCGGCACGCCGGACCCGGATGCCGCGGCGAAGACCGTGCTCGACCTGGAAACCCGCATCGCCAGGGCACAGACCAGCCTGATCGACAGCCAGGACGTGCACAAGGCGAACAATCTGTGGAGCCCGGCCGATTTCGCCAGGAAGGCACCGGGGCTGGACTGGAACGCCTACTTCAAGGCCGCCGGGCTGGCTGGCCAGAAGCAGATCGACGTGTGGCAGCCGCATGCCGTCACCGGCCTGTCGAAACTGGTGGCGCATGAGCCGCTGTCGGCATGGAAGATGCTGTTGCGCTTCCATACGCTGGACCGCGACGCCAACCTGCTGCCCAAGGCCTATGCCGATCTCGCCTTCGACTTCCACGGCCGCACGCTGCAAGGCGTGCCGCAGCAGCGCGCGCGCAGCAAGCAGGCCATCGCCGAGGTCGACGGCGATCTCGGCGATGCGGTCGGCCAGCTCTACGTGAGGCAGTATTTCCCGGCCTCCTCGCGCGCCGAGGTCGAGCAGATGGTGCACAACATCATCGCCGCGTTCGGCCAGCGCATCGACACCCTGAGCTGGATGACCCCCGCCACCCGGGAAAAGGCGCGGGCCAAGCTCACCACGCTGCGCGTCGGCGTCGGTTACCCGGACAGCTGGCGTGACTACGGCTCACTGCAGATCCGCGCCGACGACGCGCTGGGCAACCACCTGCGCGCCGAGCAGTTCGAGACCCGGCACCAGCTGGCCAAGCTCGGCCAGCCGGTCGACCGCGCCGAATGGTGGATGACTCCGCAGACCGTCAACGCGGTGAACCTGCCGCTGCAGAATGCGCTGAACTTCCCCGCCGCCATCCTCGAGGCGCCCTTCTTCGATCCGAAGGCCGACCCTGCCGCGAATTACGGCGCGATCGGCGCGATCATCGGCCACGAAATCAGCCACAGCTTCGACAACACCGGCGCCGAATTCGACGACCAGGGCAAGCTGGAAAACTGGTGGACGCCGGCCGACGCGGCGCACTTCAAGGCCGCCACCGAACAACTGGCCAAGCAGTTCGACCAGTACCAGGCGCTGCCCGGCCTGCACGTCAACGGCGAGCAGACCCTGGGCGAAAACATCGCCGATGTCTCCGGCCTCACCGTGGCCTACGCCGCCTACCACCAGTCGCTCGACGGCAAGCCCGCACCGGTGATCGACGGTCTCAGCGGCGACCAGCGCTTCTTCCTCGCGTTCGGCCAGGCATGGCGCTCCAAGATCCGCGACGCCGCCCTGCGCCAGCGCCTCGCCACCGACGTCCACGCCCCGGCCAATTTCCGCGCCGAGACCGTGCGCAATCTCGACGCGTGGTATGACGCCTTCGACGTGAAGCCCGGCGAGCAGTTGTACCTGGCGCCGGATCAGCGCGTGAAGATCTGGTAGGGATTTTCGAGCGCAGCAAAAGCGAAGGGCCGCATGCGAGTGCGGCCCTTTTGTCTGGATTGGGGCCGGAGAGACATGGCCCGTCACACGGCGCGAACCTCGATAGTCACCTGCAGATTCCGGCGCAGCACATCAAAAATCGCGGCCAGATTGTCCCTGCCGGGATTGCCGCTGGCGGACAACATGCGATGCAGGCTCCTGCTGGGCCGTTCGGTGGCCGAGGCCAAACCTTCAAACAAAGCCCACGGTGGCGTTGACCAGATCGCGCAGGATGACCCGGGCCGTCGCCGGCTCGCCACTGAGGAACAGCGACGCGGCCTCGTCCAACCATGAACGACCAGCTCATCCGGCGGAACATGGACGTCAGGCGGCCAACCAATCCCCAGCCCATCAATGCCGGCGATGGCCGCTTGGAGACGTGAGACCCCCAAGCCAGGCATTCAATCTTCCCTGAAAATCGACAAGCTGCTGGGCGGCGTCGGAGAACGTTGAGCCCAGTGACAGCAAACCGAAACCGCCATCATGGTTCAACATGCCGATGATCGTGGCTCGCGGCTGTTGCCCGATCAGGCCCTGCAACTCAAAACCAATCTCCCGGCTCTTGCCAGGAGAGGTGGTCAGCGGCAGGTCGTTCTCCTGGAAATACGCCGCGATGGCTTTGTGCGCGGGATCGAAATCCATGATGTGGCCGTGCACCACGGCGCCAAGATCCGGTCGCGCCTGATAGGCGCTGAAATGCAGGGAGCTTTCCGAAGACGGGACTTTCCTGCCGAAATATTCGACCGTGAAGCTTTCCGCATCGTAGCCTGCCACGACGGCCAGATCGTCCTTTGAAACCGTTGGCAGCGAACTGGTCTGCGAGCAGGAGACAATGATTTTCCCGTCATCCAGCAGGCTGAAATTTCCATAGTCGTATCCCGCCCACGGGCCTTCGGTGAACTTGCCGATCAGGCCATGCGCCAGCAGCGGCTGGCGGATGCCGTTCAACGCATGCAGGTCGAGGGATGAGGGCCAGTCCTCGCCAAGCTGTCTGGGCGTAAAAGAATAAACCTGCAGCTTGGGAAGATTTTCCATCTCGCATCCTGGGTCTTTCGGCAGAAATGGGCGAAGGTAATCAAGTGGCGGAGCGCCCTCCTCGTCACCACATCGCATCGTGTTTTCGCGCACAGGGTGCGCTCCTGCCAAGTGCCGGGTACCGACTCGAGATTCCCGGGAGCACCTGCAATCTCAAGCGATCCCCAAGCCGTCGATGCCCGTCATTGCATATTCCTCGAACCCCGCCAGCTCGGCAAACCGCCGGCCCCGCTCGGCATAGTCCCTGAACTGGTCGAAACTCGGCGCGCCGGGCGACAGCACGATCGCGCCGGCTTGCGGAGTGAGTGCCTGCGCCTCGGCGACGGCGGCGGCCAGGTCGTCGACCAGTGCGACCGGGCAGGACACTTCGGCGGCGTGCAAAGCCGCGGCGATGCGCTCGCCATTGCCGCCCATGCAGACGATCGCGGCGGCCGGATCGGCGCGCATCGCCTCGACGAACGGCGCCCAGTCCAGGCCGCGGTCGTGGCCGCCGACCAGCACGGTCACCGCGCGGCCGTGCAGGCTTTGCAGCGCGGCCAGGGTGGCTTGCGGCGTGGTGCTGATCGAGTCGTTGATCCAGTGGAACCCGCTGCACTCGCCCAGCGCCTGCAGGCGATGCGGCAGCGGGCGGAAGCTCGCCAGCGAGGGCGCCGCGGCCATGGCATCCATGCCGACGGCGGCCAGCGCGGCCAGTGCGGCGCAGGCGTTGAGTGCGTTGTGCAGGCCCGGCGCCGCCAGTTGCGCCAGCGGAAAGACCGCGTGCGCACCGCGGCGGATGAAGCCGTCGGCCACGTGCCAGCCTTCGCGCTGGCCGAACAGCAGGCGGTGCGGGTGCGCCTGCGTGCGCTCCAGCAACGCCGGCTGCAGCGCGTTGACCAGCAATTGCCGGGCGGCGCCGGCCAGGCGCAGCTTGTCGGCCACGTACCGCTCGCGCGAGCCGTGCCAGTCGAGGTGTTCCTCGTACAGGCTGGTGACCACGCCCAGATCCAGCGGTCCGGCCTCGCCGGTCTGGAAGCTGGACAGCTCGATGACCCACAGGTCGGCGGACTGGTCGAGCAGCTCCAGCAGCGGCAGGCCGATGTTGCCGGCCAGCGCGGTGCGCACGCCCAGGGCGCGCGCCAGGTGGGCGAGCATGGCGCTGGTGGTGCTCTTGCCCTTGGTACCGGTGACCGCGATCACGCGCGCATCGGGACCCTGGCCCAGCCCGTGCTCGCCGAACCACAGCGCGGTGCCGGAGGTGAAGCGCGTACCCTGCGCCTGCGCCGCGACCAGGGCCGGCTTGTAGGCGGAAATGCCCGGCGATTTCAGCACCACGTCGAAGCCGCCCAGCATCGCCGCATCGGGCTCGGCACCGACCACCGCGAGTGCGGGGTCGAACGCGCGGGCCGCTTCGACTTCGGCGGGGCTGCAGAACAGGGTGAAGGCCTGCTGGGGAAAACGCCGGCGCAAGGCGGCGAGCGCGGCGCGGCCTTCGCGGCCGAAACCCCACACCGCGACGCGGCGGTTTGCCAGCTCAGCGAAGCGCACGCGCGGCCTCCGTGAAGTCGCCAACCTGTAGGAGCGCACCCTGTGCGCGAATGCTTTTGCCGGAACACCCATAAAAACATTCGCGCACAGGGTGCGCTCCTACGGGTTGCGCGCGAGCGTCCATCAGCCGATCGTCGCCAGCGCGCGCTGCAGGCGCGGCGGCACGCGGTGTTCGGCGGCGGGTTGCAGCCAGGGTTCCAAGGCCAGTTGCGCGGGGTCGAGCAGAGGCAGGATCTCGCCGCGGAAGCGCGCCACCAGCGCGTCCTCCGCCCATTCCGGCCGCTGGCTCAGGGCGAACATCGCCGCCCGCGCCTCGGCACCCTCGCCCACGCATTCGAACGGCTTGTGGTCGCGGTATTCCAGCAGCGCGTCGAAGCCGGCCGCCAGGCTCTCGTCGTCCAGCAGGTTGCGGCCGAAGATCGACAGCAGGCGCGGCTTGGCCAGGAACGGCGCCAGCGCCAGGAACACGAAATGGCATTTCGGGCACTGCCCGCACCAGCGGTCGGCCGGCCTGGGGCCGAGCAATTTGAAATTGCGGTTGCAGCTGGAGAACGTGTCGAAATACGGCGTGAGCTTCGCGAACGCGCGGGTGATCGCCAGCTCCGAATACGGCCGCAGCAGCGAGCAGTAATCGAGATCGGCCGCCACGTGCGTGTGCAGCCAGTCGCCCAACAGCTGCTCGAACGCGTAGCCCTTGCTCCACTGGTGGTTCACCTGCTGGCCTTCGTACTCCAGCGTGGCGACCGAGGCGGAGCGCTCGTTGGCGAACGCGATGGAGTCGTAGCCGTACAGGACCGCGGCCACGGCGAGGATCGCCGAGTTCACCGCGGTCACCGGGATGTGCCCGTTCCACGCGCCCTGCCGGTTCAGCTCGAACAGGCCCGGCGCCAGCTCGCGCTGGATGTTCAAGGTGGGCAGGCCGGTGCGCTCGGCGCAGGCCGCGATCAGCGCGGAATTGCCGACCCACACCGCAGTCGCCGCGGCGCCGATCGCCTTGATCGCCTCCACCGCCACCAGCGAATCCTTGCCGCCGCCGATCGGGACCAGGGTGCGTCGGGGCAGGTCCAATGTGGCGGCCTGCGATCGAGCCGTCCCCTCGCCCCGGCCCTCTCCCTGCCGGGGCGAGGGAGACAAGCGGGGGAAAGCGATGCGGCTGCGCAGGTCGAGCTTGTTGCGGTAGGCGAACTCGGCCAGGCCGTGCAGGTACAGCGCATCGAGCAGGTCGGCGGTGGCGCCGTCGAGCGGGCCGTCGGCCACGTCGATTTTCGGCGGCACGCCGGCCTTGTAGTAGCTGATGCCGGCGATCAGGTGCAGCAGCTTGAGGGCGGCGGCGAAGGCGGCCCGGCGCTCGGACGGCCACGCCCCCTCACCCCAACCCTCTCCCCGGTGGGAAGAGGGAGCAAGAACGGGGAAGCGGATGCGCTCGACCAGCTCTTCGCCGTCGTCGAACGCATACCCCAGCTCGGCCACGCCGTCGGCGTAGCTGCATCGGGTGAAGCGGAACACCTGGGTCAGGCGCGGTTGCATCGTCGTCGTCACTCGTCACTCTCCGGAGCGCATGACTCCCTCTCCCCTGCGGGGAGAGGGTTGGGGTGAGGGGCCGGCTTTACCAAAGTATCCAGAATCACCTCAAGCACACCCTCTATATTCGCAAGTACATCATTGTTCCAGAAGCGCAGCACCCGGTATTCCCTGGCTTGCAGATGCCGCGTGCGACGCTCGTCGTATCCCTGCTGTGCTGCGTGCTGGCCACCGTCCAGTTCGAGCACAAGCATGGCGTCCGTGCACACGAAATCAACGATGTATTGGTCGATTTCGTGCTGGCGGCGGAATTTGTGCCCGTGCAATTGCCGATTGCGCAGGTGATACCAGAGCTTTCGTTCCGCATCGGTCATGGTCTGGCGCAGTCCGCGCGCCCGATCGACGTTAAGGAAGGTCTGATTTTGCTCGTCATCCCAGCGCACGCTGGGATCCAGCGTCTGTAGGCCATTGAACGCAAAGGCACTGGATTCCTGCTTTCGCAGGAATGACGAGCAAGAAGCCGATTGATCAGACCTTCCTTAAGGCGTTTCATCCCTGAAAAGCTCCTTTGTTGCTGGGTTGTCGCAGCGTGGCCCCTCACCTCAATCCTCCCCCCGAGGGGGAGAGGAGACAAAGGCGGCGCTTCGCGCGATCTGTGTTCCATTGAAGCGCCCTCACCCCAACCCTCTCCCCGCTGGGGAGAGGGGGTCAGTCGTCGATGATGATCTCCTCGGCTTCGTCGCGCAGGTTGTAGGGGCTGGACATCACCTTGCCGTAGGCACCGGCCTGCGCGATCAGGATCACGTCGCCCTCGGCCGCCTCGGGCAATCGGCGGTCGGTGCCGAGCACGTCGCCGGACTCGCAGATCGGACCGACCACCTGATACAACGCGGTGGCCGGTTCGTCGAGCCGGCTCAGGTTGACGATCTCGTGCCAGGCATCGTACAGCGCGGGGCGGATCAGGCTGTTCATGCCGGTGTCCAGGCCGAGGTAACGCAGCGCGCCCTTGCCCTTGTGCTGAGTCACTTTCGCCAGCAGCACGCCGGCGTCGGCCACCAGGTAACGGCCCGGCTCCATCCACAGCTGGTAATGCGGATACGCCGCCTTGACCTCGCGCAGCACGCGGTCGAGCGCGGCGATGTCCAGCCGCACCTCGCCCGGATGCGAGGGCACGCCGAGGCCGCCGCCGATGTCGATGAAGCCGACGCTGCCGATGCGCTCGGCCAGGCTGGCGAGCTGGGCGTAGACCTCGCCCCAGTGGGCGTCGTCGAGGATGCCCGAGCCCAGGTGCGCATGCAGGCCGCGCACGATCACGCCGTGCGCGTCGGCCAGTCGCAGGAAGGTATCGAGCTGATCCACCGGCAGGCCGAACTTGCTGCCGCTGCCGCCGGTACGCACCTTTTCGTGATGGCCCAGGCCACGGCCCAGATCCACCCGCAGCACGATCTCGCGGCCGCGGAACAGCTCGCCCCAATGCTCCAGCGGGTAGAGCGAATCCAGCGAGACGGTGGCGCGGGTGGTCAGCGCCCAGGCGTAATCTTCGCGCGGCGCGAAGTTGGGCGTGAACAGCAGCGGCGCCGATCCGGGCACCGCGGCGATCACCGCCTGCAGCTCGCCCGGCGACACGCACTCGAAGCCGAAACCTTCTTCCGCCAGCGCGCGCAGGATCGCCGGATGGGTGTTCGCCTTCACCGCGTAATGCAGCCGGTCCACCGCGGCCAGCGTTTTCAGCTCGCGCGCCTGCTGGCGCACCGTGGGCAAGTGGTAGACATAGCGCGGCGTGGCCTTGCCGGCGATGTCGAGCAGGCGCCGACGCTCCGATTCGTGCCACCACGCGGCGGCCGGCGCCAGCGTCTCGCCGCCACCGTACAGCGCCTGCCAGCTGGGGCCAAACAGCGCGCTGTCGTCGGTGCGCAGCGCGCCGGCGGCGATCAGCAGTTCGTGCAGATGCGGCAGCAGCTCGTCGACCACGTTCTCGTCGACGACGAAGGTGAGGTTGAGATTGTTGGACGACTGCGAGATCAGGTGCACGCGCAGCTGGCCGAATTCGGCCAGCACGCCGGACAGCGTGTGCAGCATCGAACGCATGCCGCGCCCGACCAGGGTGATCGCGGCGCACGGCGCGATCACCTTGACCCGGCACACCTTGGCCAGGTCGGTGGCGAGCGCGGCCACCGCGTCGGAATCGAGCAGGTTCTCGGTGGGGTCCAGCGACACGGTGACGTTGGTTTCGGCCGAACCGATCAAATCGACCGACAGGCCGTGCTGCTTGAATTGCGCGAACACGTCGGCGAGGAAGCCGACCTGCTGCCACATGCCCACCGACTCCATCGAGACCAGGGTGATGCCCTTGCGCGCGCTGATCGCCTTGACGCTGGGCGCGTGCTCGCGCACCTCCGGGCCGATCACCGTGCCGTCGAGCTCGGGCCGGTTGGTGTCCTTGATCAAGAGCGGCACGCGCGGCTCGCGCAGCGGCGACAGGCAGCGCGGATGCAGCACCTTGGCGCCGGTCGAGGCGATTTCCTGCGCCTCCTCGTAATCGAGCTTCTGCAGCAGGCGGGCGCTGGGCACCTGGCGCGGGTTGGCGGTGAACATGCCGGCCACGTCGGTCCAGATCTCCACCCGCGAAGCCTTGAGCAGCGCACCGAAGTACGAGGCCGAGGTGTCCGAGCCGCCGCGGCCGAGCAGCACGGTGCGCCCCTCGCTTTCGCGGGCGATGAAGCCCTGGGTGATGAACACCTCGCCCAGTGCGGCGAGCCGCGCGTTGAGCGCCGGATCGGGCTTCGCCTCGACCATCGCCGAGAGCAGCCGGGTGCGCTCGTTCTGGTTCGGCAGTGCGATCGCCGCCAGGCAGTCGCGCGCATCAAGCCACTGCGTGGGCAGGCCGCTGTGGCTGAGGAACGCCGCGCCCAGCGCGCTGGACATCAGCTCGCCGTGCGCCTGCACCTGCGCCTGCCATGCCAGCTCGCCCAGCACCGCCGCGCCGTCGTCGGCCAGCTGCGCCAGATCGTGCAGGCGCGCGCCGAGCGTCTGCGGCAGCGGCAGCTGCATGTGTCCGAGCAGTTCGTCATGCCGCTGCCGGATCGCCGCGGCGGCCTCGACGCGCCGGCTGCGCTCGCCCTGCCTGCACAGCTGCTTGAGCGCGTCGGTAATGCCGGACAAGGCGGAGACGACCACCAGCACGCGCGCGCCTTCGGCACGACGGCTGGCGACCAGCTCCAGGATGTTCTGCCAGCGGGGAAGCGTGGCGACGCTGGTGCCACCGAACTTCATCACGATCCAGGGGGCGTTGGCAGGCAGCGGCTCAGGGGTTGGCGGGCTCACAGGCGTCCGGTATCGGTAGTTGAGAAGAAAAATATCCTGCCAGTGTTGCGCTGCGGCAAGATGATTGCAACTATTCGCCTGCGGATGGCATTTGGACGTTTAGACTTCCATGCTATTGTAGGTGCCGGACGCTGAAGGTGCGAACCGTGACTTTATAGGGGTGGTTTGCTGGCGGCGGCGAGTCATTGATTCAAATCAAGAGCGCCTCGTCCTCCTGCGGAGGGCGAGTTACTCTCTCTCGCTTGCACGAGAGAGAGCAACCAGAGAGAGGGGCACCCTCTTCGGCGCTTGCCGGGCTCGGGCAACCGCTCCCTCTGGCATTAGCTTCCTCCACCCCGGCTTTCCGGCTTGCAGATATCCGCATCTTGGCTGAAGACTCTCTCGCAGTACCTGTGCTGCATGGCATCCGTGTACACACCGTCCTTGATCATGGCCGTACGTATTGCATGCGCTTTGTCCACGTCGAAATATCGGATCGCCAACAGCAAGTAGAAGCTCGACAGAACCGAATTTCCGCTGTGTATCTTGAGCGCCAGGGTCGCCCTCTCGTAAGCAGGCAGTGCATCGTTCCGCGAACCCGGCAACACTTCATACGCGATTGACTGCATGCAGTCGTCGAAGGAAACGTAGCTCGGACGCAAAGTTCTGCACGCATTCTGCGCGCCCTCACGCGCCGCTGAAACATCTCCAAGCTCAGCATCAAGGAACGCCCTGGTCATGGCGAGTTCCATGCGGCTGCTCAATCGCCAGTCCTCGGGGTTCACATCCTTCAGGTGGCGCCTAGCCTGCATCAGAGACGAGTCCCTCGAGGTTCCGTTCAAAGGAATCGAGCGCGTCACGTCGAGCTTGGCGAGCAGAAAGTCTGAGTCGTCCTTGTCCACCCAGCGAAGGCGTTGGGCATAGATACCAGCCTGCGCATCGTTGCCTTCCATGTAACACAACCCGGCGACGAAATCCCAACGCGCCGCGTAGACCGCCTGTAGCTGTTGAACACCATAGGCTAACGCGCTCACGCCGATCACGATACCCAATGCCCATATCAACTTCTTCATGGATGCATCCTGCCAATCGCCAATTGCCCAAATATGTCCAAAACGCTGCCCACCAGCATTCCTCGGCACATGGATCATGCCCCTGTATGGCTACTTCGCTGTGTAGTCTGTACAAACGCCGCTCATGTTCGCAGGCTCCTCGCAATACATCGCATCCATGCGCTTTGTATAGACACCTTCACGGATCATGGCTGCCCGCATCTCTCGCGCCCTGTCGAGATCGAAAAGTTCCATAGCCTTGGCCACCTGGAACCGCATGAGCACAGGATCACCCATCCCCAGTTTCTGGGCCAAGGTCGCGTTTTCGTAATCCTTCAAAGCATTTCCCCTGTCAATGTACGTGCCACTGGGCGTGATCGATTGCATACATTGATGGAACGATACAAGCGCGTTTTGCGTGATCTTGCAGACATGTCGAATCCGCGTCATGGCATCTGCCACATGACCGAGTTCGGCCTCCAGAAAGGCTTTCTGGAATTCCACGTCCCGAGACGGATGCGCGTCGTTGTCAGGAAAGGCTGTGTCTAGCGACTTCCGGGCACGCTCCAATGCTTTGCGCCTCTCGGCCCCGCTCAGTCCGATTGCACGAGTCACATCCAGTTCGGCAAGCAGCAGTGCCGAGTCCTGATTTGATATCCAGCGCAGGCGTTCGGCATATGTCCGCGCCGTCGCATCATCACCCTCCTCATAGCTGGTCATGAACGCTCCGAACCAGTTCATGGCGTATGAACGGTACACATGTCTAACACCCCACCCCAGCAGGCCGATGACTATAGCCACGGCCACAATCCATGCGATACGTTTCATGGCTCACTCCCTATCATCGTTGTCACCCCATTCCACCGGCTATAGCGCAATAGGAAAGCGAGGCACCGGAAGAAATCGCAAGACCGGGGTCAGAGCGTGTGGCTTCCCCACGAATCCAGTCACCCAATCAACGCAGAAGTTCGGGGTCAGGTCTAGCTTCGTAGCATTTCGGTGGAGCATGCGTTGCCGTTGCCGTTGAACTTGACCGTCACTCCCTTGTGAGGCGGTGAGTCGTGGACGACAGGCCCGCAGGGGGATCGGCAAGATGCCGATCCCTTTTCGCCAGCACAAGGATGTGCTGTCGAAAAGCCCGGCCGCGGCTCACGGACTTGCCGGGCATCGCCCGGCAAGCGCCGAGGAGGGTGGCCTCTCTTTTGGTGACTTTTCTCTGGCCACGCAGAGAAAAGTCACTCGGCCGCCGCAGGCGGACGAAACGCCTTTGATCCTAAAGTCCGGCGAGCCGCAACAATCAAACAACCATCAAGGGAATCTTCCCGATCCTTGCCTGCCATTCCTGCGGGCCGGTCTGGTGCACCGAGGTGCCGGCGGAATCGACCGCCACGGTCACCGGCATGTCCTCGACGGTGAACTCGTAGATCGCCTCCATGCCCAGGTCGGCGAAGCCCACCACACGGCTGGCCTTGATCGCCTTGGACACCAGGTACGCCGCGCCGCCGACCGCCATCAGGTACACCGACCGATGCTTCCTGATCGCCTCGATCGCGGCCGGGCCGCGCTCGGCCTTGCCGACCATGCCGAGCAGGCCGGTCTGGGCCAGTACCTGCTCGGTGAACTTGTCCATGCGGGTCGCCGTGGTGGGGCCGGCCGGACCGACCACTTCGCCCCGCACCGGATCGACCGGGCCGACGTAGTAGATGAAGCGGCCGTTGAAATCCACCGGCAGCGGCTCGCCCTTGTCGAGCATGTCGACCATGCGCTTGTGCGCGGCGTCGCGCCCGGTCAGCAGCTTGCCGCTCAGCAGCAGCACCTCGCCCGGCTTGAAGCTGGCGACTTCTTCCCGGGTGATCGCATCCAGGTTCACCCGGCGCGCGTTGGCCGGGCTGTAGGTGAGCTTCGGCCAGTCCTCCAGCGAAGGCGGATCGAGCATCACCGGGCCGGAGCCGTCCAGCGTGAAATGCGCATGGCGGGTCGCCGCGCAGTTGGGGATCAGCGCCACCGGCAGGTTGGCCGCGTGGGTCGGGTAATCCTTCACCTTGACGTCGAGCACGGTGGTGAGGCCGCCCAGGCCCTGCGCGCCGATGCCCAGCGCGTTGACCTTGTCGAACAGCTCGATGCGCAATTCCTCGGCACGGTTGCGCGGGCCGCGCGCGATCAGCGCCTGGATGTCGATCGGCTCCATCAGCGCTTCCTTCGCCAGCAGCATCGCCTTCTCGGCGGTGCCGCCGATGCCGATGCCCAGCATGCCCGGCGGACACCAGCCGGCGCCCATCGTCGGCACGGTCCTGAGCACCCAGTCGACGATCGAGTCGGACGGGTTGAGCATCACGAATTTCGACTTGGCCTCGGAACCGCCGCCCTTGGCCGCCACGATCACGTCGAGCTTGTCGCCCGGCACGATCGAGACGTTGATCACCGCCGGCGTGTTGTCCTTCGTGTTGCTGCGCCTGCCGGCCGGGTCGGCCAGCACGCTGGCGCGCAGCTTGTTGTCCGGATGCAGGTAGGCGCGGCGCACGCCTTCGTTGACCATCTCCTCCAGGCTCAGCGTGGCGTCCCACTGCACGTTCATGCCGACCTTCAGAAACACCGTGACGATGCCGGTGTCCTGGCACAGCGGGCGGTGGCCTTCGGCGGCCATCCGCGAGTTGATCAGGATCTGCGCCATCGCGTCCTTCGCGGCGGGGCTTTGCTCGCGCTCGTACGCGGCGGCCAGGTTCCTGATGTAGTCGACCGGGTGGTAGTAGCTGATGTATTGCAGCGCGTCGGCTACGGACTGGATCAGATCGTCTTGCTTGATGGTGGTCATGGTGTCAGAGAGGCGGCTTCGATTCGGGGGATTCGGGCGGCAGCGGACCGTTGTCCACGACGCAACCCTTTTATTGTGCCGCAAATCGGGCCGCCACCCGAAAGCCGATTCGTGTGGCCCCATGCTGCGGTGGCCCGACAGGCGCCTGGAGTCGGGAGCCCGGAGGGTTCGCAACCCAATTCGCACGATCATCCGTCACTTTCAAGATCGGGCACACAGGACTAGGCTTGGCTGACCAGCGCGGAATATCTTCAGGGGGCCGCGACTGGGTATTGGGGATCGACTTGATACATGGCCATGGTCTGCCACGAAGCGTGGCTTCACGGCGTGATGCCTGTTTCCGCAAGTGGCGACCGCATCTTTCCTTGGAGGAACAGACATGCTCAAGAACTTGCATCGCAAGTCGCTCGCGACTTCCCTGGCGCTGCTGCTTTGCGGCTACGCCACCGTCGGCTTCGCTGCCGATAGTCCGGCCCCTACCGACCTTCGAGCAAGCAATCCGGGCCAGACGATAAGCGTCACACTGGTGCTCGGGCTGCACGACCAGGCCGCGCTGGAACGCTTCGTCTACAGCACAGTCACCCGCGGCAGCCCCGAATTCCACCAGTTCCTCACCACCGAGGAGTTCGCGGACCGCTACGGCGCGACCGCCGACGAGATCGCAAGGGTCCAGGCATTCCTGAAGCAGCAGGGACTCCTTGTGGCCGAGCTCCTGCCGAATCATTTGGCCATCAAGGCCAGTGGCACGATCGGTCAATTCAACGCGGCCTTCCACACCTCGATCCATGATTACCGGAGCAGCGATGGAACGATCTTCCATCAACCGAATGCGACGCTCATCGTCCCTGCGGCGCTTTCCGGCACGCTGGTGGCGGCATCGGGCCTGAGCAGCGAAGCGCGCTACGTCTCGCATCGGCTCAAGGCGATTCTCCCACCGCAGCAAGGCCCCAGTGCCCTGGTCAAGGGCGCGGCACCGGCCACACCTGCGTGCACCGGCAATCCCACCGCCACCTGCACGCCCGGCGAATTTACCGTCGGTGACGTGGCCAACCGCTACAACATCAACCCGCTATACAAGGTTGGCGTGAACGGCAGGGGGTCGACCATCGGCATCGCCACCCTGGCGGACTTCATCCCCGCCGATGCTTACACCTACTGGAGCACGATCGGCCTGGCCGTAAAGCCCGACCGGATCACCCAGGTGCATGTGGACGGCGGCGGACCGCTCAGCGGCCCTGCCGGTTCGGGCGAGACGTCGCTCGATGTCGAGCAATCCGGCGGCCTGGCACCGTGGGCGGACATCATCGTGTACGACGCTCCCAATACCGACGCCGGCTTCTTCGACGTGTTCGACCAGGCCGTGTCCGACAACAAGGTCGACAGCCTGTCGGTAAGCTGGGGCTCGCCGGAAATCTTCTACTTCCCGCAGCTCAACGACGGCGTCGACTTCACCGACGAACTGCGCGCATTCCACGAGGTCTTCCTGGAGGCGGCCGCGCAAGGCATCTCGATGTTCGCGACCTCGGGGGATTCCGGTGCCTACGACACGGTGCGCGCGCTCGGCGGCTCGCTCACCGACCCCGTGCCGCCGCCGCTCAGCGTCGATGCTCCGGGTTCCGATCCCTTCATCACCTCCGCAGGCGGCACCACCGTGCCGTTCTCCTACAGCTTCAGCGGCGGACCGACGGCGTCGATCACCAGGGAAAGCGTCTGGGGCTGGGATTACATCTCCAACTACTTCCAGACCAATTTCGGCGTGGATATCACCGACGCCGTGTTCTCGGTCGGCGGCGGCGGCGGTGTCAGCGTGTTCTGGCCGGTGCCGCGCTATCAGCTGTTCACCGGCGGCATCCGCAAGAGCGAGACGAATCAGACCCTGCTCTTCCCGCAGTTCGGCATCGACTACACGCTGCCAGCGCACTACCGCGGCCGCAACGAGCCCGATGTTTCGCTCAATGCCGACCCGGAAACCGGCTACAGCCTCGTCTCGTCGCTGGATGGCCCGGGACTGCAGACATTCTTCGGCGGCACCAGTTTCGTTGCGCCACAACTCAACGGCATCAGCGCCCTGCTGAGGCAGTCGACCCACAGCCGCGTGGGCTTCTGGAATCCACAGCTCTACGCGCTGCAGAACATCTTCAGTTATGGCCCCTTCTCGGCCTTCAATGACATCCGGTCGGGCGACAACTGGTTCTACTTCGGCAACTACGGATACGAGCCGGGCGCAGGCATCGGCACGCTCAACGTGAGTAATCTGGCCGTATTCCTTCGCACGTTCTGATCGCCTGGGAGCCTGTCGGGCTTTGGTTGGCCCATCCAGGTAAAAGTGGGGGACCGGCGCCGCAGACGGACCGTCTGCGGCGCACCAGCCGCCTATTGTGCCGCATGCGGCCGCCGCCGGTCCGCTTCGCACGATCCACGGACTTGCCGCCGGTCGCGGGTAATGCGATGGTCGGCCACCCGCACCCCGGAACCGCCATGCCCCCGCCGCGCCGTTTCATGCAGCTCGACGTCTTCTCCAGCCGCCTGTTCGGCGGCAACCCGCTGGCCGTGGTGATCGATGCCGAGGGGCTGGACAGCGCCACCATGCAGGCGATCGCGCGCTGGACCAATCTCTCCGAAACGGCGTTCCTGCTGCCGCCCACGCAGGCACAGGCCGACTACCGCGTGCGCATCTTCACCCCGCGGCAGGAGCTGCCGTTCGCGGGCCATCCCAGCGTGGGCAGCGCCTGGGTCGCGATCGAGTCCGGGCGGGTGCCGGCGGCGAAAAAAGCCCTGCTGCAGGAATGCGCCGCCGGCTTGCTGCCGGTGCGCGTCGAGGACCGTGACGACGCCCGCCTGATCCACGTGCAGGCGCCGCCGGCAACGCTGGCCGCGGTCGACGACACGCTGCGCGGCCGGCTGGCCGCGGCATTGCGCCTGTCGATCGCAGGCGAACAGGCCAGCCATGTCGACAACGGCCCGCGCTGGCTCGTCTGCGACCTGCGCGAGGCCGGCACCGTACGCACGCTGCAGCCCGACATGGCCGCCATCGCCGCCTTGTGCGGGCAGCACGGCGCGGTCGGCGTGAGCGTGTTCGGGCGTGAATCCGGGGGCGACATGGCCATGGCGGTACGTGCGTTCTGCCCCGCCGACGGCATCCCGGAAGATCCGGTCACCGGCAGCGCCAATGCGGCGATCATGGCCTTCCTCGCCGAACGCGGCGACCGCGACGGCTACGGCCTGCGCTACCGCGCCAGCCAGGGCCGCGAAGTGGGCCGCGACGGCTGCGTGGAGGTGGCCCGCGATGCCGCCACCGGCGCCGTCAGCATCGGCGGTGCCTGCGCGCCCGGCGTGCGCGGCGAATTGCTCACCGTCTGAGCGTCACGTTCAAGGCCTTGGGGATGCTCTGATTTTGCCCGTCATCCCAGCGCACGCCGGGGTCCGGCGTCTGTAGACCATTGAACGCAAAGGCACTGGATGACCGGCTTCGCCGTCGAAAAGCGAACCCGGCCTGTAACGAGCGCCTGCCGCAACATGCGCTCGGCCACAGGACACCGCTACAGGCGATGGGCACTTATCGAAGGGAATCAAACAGGCGTTGCAGCGAAGACGACAGATCCGTCTCCTCGTTGCGGATATTCGATGAGCGCTGACACAAGCTTGTGGCGCGATCTCCAGTCCACTGACCGGAACGGAATGTATCGACCGTTGCGAAAGGAATCCACCCATCCATCGACCCCGGCGGATCCTCTCCGTACGGCGTCCGAAACTCGCCGCACAACAGGTACTGGCTTGCTCCACCGGGAGACATGATTTTCCTGACATGCACATCGCGGAAGCGGACGGGAGGCGGCGGTGCAGAGTAAGGGGCCGTGCGAAAGTCATTGGCGGCGGCGGCAAGCAGACCTTGCACTGGCGGACCCCTGGATGCTTCCTGCTGCCCGTGCGCAGGGACTTGAACGGAGCTTGCCACTCGGTGTTTTCTGCCAGCGACCGGAGCCGTACTGCAGGCTGCGAGAATGAGTATGGCAAATGAAGCGGCGAGATATTTCACTTGGCTGATCGCCCCCTTGGCAGGAGCCCGTTTGCGGGCGACGCTCTTTAAGGCTTTGATGTCAAATTAAGGCCAAAGAGCATCGCCCGCAAGCGGGCTCCAAGATCCGGCTTGCCTGCCGTAGGAGCGCACCCTGTGCGCGAAGGGCTCGGCGGGAAACGGGCATCGCCCGCAAGCGGGCTCCACAAGTGGCCCAGCGCTGGTCGGCGCCCCCCGTGAAACGGCGCTGCCGAGCCCTACTCCAGGTGAGGATGGGGTAGGGTCATCGGGTGGCTCTTTGAGCTTGACCTGTTCCCGCGCAGCGGGTTTTGGCGTCGAAGCGTACCTTTCCGGAAGCCGCCCGACCGAGCGGCGCCGCTGCGGGGGCTTGTAGCGAGGCGGCCCAGTCGCCATGCTCGCCGGCAATCTTCAGCAGCGGCCAATCCATGCACGACTCTTCGCTTTCTTCGGGCTACCTGCGCCGCCTGCGCCTGTGGGATGCCGCCCTGATCGTGGTGGGCGGCATCGTCGGCGGCGGCATTTTTCTCAACCCGGGCATCGCCGCCCAGCGCACCGGCTCGGGCCTGAGCCTGCTGTCGATGTGGGTCGGCGCCGGCGTGCTGACCCTGATCGGCGCGCTGTGCTATGCGGAACTGGGCGCGCGCCGGCCGCAGACCGGCGGCAGCTACGTGTACCTGCGCGAGGCATTCGGACCGCTGCCCGGTTTCCTGTTCGGCTGGACCATGCTGCTGGTGATCTACTCCGGTTCCAGCGCCGCGGTGGCGACGATCTTCGCCAGCTATGCCGCCGCCGCGTTCGGGCTGCCGCCGGGGATGGCACTGCCGCTGACCGTGGGCGCGCTGGTGTTCGTCGGCGGCATCAACCTGTTCGGGATGAAACTCGGCGCGCAGGTGCAGAACCTGTTCACCCTGCTGAAGCTGCTGGCGGTGGCGGTGCTGGTGGCGAGCGGGCTGTATCTCGCTGGTGTGGGTGGCCAGCCGCTGCTGGCGGCGGACCCGGCGCACGCCGGCGCGGGCTTTCTCGGCGCCACGCTGCCGGTGCTGTTCGCCTATTCGGGCTTCACCAACCTCAACAACCTCGCCGGTGAAGTGAGCGAACCGCAACGCACCCTGCCCCGCGCGATGTTCATCGGCATGCTGCTGGTGATCGCGGCCTATGTGCTGGTCAACGTGGCCTACCTGGCCGTGCTCGGCCACGCCGGTCTCGCCACCAGCACCGCGCCGGCCGCCGACGTGATGGATCGCATGGCCGGCCCGCTCGGCGCGAAACTGATCGCGCTGGGCATCGCGATCTCCACCCTGGGCTTCTGCAACATCACCCTGGTCGCCGGTGCGCGCGTGCTGCAGGCGATGGGCGCGGACGGGCTGTTCTTCCATTCGGTGGCGCGCCTGCACCCGACCTACCGCACGCCGAACCTCGCACTGCTGCTGCTGGTCGGCTGGGCGATCGTGCTGGCCCTGTCCGGCACCTACGGCCAGTTGCTCGACTACGCCACCTTCGGCGACTGGCTGGCATCGGCCGCGGGCGTGGCCACGCTGTTCTGGTACCGCCGTCACGACGCCGGTGCGCTGAGTTTCCGGATGCCGGGCTATCCGTGGCTGCCCTTGCTGTTCATCGGCATCGTGGCTTTCGTGGTGGTGATGACGATCGGCGACAGCCCGCGCAATGCCGGCATCGGCGCGCTGATCATGCTGGCCGGCGTGCCGGTGTACGCCGTCTGGCGCCGGCTGTTCAGCCAGGCACGCGCCTAGCCGATCATGGCAATGTCACAATGCGCGGATACATTTCGAGGAGGTCGTCAATGGCACCCGTGCAAGCCCAGGTCCTGCCGATCAGCCCGGACAGCGGCATCGTGCCGGTCGAGGCACGCAACGGCATCGATCTTGAGATCAACGGCGAGCACTACCGCCACACCGGCGACCCGCAGATGCCGCTGCTGTGGTATCTGCGCGACGTGCTGCAGCTGACCGGCACCAAATACGGCGATGCGCACGGCGAAAACGGCGCCGATCTGGTGCTGCTGGACGGCAAGGCGGTATCCGCCATCACGCTGCCGGTCGCCAAGCTGGCCGGCAGGCAGGTGACCACGGTGGAAGGCCTGGCCGCCGACGACGGCACGCTGCATCCGCTGCAGCAGGCCTTCATCGACGAGGACGCGATCGGTTGCGGCTATTGCACGCCCGGCTGGCTGATCGCGGCGGCCGGCCTGCTCCGGCGCAAGAAGCAGCCCGGCGACGACGACATCGACCAGTTGCCGAACCTGTGCCGCTGCGGCTGCCAGACCCGGGTGCGCCGCGCGATCAAGCGCGTGGCCGCCGGCAAGGCGGTCCAGCCATGAGCGGACACCGCGTCAACGATACGATCCGGCTCGAGCGGCGCCGCTTCCTGCAGGTGCTGGCCGCCGGCGCCGGCGTGCTGATGATCGGCATCCGCGTCGCCGATGCCGCCGATCCGCCGCTGCCGCCGGCCCTGCTCGGCGATACTTTCCACGACCTCGGCGCGTACGTGCGGATCGACAGCGACAGCAACGTGCTGATCGGCGCACGCGACCCGGATACCGGCACCGGCGTGGCCACGGCATTGCCGCGGATCATTGCCGACGAACTCGATGCCGACTGGAACCAGGTCAGCGTGATCCAGCTCGGCCTGGGCGTGGCCGACGACAAAGGCCAGCCGCACTGGATCTACGGGCGGCAGATCGGCGGCACCGGCAGCTCGATTCCCGCGGCCTGGAGCGACCTGCGCCAGGCTGGCGCGCTGGCGCGCTGGCTGCTGCTGCAGGCCGCCGCGCGCAGGCTCGGCATGCCGGCCGACCAGTTGCGTTGCGATGCCGGCACGGTCATCGCGCTGGACGGTCGCCGCCTCAGCTATGGCAGCCTGGTCGACGACGCCAGCACGATCGCACTGCCGCGCAGGCTGCCGCCATTGAAAACGGCCGATCGCTACCAGCTGATCGGCAGACCCGCCGGCGATGTCGATGCGCACGGGATCGTCACCGGCCAGACCCACTTTGCGATCGACGAGCAGGACGGCGACGCGCTGGTGGCGGTGCTGGCGCATTGCCCGTGGCCGGACGGCACGCTGGAACGCATCGACACCGCCGACACGCTGGCGGTGCAAGGCGTGGTGAAAGTGATGCAGCTCACCCCCGAACCCGGCCAGCCGTGGGGCAGCACGGTGATCGCACCGGCCGTGGCGGTGCTCGCCGAAGATACCTGGTCGGCGCTGCAAGGCCGGCAAAAACTCAAAATCGAATGGAAACCCGGTGCCAGCGGCAGCGAAAGCAGCGCCGCGCTGGAGCAGCGTGCGGTCGCCCTGCTCGCCGACAGCGCCGCCGCCCCCACCACGCGCGTGCGCAACGACGGCGACGTCGAGGCGGCCGGCAAAAAAGCCGCCCGCCGCCTGCAGGCGAGCTACTTCCAGCCATGGCTGGCGCATGCCACCGCCGAGCCGATGAACTGCCTGGTGCGGCTGGACAAGGATCGCGCCCGAGCGGTCGTGCCGACCCAGGCGCCGCAGAAAGCCTGGGCGGTGGTGCAGCGCCTGACCGGCCTGGCCCCCGCGCAGATCGAGATCCGCGTGCCGCGCGTCGGCGGCGGCTACGGCCGCCGGCTCGATCACGACTTCGTCGCCGAAGCGGTGATGCTGGCCAAGGCCGTCGGCAGGCCGGTGCGCCTGCTGTGGACGCGCGAGGAGGATCTGGGCCACGACTACTACCGCTCCGGCAGCGTGCACCAGTTCAGCGCGATCATCGACCGCAAGCGCCGAGTGATCGGCTGGAACCAGCGCATGGCCAGTGCCTCGGCGCTGGCGCATCGCGGCGTGCCGGACAACCGGCTGTGGACCTCCGAACTTCGGTCCGACCAGTTGCCGGCCGGACTGCTGCCGAATTTCCGCAGCGACTGGTACGCGCTGGACTCGGCGATCCCGCGCGGCCCCGCCCGCGGCATGCCGCACCTGAGCAACGCGTTCGCAACGGAAAGCTTCATCGACGAAATCGCCCATCTGCTGAAAGAGAATCCGCTGGACACCCGGCTGCGCCTGCTCGGCGAACCCCGCCAGCTGCCGCTCGGCAGCGGCGGCACGCTGGACGTCGGCCGTCTGCTCAACGTGCTCAAGCTGGTTGCCGACCGCATCGAATGGAAGAACTGGCTGCGCAGCGTGAGCGGCCTTGGCATCGCCTGCTGGCATGTCGATGGCGCCTATGTGGCGCACGCCGTCGAGGCCGCGATGCAGGGCGAGCAGCTGATCATCCAGCGCGTCGTGTGCGCCGTCGACGTCGGCCGCGTGGTCAACCCGCTGGGCCTTGAAGGCCAGGTAGCCGGCGCCACGCTCGATGCGCTGTCCACCGCGCTGAACCTGGCGATCACCTTCAAGGGCGGCCAGATCCAGCAGCGCGGCTACAAGGACTACCCGCTGGCCGGCATGGCGCAGTTGCCCGATGCGGTGGAAGTCATCACCGTGCCCGGCGACCGTCCCCCCACCGGCGCCAGCTTCCTGGCCATGCCCACCGCTGCCCCGGCCCTGGCCAACGCGGTGTTTCGCGCCAGCGCCGTGCGCGTGCGCCGGCTGCCGTTGATGAGGGAGTTGCTGCGGCTGCTGTGAGGATCGTGCGGACGGCCCGCCGGACGACTCCGGCACAGGCTGGGAACAGCCGACCACCGTAGCGAGAGCGTCGCCGGGTGTTCGTGACAAGGCGCGCCCTGATTGCCCCCATACCTCATCCTCGCCTGGAGAATGGCCTGGCAGCGCCGTTTCCACCATCAGAGCAAAGGCATCGCCCGCGAGCGGGCTCGGACGGGTTGCCCGACGCCGGTAGGAGCGCACCCTGTGCGCGAATGCCCTGGTCGGGGTGCCAGCGAAGAGCATTCGCCCACAGGGTGGGCTCCTACAGACGGGTTGCCCGAGGCCGGTAGGAGCGCACCCTGTGCGCGATGCCCTTGTCGGGGTGCCGGCGAAGAGCATTCGCCCACAGGGTGGGCTCCTACAGACGGGTTGCCCGACGCCGGTAGGAGCGCACCCTGTGCGCGAATGCCCTTGTCCGGGATGCCAGCGAAGAGCATTCGCCCACAGGGTGGGCTCCTACAAAAGGGGCACGGACGTCCAGCGGCGGTCGCAGCAGGCGGACGGCTGTTCACAGCCTCTCAGGCTCAGGCTTCGACGCGATCGCGCCCCTTCATCTTGGCCCGGTACATGGCCTTGTCGGCCCGGTCGACGGACTCCTCGACCGGACAGGCGGGATCCAGCGCGGCCACCCCGAATGACGCGGTGATCCGCAGCGACGAATCACTGCCACCGGCGTGGATCCGCTGCGCGGCCACGGCCGCGCGAAGGCGCTCCCCCAGGCCAAGAGCCGCATCGAGCGTGGTGTCGGGCATGCACAGCACGAACTCCTCGCCACCATAGCGATACAGGTGATCGTAGGGTCGCAGCAAGGCCTGCAGGCATTGCACCGTGGATGCCAGCACGACGTCGCCCGCGGCATGTCCATGGCGATCGTTGATGTATTTGAAGTGGTCCAGGTCGATCATGGCCAGCGCGCACGGCTGCGCGCGGCGGCTCATCAGCGCCTGCTGCTCGCGCAGGTCGGGAAACAGGCGCGTGCGGTCGAGCGCGCCGGTGAGCGGATCGCGGTTCTGCGTCTTCTCGCTGAGTTCATGTCGCAAGGACCGGATTTCCAGCCGCAGGCGGTCGATCAGATCGATCATCTCGTCCAGTTCCCCGGCGGCAATCGGCAATCCATCGGCCACGCGCTGCAGCAGTCGCGCCGCAACCTGGTGCATCTGCTGGTGCACCCGTCCGACCGCGACGAACGCCGGGTAGTCGTGCAGCGCACTCATCGCATCGCTGTCGTACCACTGGCCGAAAGGGCAGTGGCGGTACGCGTCAGGCATCAGTTCGCCGGCTTCCGGCGGAAGCCGGACCACGAACGTACGGATCAGGCCCCTGATCCAGTCTTCGTGAATGGCAAACGCCCGGTCGATCTGTACCACAGCCGACTGCAGTTGCTGAAAGGAAAGGTCGGACATGGCCGGCGACACGCTCCGTTGTTCGGCAGACGCCGGTCCGACGCCTGCACGGTGGAAGTTGGATCCGCTGCGTCGACGACGACCCTGCCCCGATCCATGCGAGGGCAACGGCAATTGCCATCGCGCGGTCATGCCACCGGTCACACCGGCAAGCGCGCCCGCTCCAGCGCGGCGATGTGCCGCTCCAGCCGCGGCCCAAGGTAACAGTGCGAGCCGCACGGCAGCAGGCCGGCCTGGCCGAATTCACGCAGGTACCACTCGGGCGTGCGCGACACGAAACCGTCGCGGTCGCCGACGACGTCGTCGCGGCTGGTGAACACCTCGAGAAAGGCCACGCCTTCGAGCATGTCGACGATGCCGCCCAGGCCGGCGCGGATCTCCGCCGGCCGCAGGTAGTGCAGCACGTCGGTGCACACGATCAGGTCGAAGCGGGTGTCGAAGCGCAGCTGTTCCAGCTGGCCGAAACGCGCCAGGCCGATGTGGCGGCTGCGTCCGTAGCGTTGCACCACGTAGGGGCTGGCATCGAGTCCGCGATAGCCGATGCCCGGACGCAGGGCCAGCAGCGGCGCGCGCCACGGCGCCTCGCCGCAACCGACATCGAGCACGTTGCGAACCGGCCGGCCCAGGTAATACTCGGCCTGCGCCAACGCCAGCGCCACCTTGCGCCGCAGCTCCGCCGGCGAACCCACCGCATGCCGCGGATCGCGGTACCACTTGTCGAAATAATCGCGATCGTAGGTCTTGCGCATCGCCGCGCTCCCGTTGACAGCCGGGCGGACGTTGTCCGCCGGCCGTGCATGATGCCCATCCGCACGCCAGCGGCATCAACCCTGGCGCATGCGCTCAAAGTGCATAGCTGACCGACATCGACCCCTGCCATTGTCCGATCAGCTGGTTGCCGTGTACACGCTGGTAGACCGGCTTGGCCACGCTGGCATCGAGGCGCAGCCGCTGCCATTGCAGCTCCAGGCCCGGTGCCAGCAGGACGCGCGCCAATCCGGTATTGGGCGGGTCGGCGTTGACGCCGGAGTCCGGAGAGCGCCACGAAAGCAGGGCCTGCAGAATCGGCGTCAGGTGCGCGCGCGTGCCGACCTTCCAGCCTGCGGGATAGATGCCGGCGGCGGCATCCAGCTCATCGCCCGGGCGATAGCCGGCACGGGTATTGGCGGGCAGCAGCGCGGTTCCCTGCACGAAGCCGCTCCAGCCCAGGCTTGCGCCGAAGTTCCAGCGGTGGAAGCCGCCAACGATCAGGTCGGTGGTGCCGGTGCCGATTTCGGTGTCGCGGTCGAAGCCGTGGTAAGTCCAGTCGCCGGTGGGGAGCTTGACGCCGAACTGCAGGCCGGTGGAGCGGTCGCCCGAAAAGCCGGTGTAGGTGGCCATCACCCGGATGTCGCCCAATGCACCGTGGTTGAACGTCACCGGCTTGCCGGTATCTTCGTCCGTCGTGCTGAAGTGGCGCTGCCAGTAGGGCACCTCGATGCGCATGCCCCAATCCCGGTTGAACTGGGTCTCCAGGCCCACGGTCTGGAACAGGGTGCGGATGT
>JAGWNA010000116.1 GCA_028871555.1 Lysobacteraceae bacterium
CGCCGCCAGCAGCGCCACGGTGCCGCCCCAGCAATAGCCGACCGTGCCGATCCGGCCCGATGACGAGATCGCCTCCGCTGCGCTGGCGACGTCTTCCAGCGCACGTTCCAGCCCCAGTTCGCCGACCAGCTGGCGTCCCTTGGCGAAGCCGGCCTCGTCGTAATCCAGCTCCACCCCGGTTTCCAGATGATCGAAGAACGCCGGCGCGATCGCGGTGTAGCCGTGCCCGGCAAAGCGGTCGGTGACGCTGCGCATGTGCGCGTTGACGCCGAAGATCTCCTGGATCACCACGATGCCGCCCTTCGGCTGGCCTTGCGGCCGGGCCAGATACGCGCCGATGCACTGCGTGCCGCGGGTGGGGATGTTGATGTACTGGCCCATGACGGTACTCCTGAGGGGGAGGGGGTGATTCCAGGCAATATGGGGGATGAGCAACTCACTGCCGCTTGCGCGCGGCATCGCTCACGATCTTCGCGAAGACCGGGTCGAGCTCTTTGGCCATGGCGTCCAGCCTGGCGCTGCCGTAGGGAGCGAATACCGCGCTCGGGCGGCGATAGGTGATGCTCGCCGTGCCGTCGGCATTTTCCGTGACGTACAGGCGAAGCGGCGCTTCGATCCCGGCGGGCACGCTCGCTGCCAGCATGCGCACCGCATAGTCGTTGCGAAACACCATGAGCACCGCGTTGCCCGGGATCTTGATGCCGCGGCCGGCGGCGCCCTGGCTTGCGCTCGCCTGCGCCACCAGACCCATCCTGTTGGCGGCGATCGCCGTTTTCAGGCGCGACACCAGCGTGTCGAACCGGAACGACGTTTTCACCGTTTCCGTCCCGGGGCTGGGGGCCGGGTTCTCCGCCCGCGCCATGGAGAACATGCTCAGCGTGACCACCAGCAGCAGCGTTGCCGCCGTGCGGCGTCCGATCCCGGGGTTCATGTCGATTGCTCCTTTCTTGAAAGCCATGCCCATCTATTGTCATTCCCGCGGTGGCGGGAATCCAGCGCCTGCCCCGGACAGGCACGCCGCATCCCGTATAATCTGCTGTTTCCGCATACGTTTTCACGGTAACCCAGACCCATGCCCCAGGCAGCACCCAAGATCGGTTTCGTCAGCCTCGGCTGCCCCAAGGCGCTGGTCGATTCGGAGCGCATCCTCACCCAGCTCAAGGTCGAAGGCTACGAGATCGTGCCCAGCTATGGCGCCGCCGATGCGGTGGTGGTGAACACCTGCGGCTTCATCGACGCGGCGGTGCAGGAGTCGCTGGACGCGATCGGCGAGGCCCTGCACGAGAACGGCAAGGTGATCGTCACCGGCTGCCTGGGCAGGCGCGAAGGGCTGATCCGCGAGGCGTATCCGGACGTGCTGTCGATCAGCGGCCCGCAGGACTACGCCAGCGTGATGACCGCGGTGCACACCGCGCTGCCGCCGAAGCGCGACAAGTTCATCGACATCGTGCCGTTCGGGCGCCTCGGCGCCCAAACCGATGACGGCGTCGGTGTGAAGCTCACGCCCAGGCACTATGCGTATCTCAAGATTTCCGAAGGCTGCAATCATCGCTGCAGTTTCTGCATCATCCCCTCGATGCGCGGCAACCTGGTGTCGCGTCCGGTCGACGAGGTGCTGGTGGAGGCCGAGAAGCTGGTCAAGGGCGGCGTGAAGGAGCTGCTGGTGATCTCGCAGGACACCAGCGCCTACGGCGTGGACCTGAAATACGCCGGGCGCGAATGGCGCGGCAGGGCGTACCGCACGCGCATGACCGAGCTGTGCGAAGGCCTGTCCGAACTCGATGCGTGGACGCGCCTGCACTACGTCTACCCGTACCCGCACGTGGACGAGCTGATGCCGCTGATGGCGGAAGGAAAGATCCTGCCGTACCTGGACATCCCGTTCCAGCACGCCAGCCCGCGCATCCTCAGGCTGATGAAGCGCCCCGGCGACATCGACAGGACGCTGGAGCGCATCCGCAACTGGCGCAAGCTGGTGCCCGAGCTGACCATCCGCAGCACCTTCATCGTGGGTTTTCCCGGCGAGACCGACGCCGAGTTCGAGGAACTGCTCGACTTCCTGCGCGAGGCGGGGCTCGACCGCGTGGGCGCGTTCGCGTATTCGCCGGTGGATGGCGCCAGGGCCAACGAGCTGCCCGATCCGGTGCCCGAGGAACTGAAGGAGGATCGCCTCGAACGGTTCATGGCGGTGCAGGCGGAAATCTCCGCCGCCAGGCTGCAGCGCAAGATCGGCCGTACCATCAAAGTGCTGGTCGACGATGCCGGTGCCCACGGCGCGGTGGCACGCTCCGCCGCCGATGCGCCGGAGATCGACGGCAGCGTATTGATCGCCGATGGCCACAAGCTCAAGTCCGGCCAGTTCGTCGACGTGGTGGTGGAAAGCGCCGACGAGCACGACCTGCACGCGCGCCTCGCCGGCTGAGGTCATGCGCTACCGGGCGCCGTCGCGCGAGGCAGTCGATCCGGCGGTGTTCGGGCGGCTGCCGCTGGCGGCCTGGCACGACTACGCCGCACTGCTCGAAGGTGCCGGCTGGCCGTCCATCGAACAGCTCAACCGCTGCCTGCCGGCAAACGCGAAACACCGCTTCGTGGCGCAGACCCCGGCCCTGCTCGCCGACGGCATGCACTACGAGCAGCGCATCGCCGAGCGCGGCGACATCGCCACCCGCGAAGGCAACTGGCACGACCTGCTCAACGCCCTGGTCTGGCTGCGCCATGGCGCGCTCAAACAGGCGCTGAACCGGCGCCAGATGGCCGAGATCGCCCGCATGGGCGCGAAGCGGCGCTCGCGTCCGCAGGATGCGCTGACCCAGTTCGACGAAGGCGGCGTCATCGTTCTCGTGCGCGATCCGGCCCTGCTCGCGCCATGGGACGCGCACGACTGGCATGGCCTGTTCTGGCGCCACCGCCAGGCGTGGCTCGACGGCGCGATCCGGGTCGATGTGTTCGGCCACGCCCTGCTGGAGCTGGCCTTGGACCCGGACAGGCTGCCGGTCGGCAAGGCGCTGGTGTTCCAGTCGGCCCATGGAATCGAGATCGCCCGGGTCCGCGCGACCTGCGCCCAAGCCATCGCCACAGGCCAGCTGCTGAACGATCCCCAGGAATTGCGGCCCATGCCGTTGTCGGGTATCCCGGGATGGCATGCGGGCAATGCCGATGAGGCGTTCCATCGCACGGCGATGTGCTATCAGCCGAAGCGGGCGGGGCGGGAGTACCCGGGGGCGTGGCTCTGTTGAGGCGGGCGTGCGTGACGGGTGCGCTTGGTGCGGGTGAGGCTGTTCGGGATACGGAGCAGACCGGCCCGGAAGCCTCCCCGCTTGCCCACTGCGCCTGACCTTGCCGAGCCGGCTGAATCGGCACCTGCGATTGCGCACCGGATCCACCGGATCACGCTACCTCGGCGCCCGCCCGCCGCCGCTTGCCTCGTGTCCTGCTCCGTGAAAGGATCACACCGCGACCTCCACCCCGATTCCCGACATGGCGAGATCAGGCTGCAGGACCAGGCTGCACCAAGGGGATCAAACCGTTGATTTTCGTAGGCCAAGGGCACGGCAAAGGCATCAGGCACACACGGGATAGGCCGCAGGTTTACACTGCGCTTTGAAATCGACTTGGTGTTAGGGGGCACGGCGTGAGCATTCGCGACCGGGTTGAGGATGCGAAATTTCTCTGGCAACACGGACGTCGTGAGGGTGCGTTTCTGTGCGCGCTGTCAGCAGTCGCTGCGACAGCTAGGCTCCGCTATCCAGATCGCAAGACGGTCAAAGACAACGAAGCGTTTAAGCAATTTATGTCGGCTTCCCTCACTGTTCGCTTGAGCGCCGAGTTTCGTGGTGAGCTTCACAGCGTCGAGCAAATTTTCTACAAATGGTTGCGCTGCGAGTTAGTGCACGAGGGTGGCTTACCCGTAGACATCCAGTTCATACCCGGCACGGACCTTGTTGTTCGTGCTGGCGGTGCCCCCGAGTTTGTGCTTAAGCTTTCGAAGGGTTGGTTCAACCACCTCTGCGCTGCCGTAATCCGTGCGCCAGAGAACTGCGGGGCATTCGCGCAGTAGGCGTGCCCCCTAACCACTCGTCCAAGCGGACGGCTTCGCCGCCGCTTAACTCCAGCGTTAGACCTCACAACATGACTTTCCTGCGCGTGCTGGTCTTGATCATTGTCCCTCTCGTCATCAGCGCTTGCGCTGACCCGAGGGTTGCCGCAACCGTCGCAAAGCCGGCGATTCCGCAAACGGCTGCCGAGTGCGCCGCGCGGGGCGGCAACTGGACAGCGCTGGGCCTTCCATTTCCTGGCAAGCCAAAAGTCTGCGACCTCAAGGCCGCTGATTCCGGCAAGGCCTGCTCAGACTCCAGCGAATGCCAAGGTTCATGTGTTGCACCTGACAACATTGCCAGCGGCGCCAAGGCAAGTGGCACCTGCTCGGCGTACGTGTCCAATTTCGGCAACGTCAAAATAGTCGAGCATGGCAAAGTTGTGTTGCTCAACGTAGAGTGAGGTCTAACCCGTCATCCAAGCGGACGGCTCCGCCGCCGCTTAATTCGAGCGTTAGACATCAGGGGAGCACATGGCCGCATCGCCCGAACAGCTGCATGAGTTGCTGACGTATTGCCTAGACTTCGCACGGACGATGCTCGAGAAAGCAGGCGAGTTCCACCCTTTCGGCGCTACCTTGTCGCAAGACGGAAAAGTCGCTGCGGTAGGTGGTTACAACGGCGAGGAGCATCCTAAAGCTCAAGAAATCTACGGGCTTTTGGCTGACGCGTTTCGCTCGGGCGCCGGCACCGGTGATTTTCTAGGCGTTGCCCTTGCCGCGAACGTCAATATTCCCGCGCAGTTTTCACCTGTGTTGCCAGATGGCGTTCGCGTACATATTGAGTCTCCTGGCTATTCTCGCTTCGTCTATCTTCCATACAAGATCAAAGTGTCTGGCATGTTCAAGAAGACTAGGTCTGTCGAGACAGGCGAGCCTTTCTCAGTCGAGGTTCCGCCAAACTTCTACAAGGCCGCAGAGCATGTCTAACAATTCCGTAGGAGACTTCCCCGTCAACCCGTGCGCATGAAGCTTTTGCCCTGGGCTTTCGGGCCGCTGCCGGTGATGGGGTTTCGGATGAGACGTGAAACGTGCGGCGGTCAGTGCATGACGGCGGACAACGTGTGTCAGACGGCATTTC
>JAGWNA010000117.1 GCA_028871555.1 Lysobacteraceae bacterium
TCGCGCTGCAGCGAGCGGATCGCGATCGCGAACGGCTGCGCCTGCGGGGCGGTATCCACGCTGATGTGCGCGCGCACGCTGCCGGGGTGCAGCAGCATGTAGGCCAGCGCGCTCATGCCGCCCATCGAGCAGCCGATCAGGCAGGCCAGTCGCGCGATGCCGAGGCTGCCGACCACGGCGTGTGCCGCGTTGGCGACATCCTCCAGCGCCAGCTCCGGAAAGCTCAGCCGATAGGCCTTGCCGGTGGCCGGATCGATCGAGGCCGGGCAGGTCGAGCCCTTGTCGCTGCCCAGCGAATTCACGCAGATCACGAACCAGCGCGAGGTGTCGATCGCCTTGCCTGGACCGATCATCGGCTCCCACCAGCCGGGTGTCGGATCTGCCGCATTCGATGCCGCATGTGCGCTGGGGGACAGCCCCGTGAGAATCAGCACGGCGTTGTCGCGGGCGGGGCGGAGTTCGCCCCAGGTCTCGTAGGCGATGCGCGCGCCGTACAGCCGCCCACCCCGCTTCAGGGCGAACGGCGAGGGCAGGGCCAGATAGCGTCGCGCATCCGGACCCATCAATGCACCTTGTCGATGCGGATCTCGATAGGGGTCTTGCGGTCGACGGCGACGGTGCCGGCATTGCCTTCAAGATCGCCCGGCTGTGCGGTCGGTTCGCCGCTGTGGCTGATCCGTGCGCCGACAAACACATGGGTCGCGGAGGAGAGCTTCAGCGCCGGCGTCATCGCCATGGCGTCGGACAGCGTGACGGTGACCGGCAGCTTGCCGGCGTCAAGTTTGGCGACGGCCAGCGGCATTGGCGGGCCGTGCTCGGCACGGGCGAAGACGAACAAGGTATCTGCGGGACGCAGCCTGGACTTCAGTGCCGGCGCCAGTGATACCCGTACCTCCAGCGTCGCGCCTTGCGAGGCCGCGGCTGCCGCGGTGGTGGATGCTTCTGCCGGTGCGCCGCCGGCGCGGGCATCGGCCTGGGTGATCTGTCCGGCAACCGCCTTGGCGACCTCCGAGCCCGGTTCGAGCTGTTTCTGCAGCAGGCGCCAGGTGGCGGCTGCATCGCGGTAGTCGGCACGCTGGAAGTCGCTGACGCCGAGCAGCCACAACCCGCGCTGACTGTCCGGCTGCAGCAGCACGGCGTGCTTGAGCAGTTCGCGTGCACGGTCGTCGATGACGTGGTCCTTGCTCGCCAGCGCATCGGTCTCGGCCCAGCCGACCATCGCGTCGGGGTTGTTGGCGTCGAGCTTCAGTATGTGGTCATAGGCATCGCGTGCCTCGGCGGAGTTGTGCAGCATGGTGCTGGTCTGCGCCAGCAGCATCCAGGCCTGGATATCGTCCGGCTTCTCTGCCAGATGCGCGCGCAACTGGACCACCGCCTCCTGCATGGTGAGCGACTTTCCGACCTGGTGGCCCACTCCGTCGAGCGCAACCGGCGTACCGACCAGCAGGTACAGGCTGGCGGTTGCCAGTGGCAATGCCAGAGCAATGACCAGGATCAGCACGAAGGCGCTGCGCGGGCGACCTGAACGGCGCCCCTCGCGGATCAATGGCAGCAACAAGGCGGCCAGCGCCACAGCGATCATCGCTGCGGCGGCTACGTAAAAAACGATTTTCACCAGTCATCCTCGCTATCGGTCGGTGCCTGCCCAGCCGGTGCCTGGACGGTGGTGCCGGCATCCCGGCTGCGTCTGCGGATGGCCATGATCACCACCGCCGCGCCAGCGAGCAGGATCAGCAGGGGGCCAAACCACAACAGCAGGGTGTCGGCCTGCAATGGCGGGTCGTACAGCACGAAATCGGAGTAGCGCGCGACCAGGTACTGCTTGATCTGCTTGTCGCTCCGGCCCTGCTGCATCTGCTGGAACACGTCCAGCCGCAGGTCGCGGGCCAGGTCGGCGTTGGAGTCGGCGATCGTCTCGTTCTGGCAGACCAGGCAGCGCAGCTGGCGGGTGAGGTGCTGGAAACGCACTTTCTCGGCGTGGTTTTTGAACGGCAGCGGCTGGATTGCCTGGCTGTGCGCCACGCTTGCGAATGCCAGCATCGCCACCAGCAGAAACCCCAGGAGCGCGCGCGCGCGCGATGCTCTTGTCAGTGGTGGAAGAGCAAGGGCATCGCGCGTACCGAAAAGCATCATGGGGACTCCTTGCGCAGTGCGGCGACCGCCGGCTTCAGCTCTTTGGTGATCACCTCGGGGGTGATCGGACCGATGTGCTTGTAGCGGATCACGCCTTTGGCGTCGATCAGGAAGCTCTCCGGTGCGCCGTACACGCCGAAGTCGATCGCGGTGCGGCCGGGACGGTCGGCGACCACCATGCGGTAGGGGTTGCCGTGTTCGCGCAGCCAGTTCTTCGCGTCGTCCGGGGCATCCTTGTAGTCGTAGCCGAGCAGCATCACGCCCAGCTGCGAGCCCTCGGCCATCAGTGTCGGGTGCTCCTCGCCGCAGGCAAAGCACCAGCTGGCGAATACATTGAGCAGGTAGGGCTTGCCGAGCAGACTTGCCTTGCTGACGGTCTGCGTGGGGTCGTCCAGCCTGGGCAGGACGAACGCCGGCGCGGGCTTGTTGATCAGCGGCGAGGGCACCTCGTTCTGGTCATGCTGGGTATTCCACCAGATGCCGAAGCCGAACAGCCCCACCAGCAACATGAATCCAATCAAGGGCAGCAATCGGCTCATGCGCGGGTTTCCTGTGCCAGCAGTCCGTCGGTGCGTGCGGCTTCGTCGACACTGCGCTTGATGCGGAAGCGCTTGTCGGCGGCCGCGGTAAAGCCGCCCACCATCATCAGCAGGCCGCCGCCCCAGATCCAGCGTATGAACGGCTTGTAGTACAGTCGCAGCGACCACGCGCCCTGGATGTTGCCGGCATCCATCGGTTCACCCAGTGCGACATACAGATCGCGGCTGAAGCCGGCATCGATGGCCGATTCGGTCTGCACCTGGCCACGCAGGTAGGTACGCTTTTGCGGCAGCATCGTGCCCACCTTGTTGCCATCGCGGGTGACCACGATGATGCCCTGGTCGGCAGTCCAGTTCGGTCCGGTGGTGCGATGCGCGCCGTCGAAGCGGAAATCGTAGCCGCCGATGCGCTGGGTCTGGCCGGGTGCCATCCGTACGTCGCTGGTCACGCTGAGCGTTTCGCTGAGCAGCACGCCCATCACGAACACCGCCATGCCCAGATGCGCCAGCAGCATCCCGGCCAGTTCGGCCGGATAACGGCGACCGCGCGGCGCCTCGCGCCAACGCTTGTAGGCAAACAGCACGGTGCCGGCAGCGATCCACACCGCGGCGGCCACGCCGACGGTGGCCTTGAGCTGGCCATCGACGAAGAACGCCGCGACGATCGCGCACGCCACCGCCGCGACGATGATGCGCAGGAGCAGGCCTTTCAGCGGTGCGGCCTCGCCCTTGCCCCAGCGCAGGAACGGACCGAACGGCATCAGCAGCACCACCGGCAGCATCAGCAGCGGAAACAGGAAGCCGAAGTAGGGCGGGCCGACCGAGATCTTGCCCAGGTTCAGCGCGTCGCCGATCAGCGGGAACAGCGTGCCAAGCAGCACCATCGCCGATGCCACCGCGAACAACAGGTTGCCGATCAGCAGCACGGTCTCGCGCGACACCACGTTGAACGGCTTGCCGCCTGCCACCTTGGGGGCGCGCAGGGCATACAGCAGCAGCGAACCGCCGACCACGACGGTCAGGAACGCCAGGATGAAGATGCCGCGACGCGGGTCGGAGGCGAAGGCGTGGACCGAGGTGAGCACGCCCGAACGCACCAGGAAGGTGCCCAGCAGGCTCAGTGAGAATGCAAAGATCGACAGCAGGATCGTCCATGCGCGCAGGCTGCCGCGCTTCTCGGTGACCGCCTGCGCATGGATCAATGCCAGGCCGACCAGCCACGGCATGAAACTGGCGTTTTCGACCGGATCCCAGAACCACCAGCCACCCCAGCCCAGTTCGGCATACGCCCACCAGCTGCCGGCGACGATGCCGGCGGTGAGGAAGCCCCAGGCGGCATTTGTCCAGGGCCGGGCCCAGCGCACCCATGCCTGTTCCATCTCGCCGCCAAGCAGCCCGGCGATCGAGAACGCGAAGGCCACCGAGAAACCGACATAACCCATGTACAGCACCGGCGGATGGAACGTCATGCCCGGGTCCTGCAGTACCGGGTTCAGATCCGCGCCGTCGCCGGGCATCGGCAACAGCCGTCCGAACGGGTCGGAGGTGAACACGATGAAGGCGAGAAAGCCCACCGCGACCAGTCCCATCACGGCCAGCACACGGGCAGCGAATACCTCGGGCAGCTTCTGGCTGAACGCGGCCAGGGCGACCGTCCAGGCATTCAGGATCAGGATCCACAGCAGCAGGGAGCCCTCATGCGCGCCCCACACGGCGGCGATGCGGTAATACCAGGGCAGCTCCAGGTTCGAGTTGTCGGCGACGTATCTCACCGAGAAATCGAAATGCAGGAATGCCCACACCAGGATGCCGAAAGCGATCGCCACGAATACCGCCTGGCCGGCTGCGGCAGGACGGGCGGTTGCCATCAGGGCGCGGTTGCCGCGCCAGGCGCCGATCAGCGGCAGGATGCCCTGGGCCAGGGCCAGCAGCAGGGCAAGGATCAGTGCGAGTTGGCCGAGTTCGGGGGTCATGACGAGGAGCCGGGAACGGGGAACGGGAAACGGGAAACGTTGCAGTGCGACGTCAGCGACATGGGTTGGCTCCGGGCGGGCGAAAGAGGATCCGACATGGCGTTATCCACCACTGTTTCCCGGTGCCCGGTTCCCGGCCTCTTCGATTTTCTTGTTCGCGTGCGCCTTGGCCATGGCGTCCTTCAGCTCTTTCGGCATGTAGGTTTCGTCGTGCTTGGCCAGCACTTCGGTGGCGACGAAGCGTGCCTTGTCCATGTGTCCGGTGGCGATCACCGACTGGTTGTCGCGGAACAGGTCGGGCAGGATGCCGGTGTATTCGACCGGCATCGCGCCGCCGGCGTCGACCACGGTGAAGGTGACCTTGAGCGATTTGTCGCTGCGCTGGATCGAGCCGGCCTTGACCATGCCGCCGAGCCGGAATGT
>JAGWNA010000044.1 GCA_028871555.1 Lysobacteraceae bacterium
GTTTTCCCCTCCGATGATGGTCAGAACTTGCCGTAGTAACCTTCCTTCAAGGCATCGAAGAGATTGGCGGCGGAGTGCATTTCGCCGTCGTACTCCACCTGCTCATTGCCTTTCAGTTCGACAACGCTACCGTCTTCCAGCTCGAAGCGGTAGAGGGTGCTTTCAAGATCGGAATCCTTGACCAGCACGCCCTGGAACGCAGCCGGGTTGAAACGGAACGTGGTGCACCCCTTCAGCCCCTGCTTGTAGGCGTAGAAGTAGATGTCCTTGAAGTCCTCGTAGGGGTAGTCGGTGGGCACGTTCGCGGTCTTGGAGATCGACGAGTCGATCCACTTCTGCGAGGCGGCCTGGATGTCGACATGCTCTTTCGGGCCGATGTCGTCGGCAGCGACGAAGTAGTCCGGCAGCTTGTTGGCCGGGTCGTCGGCAGACACCTTGGCATCGGCGTTGATCAGGGCGCGGTAGGCGAGCAGCTCGTAGCTGAGCACCTCGATCTTTTCCTTGGTCTTCTTGCCCTCGCGGATCACGTTGCGCGAATAGCTGTGGGCAAAGCTGGGCTCGATGCCGTTGCTGGCGTTGTTGGCCAGCGACAGCGAGATCGTGCCGGTGGGCGCGATCGAGCTGTGGTGGGTGAAGCGTGCGCCGGTCTCGGCCAGTTGCGCCACCAGGTTCGGCGCCACCGTGGCGATGCGCTGCATGTAGCGGCTGTATTTCGCATGCAGCACGCGGCCGGGGACGACGTCGCCGACCTGGTAGCCGTCGGCGAGCATTTCCGGGCGCTTGCGCAGCATGTCGCCGGTGACGGTGTAGTCCTTCAGCAGGATCGGTGCGGGGCCTTTCTCGCGGGCCAGGTCCAGCGCCATTTCCCAGCCGGCCACCGCCATCTCGCGCGAGACCTCTTCGGTGAAAGCCACCGCCTCGGCGGTGCCGTAACGATGCTTGAGCATGGTGAGGGTGGAGCCCAGGCCCAGGAAGCCCATGCCGTGGCGGCGCTTGGAGGTGATCTCGTCGCGCTGCTGCTCGAGCGGCAGGCCGTTGATCTCCACCACGTTGTCGAGCATGCGGGTGAACACCTTGACCACTTCGCGGTATTCGTCCCAGTCGAAGCGCGCCTTGGGGCCGAACGGGTCGCGCACGAAGGTGGTCAGGTTGACCGAGCCGAGCAGGCACGAGCCGTACGGCGGCAGCGGCTGCTCGCCGCACGGGTTGGTGGCGCGGATGTGCTCGCACCACCAGTTGTTGTTCATCTCGTTGACCTTGTCGATCAGGATGAAGCCGGGCTCGGCGTAGTCGTACGTCGAGACCATGATCATGTCCCACAGGTGCCGCGCGCGGATGTGGCCGTAGATCTTGCAGGCGACCAGGCCGTCCTCGCGGTCGACGTAGTTGTCGTGGGTGGGCCATTCGCGCCAGACCACTTTCGACGGATCGTCGACGTCGATCTCGTCCTTTTCCTTGACGTGCACCGGAAACACCAGCGGCCAATCCTGGTCGTTCTCGACCGCTTCCATGAAGGCGTCGGTGATCAGCAGGCTGAGGTTGAACTGGCGCAGCCGGCCGTCCTCGCGCTTGGCGCGGATGAATTCCTTGACGTCGGGATGGGCGATGTCGAACGTGCCCATCTGCGCGCCGCGGCGGCCGCCGGCGGAGGACACGGTGAAACACATCTTGTCGTAGATGTCCATGAACGACAGCGGGCCGGAGGTGTACGCGCCGGCGCCGGAGACGTAGGCGCCGCGCGGGCGCAGCGTGGAAAACTCGTAGCCGATGCCGCACCCCGCCTTCAACGTGAGGCCGGCCTCGTGCACCTTCTCCAGGATGTCGTCCATCGAGTCGCGGATGGTGCCGGAGACGGTGCAGTTGATGGTGGAGGTGGCCGGCTTGTGCGCCAGCGCGCCGGCGTTGGAGGTGATCCGGCCGGCCGGGATCGCGCCGCGACGCAACGCCCACAGGAAGCGCTGGTACCAGTGTCCACGCAACTCGTCGCTGGCCTCGACCTCGGACAGCGCGCGCGCCACCCGCTGGTAGGTCTCGTCGATGGTGGCATCGACCGGCTCGCCGGATTTCGCCTTCAGGCGGTACTTCTTGTCCCAGATATCCAGCGACGCGGGCTGCAACGGAATTTCCACGGCGTCACGGTTCTTGGCTGAATTGTTGGCTGGTGCACGTGCTGTGCTCATCGGCTTCCTGACCTCCCGGCAGGGTCCTGCGGACCCTTTGTTTTTATTTTGGTGATGACGCCGCGCTCAACGGCGTGTCATGTGTTTTTGCGGCGAACGACCCGTCGTGAGGATTGCCCTCCGACCGAAGCTCCGCAGCATGCCCGACGACAACGACTCCCCCCTCAAAGAGTACGATGCACGGCACCAGTGCTTGTCTTGGCGCCCGCTTTCGAACACAAGATGTTGTGGTTGTGATCGGTGAAGCAAGGTACCCCCGACGGCGCCGGATGTAAAGTGTCGGAACACTCATTATCGAAATGAACCGCGGCGCCTGCGTCTGGTCGAACCAGCACCGCAGAGATTGCCCAGGAGGATCCATGTCGAGACGCCGCCACCGCTTCCCGCACCGGCTGACCGCTTTGCTGGTCGCCATTTGCATCGGCAGCCTGCCAGGCGCCAGCCATGCCGCCATGCCGCCCGCGATCGGCAACCAGCCGATGCCGTCGCTGGCGCCGATGCTGCAGCATGTGACGCCGACGGTAGTGAACATCTCCACCAAGACCCGGGTGCGCGTGCGCGACCCGTATTTCGACGACCCGATCGTGCGCCAGTTCTTTGGCCTGCCCGCCTCCCCGCAGGAGCGGGTGGAGCAAAGCCTGGGCTCGGGCGTGATCGTGGATGCCGCCAAGGGGTACGTGCTGACCAACAATCACGTGGTCGGCGGTGCCGACGACATCCGCGTGACGCTGCAGGACGGGCGCAGCTTCAAGGGCAAGCTGATCGGCACCGATCCGGACACCGACGTGGCCGTGGTGCAGATTCCGGCCGACCATCTGCAGGCATTGCCGCTGGCCGACTCCAGCCAGTTGCGCGTCGGCGACTACGCGGTGGCGGTGGGCGACCCGTTCGGGCTCGGCCAGACGGTGACCTCCGGCATCGTCTCGGCGCTGGGCCGTTCCGGCCTGGGCCAGGGCCCATCGGGCATGGGCGGCTACCAGAATTTCATCCAGACCGATGCCTCGATCAACCCGGGCAATTCCGGCGGCGCACTGGTCAACCTGCGCGGCCAGCTGGTCGGCATCAACACGATGATCCTTTCGCCCTCGGGCGGCAATGTCGGGATCGGCTTTGCAATCCCCAGCAATCTCGCCGGCGAGGTGATGACGCAACTGCTGGCACACGGCAAGGTGCTGCGCGGCAGCCTTGGCATGCAGACGCAGACGATCACGCCGCGGATCGCCAGACTGCTCGGACTCAAGGACAGCAACGGCGTGGCGGTGACCGGCGTCAACGACGGTTCGGCTGCCGCGCGCGCCGGGCTGCAGCCCGGCGACGTGCTGACCACGCTCGACGGCAAGCCGCTGCGCAGCGAGCAGCAGCTGCGCAATGCCGAGGGCCTGCTGCCGCTGGGCAGCACGGTGCGGCTGGGCGTGCTGCGTGCCGGCCATGTGCGCGAAATCAGCGCCACCCTGATCGCGGAAAAACTGGCCAGCCTCGACGGCAGCCAGCTCGATCCGCGCCTGCGCGGCGTGCGCTTCAGCGAACTGAGCCAGGATCAGCGCGACCAGGGCCTCGACGGCGTGGCGGTCAGTTCGGTGCAGGCGGGCAGCCACGCCGCCCGCGCCGGACTCACCGTCGGCGATGTCGTCATCGGGGTCGGCAACCAGCGCATCGGCAGCCTGCGCATGCTGCGCGGACTGGCCGGCGTGCAACCGGACCCGCTGGTGCTGGTGGTGGCCAACGCCGATGGCTCGCACTATGTCGTGATCAACTGACCGCCTGGCGTGTCCTGGTCGGCCCTGTGGCCGTGCGCCGGCTCACAACTTGGCGCCCGGCCCCGGCGCAACGGCATGAAAGTGCTTGATGTTCGAGGTTCAGGTCGATGCAATAAGCTGTGTGTTTCACGGCGACATGCCGCTGCCTGCGCCAGGCTTGCACCGTCATCCACCAGTTCTGCCGGGTTTCCCATCACATGTCCGCACGTCACTGCGCCCTGCTGTCCGCCGCCCTGATCGGGGCCTGCCTCGCCGCCGACGCATTCGCCGGCAGCCATGCGCATGCCGCGCAAGGTGCCGGCCTGATCTGGCGTGGCGACGATGTCACGGCGCGCGGCGTCGTCAACGAGGTGGCGCCGGCCTGGGAAAGGGCCGGCCACGGCCATGTCCAATTGCAGCCGTTCAACACCGCTTCCGGCATCGATGCGCTGGCCAGCGGCCAGGCGGATGTGGCCGGAAGCGCGCGCGCTTCCGATGGCAGCGCCGAGGATGCGAATCTGATCTTCACCCCGGTGGCCTGGGACGCGCTGGTGATGATCACCAGCGCGTCCAATCCGGTGCGCAGCCTCACCCTGAAGCAGGTGCACGACATCTATTACGGCAGGATCCACAACTGGAGCGAGGTCGGCGGTCGCGATGCGCCGATCGACCTCTACGCGGTGGCCAGCCCCGGCGACGGCGTGGAGTTCAGCCTGCGCCAGCTGCTGTTCGGCCGCGGCAACCAGCCGGTCGCCGCACCGCGGCTGTACGTCAACACGCGCAAGCTCGAAGACGGGGTGGCCTTGAATCCCAACGGCCTGGGTGCCTCCACGCTGAGCGACATACGCGGCAACCCGAAGCTCAAGGCACTGGCGATCAACGGCGTCGCGCCCTCCGTGGCCAACCTCGCCGACGGCAGCTACGTGCTGTACAGCCCGCTGTATCTGGTCACCAACCCGCATGGATCGAAGGCCGCCGAGGCACAGGCATTTGTCGACTTCGCGCAGACCGCCGCGGCCAGGGCGGCGCTGCGCCAGCATGCGGTACTGCCATTCCAGGACGGCAGCGCGCTGGCCTCGATGGATCGCTCGCGGCGCAGCCGGATTCTCGCCGAAGCCGGCGCCCGGGCCAGCCATATCGCACCAGCTGCCACGCCGGTTTCCGCGCCGGGGGCAACCTACGCCGACCGCGTCGCGGTCGCCCCCACTTCGCCGGACACGCAGGCCGCCCGGCGGGCATTGGAGCGCCGCCGCGCACAGGATCAGGCGGCGGCTGCCGCGCCGGAAAAAAAAAAGAGCCGGCTGAGCGACATTAGCGGCGGCATCGCCGGAATGAGCGTCAGCAGTCTGGCGCACGCAAGCGGTACCGCCACCACGATCAACGACCCGGGAGCCAATGGCACGGATTTCAGCAAGGTCGTGGCGGATGCAAACTCGGCCACGAGCCGCGCCGATCTCGGCGGCAAGACCTACCGGGTGGCCAAGGGCGACACGCTGGCATCGATCGCCCGCAAGCATGCCCTGGACGCGGCCCGCCTGCGCGACTGGAACCATCTCACCGGCAATCGCCTCAGACCGGGGCAATGGCTGCGGCTCAGCCGCGACTGAAGTGGTGGAGTGACGTGCGGGTACTCGCGCTCACGATCGATCTGGACGACACCCTGTGGCCGGTGGCCCCGGCACTGGAACGCGCCGACCGTGCAGTCGATGCGTGGCTGCGGCGGCACCATCCCGACGTCGCCCGCGTCTGGCCGGTCACGGCGATGCGCGAGTTGCGCGCACGGATCGCCAGCCGACGGCTCGACCTGGCCCATGATTTCACCGCGCAGCGCCGGCTCACCCTGCAACAGGCCTTTGCCGCCTGCGGCATCGCGGCCGCACCGGTGGACGAACTGTGGGAAATCTACTTCGCGGCGCGCAACACCGTGGAGCTGTATCCGGACAGCCTGCCGGCGCTGCGGCGGATCGCCGCCCGCTGGCCGCTGGCCAGCCTGACCAACGGCAATGCCGACTTGCAGCGTATCGGCATCCGGCAACACTTCACCCATCACATCAGCGCGCGCGTTACCGGTGCGGCCAAGCCGGACCCGCGAATCTTTCTGGCCGCCGCCGAGCAGTTGGGCGTAGCCCCCACGGCGATCCTGCACGCCGGCGACGACCCGCTGCTGGACGTCGCAGGCGCCCGTGCGGCCGGCCTGCGCACCGCCTGGATCAATCGCTGCGGCGACCGCTGGCCGGCCACGCTGGGCCCGCCCCCCGAACTGGATCTGCCCGACCTGGCGGCACTGGCCGACTGGCTTGAAGCGCAGCCCTCCGCAGCATAGGCAGTTCACGGCAAAGGGTGCATCATTGCAGGTCGCCAAGTGACGCATCCGGCGCCACACACCGCTGCACGCCGCAAGGAAACCGCATGTCCGTCCTGATCGAACGCCAGTCCGGCGACCGCCACAGCATTGCCATCGAGACCACCGACGCGGCGCATTTCGTCGCCACGCGCCGGCGACTGACCGCCGCGCAGCGACGCTGGCTGGGCGAGAGCGGCTTCCAGGCCGCCGCCGGCACGTTTGCACTGCTCGCCGACAGCCACGGCAAGCTGGAGCGCGTGCTGGTCGGAGTCGATCCGCAGGATGCGCTGGGGGCGCTGGCTGCACTGCCGCATACCCTGCCCGAGGCGAACTATCACCTTGCCGCCGAAAACGTGCTGGCCGATCCGCTGCAGGCCGCCCTGGGCTGGGCACTGGGCGCCTATCGATTCAGCCGCTACCGCAAGCCGGCCCGCGCGCCGGCACGACTGGCGGTAACCGCCGCCGACCGGCAGCGCCTGCTGCCGCTGGTGGAGGCCACCGCGCGGGTGCGCGACCTGGTCAACACGCCGACCGAAGACATGGGACCGCAGCAGCTGGCCCAGGCGATCAAGCAACTGGGCAAGACGCACAAGGCCAGGGTGCGCAGCTGGACGGGCAACGAGCTGCTCGATGCCAACTTTCCGACCATCCATGCGGTTGGCCGCGCCAGCCATCGCGCACCGCGCCTGATCGAGTTGAGCTGGGGCAAGGCCTCCCATCCGAAGCTGGTGCTGATCGGCAAGGGCGTTTGCTTCGATTCCGGCGGCCTCGACATCAAATCCGCGGACGGCATGCGCAACATGAAGAAGGACATGGGCGGCGCCGCGCACGCGATCGCGCTGGCCGGGCTGATCATGCAGGCGCGACTGCCGGTGCGCCTGACCCTGCTGGTGCCGGCGGTGGAAAATGCGCTGGCCGGCAACGCGATGCGCCCGGGCGACGTGATCACCACCCGTGCCGGCCTCACCGTGGAGATCGACAATACCGATGCCGAGGGACGTCTGGTGCTGTGCGACGCACTCAGCTACGGCGCCGAGCAGCAACCCGAGCTGATGATCGATTTCGCCACCCTCACCGGTGCCGCACGGGTGGCGCTGGGGCCGGATCTGCCGGCGCTGTTTGCCAACCGCGATGAACTTGCCAACGCCGTGCTGGCCGCCGGCCGCGCGGTGAACGACCCGCTGTGGCAACTGCCGCTGTGGCGCCCGTACCGCAAGTTGCTGGAGTCCCAGCTGGCCGACTTCGCCAATGCCGGCCCCTCGCGCCATGCCGGCGCCATCACCGCGGCGCTGTATCTGGAACGCTTCGTACCCGACGCGATCGCCTGGCTGCATCTGGATACCTACGCCTGGAACGACGCCGACCGCCCCGGCCGGCCGCGCGGCGGCGAAGCGATGGGCATGCGCGCACTGTTCGCATTCCTGCAGCAGCGCTACCCCAGTCGAGACGCTGATTGAGCAGCTGAGTTTTTGTGTTAAAAAAAAACAGCGCCCCGGCGCTGTTTTTTTTGCTGCGGTCGTGGGATGCTCCACGCCGGCCTGCACCTTTCCGATTAATTAACGAGCCGCCAGCGTGCTGGCGGCCTGGATCGGAGATGACCAGGCCAACGTGCCTGCCTTTGCCACAGGCGCGGGTCACCGCTCACGACGACAAGCGTGCCTTTCAAGCGTGCCTTTTTGAGCCAAGGAACGCCAAGCACTCAATACTGACGGATACGTCAACTCAAGAAGCGCAGTCGCCGCGAGTCTCCGGCATCACCAATCAAAAAATGGGGAACCTTCATGCACCGTCCATTGCCTCACAACCGGCTTGCCCTGGCCCTGTCCAGCGCACTCGTTGCCAGCATCTCGCTGGGCGTGTCCGTCGCACACGCGCAGAGCCAGCAACCGCCACCGGCAAATGCCAAGTCGACAACCAACCTGCAGGCCGTCGAGGTAACCGGCTCGCGCATCAAGGGCGCGGACATGGCCACCCAGGTGCCGGTGATCACGATCAGTTCGGCGGATATCGCCAAGACCGGCCTGACCAGCATCGGCGACATCCTGCAGCAGCTGAGCTCGGCCGGATCGGCACTCAACACCAAATTCAATTCGGCGGGCAACTTCGGCTTTCCGCCGGACGGCAGCGGCGTCGGTTCGGGTTCGGCCACGCTCGACCTGCGCAACCTTGGCGCCAAGCGCGTGCTGATCCTGGTCGACGGCATCCGCTGGGTTGATGAAAGCTCCGCCTCGGGCGTGTCGTCGGCGGTGGACCTGAACACCATCCCGGCCAGCATCATCGACCGCATCGAGATCCTGCAGGACGGCGCCTCCTCGCTGTACGGCTCCGACGCCATCGGCGGCGTGGTCAACATCATCACCAAGCGTTCGCAGAAGGGTGCCGCCGCCAATTTCTACTTCGGCAACTACGGCAACCTCTCCGGCGGCAACACCAGCCAGGCCGATGTCTCGCTCGGCGGCAAGACCGATCGCTACGAGTTCTTCGTCGACGTCAGCCACGTCAAGCAGGACGCCATCAACTCCAGCGCCTGGGGACAATCCAGCAATGAATGCGTACCGGGCACCGGGCTCGACAACTGCAGCTCCGCCACGCCGACCGGCCGCTTCATCTTCACCGACAACACCGGCAACACGGTAAGCGTGACGCCGAACGGCAGCTTCCCCAACGGCGGCCCGTCCTACCCCAGCGATTTCCATCACTTCACCAGCGCCGACCGCTACAACTTCGCGGCGCACAACCTGCTGCTGACGCCCAGCAAGCGCGACGCGATCTTTGCGCAGACACGCTACAAGGTCAACGACAACGTCACCTGGTACATGCGCGGCCTGTACAACACCCGCAAATCGATCAACCAGGCCGCGCCGGAGCCGATCTTCCTCGGCCCGGGTGCCGGCACGGGCGGTCTGGCCGACAGCGTGGGCGTGGACGTCACCAATCCGTACAACCCGCTCGGCTTCACCCTCAACCCCGATCCGGTCAACGGCAACCTGGTGCTGATCGGCCGGCGCCCGATCGAAGGCGGCCCGCGCATCTTCCGGCAGACTGTCGACACCTCCTACTTCGCCACCGGCCTGGAAGGCACTTTCAGCCTCGGCGACCACGACTTCTTCTGGGACGTGAACCTCGCCCACGGCGACAACAGCGCCACCCAGACCGTCACCGGCACCTACAACATCGCGCACATCCAGCGTGCGCTCGGCCCGGTCGCCGACTGCACCGGCAGCTGCGTGCCGCTGAACATCTTCGGCGGTCCGGGCACCATCACCCCGGCGATGCTGCAGTACATCCAGTACATCGAGCACGACACCAGCGACAACAAGATCAACCTGCAGACCGCCAACCTGTCCGGCAACCTGTTCGAGCTGCCGGCCGGCACATTCACCTTCGCCACCGGCTTCGAGCATCGCAACCTCACGGGCAGCTACCAGCCCGATGCCGTGGTGGTCGCCGGCGAATCCAACGGCGTGCCGTCGCTGCCGACTTCGGGCAGCTACTCGATCAAGGAGTACTACCTGGAGCTGGATGCGCCGCTGCTGAAAGATCTGCCCTTCGCCAAGGCGGTGGATCTGTCCGGCGCCACCCGCTATTCGGACTATTCCACCTTCGGCGGCACCACCAACAGCAAACTGGGCCTGCGCTGGCAGCTGTTTGACGACCTGACCGTGCGCAGCACGGTGGCGCAAGGCTTCCGCGCGCCCTCGATCGGCGAGCTGTTCGGTTCGCCGGCCCGCTTCGACGCGAGCCTGCAGGATCCCTGCTCGGCGCCGATCGGCAACTCGCAGACTGCCAGCAACTGCGCGGCCCTGGGCGTGCCGGCCGGCTACACCCAGCCGAATCCGCAGATCTCGGTGCGCACCGGCGGCAATATCGATCTTCAGCCGGAGACCTCGCGCAGCCTGACCTACGGCGCGGTGTACAGCCCGAGCTGGGCCACCAACACCGCCTGGGCCAGCAAACTGGACATCACCGCCGGCTACTACCGGGTCAAGATCGCCAACTCGATCCAGGCGCTGGATCCGCAGACCAAGCTCAACCGCTGCGTGGACAGCGGCAGCAACAGCTCGGTGTTCTGCACCGGCATCCATCGCAATGCCACCGGCAACATCGACGGTTTCGACGCCACCTTGCAGAACCTCGGCAACATCGACACCCACGGCTGGGATTTCGGCGTGAACTGGCGCGGGCCGGAATCGTCGATCGGCGTGTTCAGCGCCAACCTGCAGGGAACGGTCGTGGGCAAGTACGTGGCCAGCAACAAGGCCGGCAATGTCGAGCCCCGCACGGTGGGTCTCGAACTCAACGACAGCGCCATCCCGCGGCTGAGCTCGAACCTGGACCTGGGCTGGTCGTACAGGTCCTGGGACGTCAGCTACAAGTTCCGCTACATCAGCGCACTGAAGGAAGACTGTGCGGCGGCCGCCGGTTATGCGATCTGCAACCACCCCAACGAGATCACGGCCGCCCGCCCGGACGGTACCCACTACATCGGTGCGGTGACCTACCAGGATGTGCGCGCCAGCTGGAAGCTGCCGATCAGCCTGGACCTGACCTTGACCGCCGGCATCAACAACCTGTGGGACAAGAAGCCGCCGATCTGCGTTTCGTGCTCGTTGAACGGCTATGACGCATCCACCTATGACACGCCCAGCCGCTTCATGTACGTCCAGGCCAGCGTAAAGTTCTGATTCATCGCCACGCACGGGTTGTCATCGCAACCCGTGCCATGGCCTGCCGCTATCCGGCGCGCCGGCCATGCACGACAACAAAAAAGGCAGCGCCTCGGCGCTGCCTTTTTTGTTGCTCCCATGCCGCCGATTCAATGCACGGGCGGCGCCGCGACAGCCGGCGTGGAGACGGCGACCGCGGCAGTCTCCTTGCCGCCATAAGGCAATACCTCGCTGGCCAGCTTGGGATCGGCCTTGATCATGCCGATCGCATCGAACATGATGTGCGCGGTTTCGTCGAGTTCCACATCCTTGGCTTTCTTGGCCTCCTTCTCCAGCTTCAGTTCGCTCTTCAGGCTGCGCTCGTCCGCGTTGAGACCATCGTCGAGAACCTTGTCCTCGTCGCTGAGCAGCGCATCCGTGCCGTCGATCGCCTTGTACCGGGCGCGGAACCCGGCCTGGATCGCGTCCTGCTGCTTGCGTTCGGCCTCGCGCGTGGCGAGGTTGAGCGAGATCGACGTCTTGTTGCGCATGATCCTGGACTGCGCCAGCTCGTCGAGCATCAGTTTCCACGCCGGCGACTTGGCCACGCGCGCGTCGTGCATTGCCTGCAGTTGCGGCAGGTACGCCTTGAGGTCGGCCACCGGCTTGTAGTCGGCCGGCGCGATCCGGGTCCAGGGCAGTGCGTTGTCGTAGGTGGATTCGCCGAAGTCCTTGTCGTCGCCGTTCTTCGGAAATTCGATGTCCGGTGTCACGCCCCTGAGCTGGGTGGAACCGCCGTTGATGCGGAAGAATTCGGCGATGGTCATCTTCAATTCGCCGAACTGCGGCTTTTCGCTGCCGCCCTGGGCGTAACGGTCGAGATCGACCAGATTCTGCACGGTGCCCTTGCCGAAGGTCGGCTCGCCGATGACCAGTCCGCGATGGTAATCCTGGATCGCCGCCGTGAAGATCTCCGATGCCGAGGCGGAACCACGGTTGACCAGCACCGCCAGCGGGCCGCTCCAGGCCATGCCCGGATCGTCGTCGCCCTCCACCTCCACATGACCATTGGCGTCGCGGACCTGCACCACCGGCCCCTTGTCGATGAACAGGCCGGTCAGCGAATTGGCCTCGGCCAGCGAACCGCCGCCGTTGTTGCGCAGGTCCATGATCACCCCCTGCACGCCGGCAAGCTTGAGCTCGCCCAGCAGCCTGGCGACGTCGCGAGTGGCGCTCTTGAAGTTCTTGTCGCCTTCGCTGCGCGCACCGAAGTCGGAGTAGAACGTGGGCAGTTCGATCACGCCGATCTTGCGGGTGACGTCGCCGTCCTTGATGGTGACGATCTTCTTCTTGGCCGCCTGCTCCTCGATGCTGACTTTCTTGCGCACCAGGGTGACGATCTCGTGCTTGCCGTCGAGACCCGACTCGCCCGGCAGGATCTCCAGGCGCACGACGGTGTCCTTCTTGCCGCGGATCAGGTTGACGACATCGTCCACGCGCCAGCCCACCACATCGGCAATCGGGCCGTTGTCGCCCTGCCCGACGCCCACGATGCGGTCGCCCACATGGATCTTGCCGGATTTCGATGCCGGGCCACCCGGCACCAGCTCGCGCACCAGGGTGTATTCGTCGGGCGTCTGCAGGACGGCACCGATGCCTTCCAGCGAAAGCTTCATGGCAATGTCGAAATTCTCCGCCTGGCGCGGACCGAGGTAGTCGGTGTGCGGATCGGTGGTTTCGGCATAGGCCGTCATGAAGGTCTGGAATGCATCCTCGGAGTCGAGTTGCTTCACGCGATCTATGTAGCCGGAGTAGCGCTTCTCGAGGATCTTGCGGATTTCCGCATCGTCCTTGCCGGCCAGCTTCAGGCGCAGCCAGTCGTTCATGGTGCGATCGCGCCACAGCGTATCCAGTTCGGCCTGGTCCTTCGGCCACTTGGCATGCTTGCGATCGAACGTGTAATTCAGGTCGGCGGAAAAATCGAAACCTTTCTTCAGCAGGCCGCGGGCATAGTTCATGCGTTCGACCGCGTGCTGCACGTAGAGGTTGAAGATCGCGAACGGAGCGGACAGGTCCTCGTTCCAGATCGCGTCGTCGAACTTTGTCCTGAGCGGCGCGAACTTGTCCATGTCGACCTGGGTGAAGAACACCTTCTCGCTGTCGAGCAGCTTGAAGTAGTCGTCATAGATGCGCGCCGACATCGCATCGTCGAGCGGCTTGGCGTCGTAATGGAAGCGGGTCAGGAAACGCGCCGACAGCTGCGCCGCCTGCGCTTCGGTGGCGGTGGGTGCCAGCGGCCACACCGCGGCCTTGCGATGGTGATCGCTGGCTCCGAGGTCGGCTGCCGACTGCGCATGGACGCCGGCAAAGGTGAGAGCAAGCAACAAGGCCAGCAGGTGACGGAATTTCATGGATTCTCTCAGGTTGACTCGGTGACGCCGGCTGCATGGGCCTGCAGGTCGGCGTGATAGGACGAACGTACCAGCGGACCGGAGGCAACGTGATGGAAACCCATCGCCTCGCCGGCTTCGCGCAGAACAGCAAATTCTTCGGGAGTCCAGTAGCGCACCACCGGATGGTGATGCGGCGTGGGCTGCAGATACTGGCCGATGGTGATCATCTCGACGTCATGCGCGCGTAAATCGCGCATCGTCTCCAGCACCTGCTCCATGGTTTCGCCCAGGCCCAGCATGATGCCGGACTTGGTCGGCACTTGCGGATGCTGTGCCTTGAAGCGCTTGAGCAGGTCCAGCGACCACTGGTAATCGGCGCCGGGGCGCACTTCGCGATACAGGTGCGGAACGGTTTCCAGATTGTGGTTGAAGATGTCCGGCGGAAAATCCCTCAACACCTCGAGCGCACGTTCCATGCGGCCCTTGCCGCGGAAATCGGGCGTGAGGATCTCGATCCGGATGTGTGGGCTGGCATGACGCACCGCGCGGATGCAGCTGGCGAAATGCTCGGCGCCGCCATCGCGCAGATCGTCGCGATCGACCGAAGTGATCACCACGTAACGCAGGCGCATGTCGCGGATCGTCTCGGCCAGCCGCGCCGGCTCCTGCGGGTCCGGCGGCTGCGGGCGGCCGTGCGCCACGTCGCAGAACGAGCAGCGGCGCGTGCACACCTCGCCGAGGATCATGAACGTGGCGGTGCCCTTGCTGAAGCATTCGTGGATGTTCGGGCAGGAGGCTTCCTCGCATACCGTGACCAGCGAACTGTCCCGCAGGCGCGATTTCAGCTGCTGCACGGCGTTGCCCTGGGGCAGCCGCACGCGAATCCAGGACGGCTTGCGCAGCATCGGCACGTCCGTGTCGAAACCGGCGCGGTTGCGCGCAATCTTGTCATTGCCCAACTGCTTTTCGGCCGGCGTGCCGGTCACGACACTGATCGGAATGGCCCTGGAAGATGGATTCGTCTCGCTCATCTGCAACAACCTAGACCGCTATGCGAGCGGGGAGTTCGGGAAGAAAAGGGGCGGCCGGCTCTGCCGTGAAACCGAACTGGCGGCAGAATTCGCCGATCAGCACATCCTCGACAGCGGCCAGCTGCGACGGACCGCCCAAGTCTAGCACCTGAGTGACCGCCAAACCCTTGTAACCGCAAGGATTGATGCGCTGGAACGGCTCCAGGTCCATCGCCACGTTGAAGGCCAGCCCGTGAAAACTGCAGCCACGCCGCACGCGCAGGCCCAGCGCGGCGATCTTGGCCGCATCGACGTAGACCCCTGGCGCGCCCTCGCGCCGCGCCGCGCCGATCTGCCAGTGCCGCAACGTGTCGATGATGGACTGCTCGATCTTGTCGACCAGTTCGCGCACGCCCACGCCGAGGCGGCGCAGGTCGATCAGCGGGTAGGCAACGATCTGGCCCGGCCCGTGGTAGGTCACCTGGCCGCCACGGTCCACCGGCACCACCGGAATATGGCCCGGCATCAGCACATGCTCCATCTTGCCGGCCTGGCCGAGCGTGAACACCGGCTCGTGCTCCAGCAGCCACAGCTCATCGACCGTGTCCGCCACCCTGTTGTCGGTGAACGCACTCATCGCCCGCCAGGTCGGCTCGTACGGTTGGCGACCCAGACGGCGGATTTTCAGCGGCAACGACATGACGGAACCTGGGGAACGGGGAGCGGATGATCCGGGATGGGCGGCTTTCGTTCCCTGTTCCCGTTTTTACAGCGTATAACGAATATCCGGGCTCGCGCGCAGCGCGGCATGCGCCGCCTCGTACTGCTCGCGGTTCTCGCAGCGGAAGCTCACCGTGACCGAAACGAAATTGCCGGCGCCGGAATGCCGATGCCGCACGCTTTCGTGCAGCACATGCAGGCCGGCACGCTCCAGCAGCCGAGGCACGTGGCTCGGCAGGTTCGCGCTGGCATTGCCCACCGCGGTGATCTCGAATTCGCCCGGAAACTGGAACCCCTTGCCGTCCTGCTTCGCCTTGCTGAAGTCGATCGGCTGCATCAACTGGTACCCGCGGCCTTTTCCGTGCCACCCTTGCTGCTGTGGAACCACAGCAGGATGCTGTCCCACAGGCGCGAGAAGAAACCGCCCGGTGGCGCATCGCTCAACGCGATCAGCGGCACCGTCTGCACCGGCTGACCGGCCAGCGTGACGCGCAGCGTTCCCACCTGCTGTCCCTTCTTGAACGGAGCGATCAGCGTGGCCGGGATATCCATGCTGGCCTTGAGTTTGTCGTATTCGCCCCGCTTGACCGTGACCAGCACATTCTCGGCAACGCCGATCGGCAACTGGTCCGCCACGCCCTTCCACAGTCGCGGCGTGGCCAGTGGCTTGCTCGCGTCGTAGAGCTTGTGCGTCTCGTAGAAGCGGAAACCGTAGTTGAGCAGCGCCATCGCCGAATCGGCGCGCGCCTTGTCGGTGCTGGCGCCCATCACGACGGCAATCATGCGTTCGTTGCCCTGCTTGGCCGAGGCATCCAGACAATAGCCGGCCGCTTCGGTATGCCCGGTCTTGATGCCATCCACGCTCGGATCGCGCCACAGCAGGGTATTGCGGTTGCCTTGCTTGATGCCGTTCCACTCGAACTGCTTGATCGCGGAAATCGCGTAGTCGGCGGGGAAGTCGTGGATCAGCGCACGCGACAGGATCGCGATGTCGCGTGCCGTGCTGTAGTGGTCGGCGACCGGATAGCCCGACGCATTGGAGTAGTGCGTGTTGACCATCCCGAGTTGCTTGGCGTAGGCATTCATGAGGTCGGCGAACGAACCCTCGGAACCTGCGGTGTGTTCGGCCAGCGCAATCGCGGCATCGTTGCCGGACTGGATGATCATGCCTTTCAGCAGATCCTGCAGCGGCACGCGGCTGTTGAGCTTGAGGAAGCTGGTGGAGCCGTCGGTCCCCGCTCCGCCGCCGCGCCAGGCGTGCTCGCTGATGAGGACCGGGTCGGTCAGGTGGATCCTGCCGTTGGCGATCTCGGCCGAGACCACGTAGTCGGTCATGACCTTGGTCAGCGATGCCGGCGCCCGACGTTCGTCGGGATTCCTGGAGGCGAGAATCTGGCCGGTGGCGTAATCCATCAGGACCCAGCTTTCGCCGTCCACCACCGGTGGCGGCGGCACCGGCGCCTCAGGCATCACCGGGCGAGGCACCGGCGAAGGATGCGGCGGCGTCTGCGCGACGGCAACACCGAGCAGCAACACGGCGGCTGCCAGGGGAATCAGCATGCGGCGGAAACATTTCATTGTGCTTCTTCAGTCCAATCTTCTTCGGGCGCCCGACCAGCACGGGCGCATGGGTGACAAACAGCGCTCAGTCTACCGCGACCTGTGGTCGTGGCAGACCCATATTCTCGATCTGAACACTGACCTGGTCGGCCTGCTCCAGGCCAGGCAGCGGCCCGACACGTACCCGATGGACACGGCGTCCATTGACCATGGACTGCGTCTCCGAGACCGGCGCAATGTTGGCCCGACGCAGGCGCCGCACCATCAGATCGGCATTGTCCGCGTCGGAATATGCGCCGACCTGCAGATAGATCCCCGGGCTTGCGGTTGTGACCGCAGGTGGCGGCGGCAGTTCCCCGGAGGGCTGGTCGGGATCGATGCCCTGTACCTCGACCCGGCCGACGCCCCTGGGCCAGATGCCGATCTTCACCGCGGCCGCATAAGAAAGATCGATGACCCGGTTGCGATGGAAGGGGCCACGGTCGTTGACCCGCACGATCACGCTTTTGCCGTTATCCAGATTGGTGACGCGCGCATAGCTGGGCAGCGGCAGCGTCTTGCTGGCGGCGGAGTAGCCATACATGTCGTAGTTTTCGAGGTCGGACGTCTTGTAGCCCTGGAACTTGTTGCCGTAGTAGGAGGCAAGCCCGCGCTCGTCATAACCGCGCGCACTGGGCAGTACGTGATAGGTGTGTCCGCGCACGGTGTACGGCGACTTGTTGCCGTACAGCGAACGCGGCTCGTTGCGGGGTATCGGCTCGGCCAGCTTGCCAAGATCCGGCGGTGGTCCGCCAGGCACGCTGTCCGTGCCGTCGCGATACCGGCTTTCCTGCGGCTTGCTGATGTCGTCATGGAACGCGGCACTGCGGTCGCCGTCGGTGCCCGCGGGGACACTGGCGCCGTGCCAGCCCCCCCGCGCCGGCCGTGGCCTGGAGGCGCCGCACCCCGCCAGCAGCAGCGCCGCGGCCAGCATTGCCGCAGCTGCGGCCGCCCATTTCATCGGCCGACATCCGTCTGGACGACATCCGCCGGACGGGTGCCGGCATCGATGGCCTGTGCCAGCTGGTCGACCGCCATCGCATACAACGGGCTGCGGTTGTAGCGGGTGATGACATAAAAATTCTGGAAGGTGAACCAGTACTCCGGCCCGTTCGTTCCCTGCAGCGTCAGCAGGCTGCTGGGCTGTGCGGGCGACAGCGCCTGCAGCGGTGCATAGCCCCATGCTTCAAGCTGTTCCAGCGGCCACTGCGGGGCGGCATCCGGCACCGTGATCGGCTTTGCCGCTGCATCGGGCTGCGCCCGTGCCGCCACCGGGCCACCTCGGACCCAGCCGTGCGCGACCAGATAGTTCGCCACGCTGGCGAAGATGTCCGGCAACGAGTTATTGAGGTCGATGCGACCATCGCCGTCCCCGTCCACCGCGAAATCGCGGATGCTCGAGGGCATGAACTGGCCCCAGCCCTGTGCGCCGGCATACGAGCCGGTGAGGGTATCCAGCGGACCGCCCAGCCGGCTGTCCGGCAGTTCCAGCAAAGTCTTCAGCTGCCCGCGGAAAAATTTCGCCCGCGGCGGGTAGTGCAAGCCCAGCGTTACCAGCGCATCAAGCACCCGGTAGCTGCCGGTGTTCTGACCATAGCTGGTCTCCACGCCGATGATCGCAACGATGTACGCCGGTTCCACGCCATACTGCCGGCCGACCTGCTCCAGCAGTGCGCGGTGCTGGCGGTAGAACGCGATGCCGTCATCGATGCGCTTGCCGGTGAGGAAGATCGGCCGGTAATCCTTCCACGGCTTGCTCTCGGCCGGCCGGTTGATCGCATCGAGGATGCCCTGCTGGATTTTCGCGCTGTCGAGCAGCGCATCCAGTACCGCCGGATCCTTGCCGGTTGCCCGTACCACTTCCCGCACCAGCTCGGCCTGACCGGGATGCGTCGCCGCCAGCGCCGGTGCCAGCGCGGCAACCAGCAGCAGGGCCGGGATGGCGAGGAAACGGACCGGTCGCGGCATGGTGGTGGCTGTCATGGGGGACTTCGCATGCGGAAAACGATGGCGGCGAAAGCCTAACACGCATGCTCCGTCGGTCATGCCCGGCGACGGGCAATGCCGGCATGTCGGGGGATGCCGCATTCAGTCGTGCATCTTGCGATGGGCATGGATCGACATCAGCACGCCGAAGCTGACCAGCAGCGACACCGCCGAAGTGCCGCCGTAGCTGATCAACGGCAATGGCACGCCGACTACCGGCAGCATGCCCGCGACCATGCCGCCATTGACGAACACGTAGACGAAGAAACTCATGCCGATCGCGCCGGCAAGCAGGCGCGAATAGGTGTCGCGCGCTTCCATCGCGATCCACAGGCAGCGGCCGATGATGAAGGCGTACAGCGCGATCAGCGCGGCCACGCCGACCAGCCCGAATTCCTCGGAAAACACCGCAAAGATGAAATCGGTGGTGTGCTCGGGCAGGAAGTCCAGCCGCGATTGCGTGCTGTGCTGCCAGCCCTTGCCGAAGATACCGCCGGACCCCACCGCGATCTGCGACTGGATGATGTGCCAGCCGTTGCCCAGCGGATCGGACTCCGGATTGAGCAGGGTCAGGATGCGGTCGCGCTGGTACTGATGCATGAAATGCCAGCCGACCGGGATCATGCCCGCGACCGCACCGATCAGCAGGCCGATCCGCCACCACGCCATGCCGGACAGGAACAGGGCGAATGCACCGGCGGCCGCCACCAGCAGCGCCGTGCCCAGATCCGGCTGCTCGGCGATCAGCCCGGCCGGTATCGCGATCAGCACGCCGACCACCACGATGTCCTTCCAGCCTGGCGGCAACTGGCGCGGGTGCAGGTACCAGGCAACCATCATCGGCATCGTCAACTTGAGCAGCTCGGATGGCTGAAAGCGCATCACGCCGAGATTCAGCCAACGATCGGCGCCGCGCCCCTCGCCCAGCACCACCACCAGTATCAGCAGTGCCGTGCTGCCCACGTACAGCCACGGCGTCCAGTTGCGCAACACCGGCGGCGGAATACGCGAGATCAACAGCAACAACGCGCCACCCAGCACGAAGCGGCCGGCCTGGCCGCCGACCAGGGCGAGGCTGCCGTTGCTCGCACTGTACAGCGTGACCAGTCCGGCCAGCGCCAGTGTCAGCAAACCGATCGCCAGCGGCACATCGATCCGCGGCCGAGTCATCACGCGACGCAGGAAGCGGCGCCAGCGCACGTACGCCACGGCGATCACGGCGTGGCTCCGGTCGACCCGGAGACCGGGAATTTCCCGGGCCCGCCAGCCGAGGCGGCTCCGGAAGCCGATGCGCTCGATGACGGCAGCCTTTCACCCCCCTGAATCACGCCACCATGAGCAGCCAGCCACGCATCGAGAATCCTGCGCACGATCGGGCCGGCATCGGAAGCGCCCCACGCACCCGATTCCAGCAGCGCCGCTACCGCGATCTGCGGATGGTCCGCCGGGGCATAGGCGACAAACCATGCGCGATGGCGGCTGGCCAGATACGCCGTGTTCTTGTCATTGTTGTAAGCCGAGGTGGTCCGCGAAAAACGTTCGGCCGTACCGCTCTTGCCGGCAATCAGGTACGGAAAACCCTTCGCCAGTCCGTAACCCGTGCCCCTGGCACCGTAGATCACCATCTGCATGCCCTTGTTGATCACGTCCCAGTCCGCGGGGTTGCGAATCAGCGACGGTCCGCCGGGCGGGTTGGGCAGCGGTTTGAGTGGTGCATCCATGCCAGCCTGGGTCGCCATCACCAGCCGTGGCGCATACGCTACGCCGTGTCCGGCAAAAGTGGCGATCGCGTGCGCCAGCTGAACCGGCGTAACCGCCCAGTACCCCTGACCGATGCCGGCGATCACGGTCTCACCCGGGTACCACGGTTGCTTGAAGTGCGCCGCCTTCCACTCGCGTGACGGCAGCACGCCGGGCGATTCGCCCATCAGGTCGATCCCTGTGGGACGGCCGAAACCGAACTTGCCCATCCACGCGCTGAAGCGGTCGATGCCCATGTCCAGCGACAGCTTGTAAAAGTAGGTGTTGACCGACATCTCGATCGCCTGCTCCAGGTCGACCCGCCCGACACCGCCGCGCACGTCGTCACGATACCCACGCTGTTGCCCGGGAATGTAGAACACGCCGGTGGAGACCACCGTGTCCTCGGGCGTGCGCAGCCCCGTCTCGAGGCCGCCCAGACCGATCAAGGGTTTCACCGTGGAGCCGGGCGGATACACGCCGCGCAACGCGCGGTTGTACAGCGGTTTGTCCTGGTCGCCGGTCAGCGCGCTGTAGTCGGTCTGGCTGATGCCGTTGACGAAAAGGTTGGGGTCGAAGCTCGGCACGCTGACCATTGCCAGCACCTGGCCATTGCGCGGATCGATCGCCACCGCCGCACCCGGCCGGCCGTCGAAAGCCGCCGCGGCGGCTTTCTGCAGGCGCACATCGATGCTCAGGTACAGGTTCTTGCCCGGCGTTGGCGCGTGCGTCTCCAGCACGCGCTGGGTGCGCCCATCGGCATTCACCTCGATCAGTTCGTAACCCGGCGTACCGTGCAGCACGTCTTCGTAGGACCGCTCCAGACCGCTGCGGCCGATGTGGCTGGTGCCCTTGTAGCGCACCGGGTCGAGCTGCTGCAGGTCATTGGCGTCGATGCGTCCGACATAGCCGATCACATGCGAAAAAAGTCTGCCGAACGGATAGCGCCGGATCAGGTAGGGCACCACGTCCACGCCCGGAAAACGCCAGCGATTCACCGCGAAACGGTCAATCTCGTCTTCGGTCAGATGCATTTTCAAAGGCACGCTCTCGAAACGCTGGCTCTGCGTGAGCAGCTTCCTGAATGCGTCCAGGTCGTCCCGGCCCAGCGGCACTATCTTGCCCAGTTGCGCCAGCATTGCGGGCATGTCCGGCACCTGCTCGGGCACGACCTCGAGCCGGAACGCCGGCACGTTGTCGGCCAGCAGCACACCGTTGCGGTCGTAGATCAGCCCGCGGGCGGGCGGCAGTGCACGCGGCTTGACCCGGTTGTTCTGCGCACGGGTGACGAATTCGTCGTGGCGCATCACCTGCAGAAACGCGAAGCGGCCGACCAGCATCGACAGGCCAAGCAGTATCAACACGAATCCCGTCAGCGCGCGTCGACGGAAAAGTGCGCTCTCGCCGCGGTTGTCCTTGATCGATCGCCGGATCTTCATCGGTCACTGGATGCGCAGCCGCGCGCGCAGGTCATCGAACAGCAGGAACAGGAACGGCCACAATGCGGCGCCGACGAACGGCGAGATCCACCAGCTGCCCGGCGGCAATGATCCACCGGCCAATACGCGCACGATCAGCAGCAGGATGCGATCGTTCAACAACAGTGCCAGGACGGCAAGGGACTGCTGCCACATCGGGAAAAAGCGCAACCGCGAGCGAAATCGCAATGCGATGAAGACCAGCGCGCACAGCCGCAGCGCCTGTTCGCCCAGCACCACGCCGTTGAGCAGATCCGCCCCAATCCCGACCGCGAAGGCCAGACCCAGGGTGACGCGATCTTCCGACTCCAGCGACCAGTACAGCAGGCACAGGGCAGGCCAATACGGTTTGAACGGCTCCAGCACGAGCGGCAGCGGCACCAGCATCAGCAACAGTGCAAACACCAGCGTGCCGAAGAACAGCCATGAGCCCAGTCGCTGTCGATTCATCGCGTTGCGCCGCCGGGCACGGACGGGCGTTTCGACCCGGCCCCTGGCGGAGTTGCCGGGCTGGCGCTGGGAGCGGGCCTGGTGCCAGCGGCTGGCGCCAGGTCATCGGGTGGGCCCATCGGCGGCAACAGGGCCGGCGGTCCGTCGGGCTCGGCCTGATCATGCAGCAACAGCACCTCGTCGCTGCGATCGAGATCCGCGGCCGGCCGCGCCTGCGCCACCGTGAACATGCCGGTGGCGGCGGTGGCCACGGTGCGGATCTCCCCTACCGGGAACCCCGGCGGAAAGCGCCCGCCCACGCCAGAGGTCAACAGCTGGTCGCCGACGCGCACGTCTGCCGCCAGCGGGATGTCCGGCAGGGTCAGCTGCTCGCCGTCGCGCGAGCCATAGGCCACCGTGCGCAGACCGGAACGTGCGATCACCACCGGAATCGCATGCGCCGGATCGGTCAGCAGCATCACCACCGAAGTAGTCGGCAGCACCTCCCTGATCTGGCCCATCACGCCATGGGCGTCGATCACCGGCTGACCCGACTTGACGCCATCACGGGCACCCACGTTCAGGGTCAACCGATATCGGTATGCTCCCAGGTCCACGCCGATGACCCGCGCCAACTGCACCCTCAGCCTGAGGCTGCGACGGGTATCGAGCAATTGCTTGAGCCGCTGGTTCTGCTCGGCGACGGCCGCCATCTGGTTCAACCTGGCGTTGGCCAGCAGCAGATCCTCGCGCAGGCGCTGATTCTGCTCGGTCAGCTGCTGGCGATCGCCAAAAGCCGAACTCAACATGTGGATTCCCACTGCCGGCAACCCGGCCAGCCGGTAGACCGGCTCCACGACCGCCGCCGCGCCGTAGCGCAGGCGCCATAACCAGCCATTGCGCTGATCGAGCACCATCAACACCATGGCCAGTGCCAGGTAGACGATCAATCGCAGCGTGCCCGCAGCATTGCCCGCGAACAGAGGCGAGGATTCGTCGCGTGCACGCGTCATGGCCGCCCCTCGGGTTACGCGTCGTTATTCGGGCGAAAAGAAGTCGCTGCCATGCTGATCGATCAACTCCAGTGCCTTGCCGCCACCGCGTGCCACACAAGTCAACGGATCGTCTGCCACCTGCACGTGCAGGCCGGTCTCCTCGGAGATCAGGCGGTCCAGGTCGCGCAGCAGCGCACCGCCGCCGGTCAGCACGATGCCGCGTTCGGCGACATCCGAGCACAGTTCCGGCGGCGTCTGTTCGAGCGCCGACTTCACTGCCGCCACGATGCCGGCGAGCGGCTCATGCAGCGCCTCGAGTATCTCGTTGGAATTGACCGTGAACATGCGCGGCACGCCTTCGGCCAGGTTGCGACCGGAGATCTGCATTTCCTTCACGTCGGACTGCGGGAATGCACAGCCGATTTCCACCTTGATCCGTTCGGCCGTGGATTCGCCGATCAGAGTGCCGTGATTGCGCCTCACGTAATTGATGATCGCCTCGTCGAAGCGGTCGCCGCCGACACGCACCGACTGCGAATAGACGATGCCGTTGAGCGAGATCACCGCCACTTCCGAGGTGCCGCCGCCGATGTCCAGCACCATCGCGCCACGCGCCTCATGTACCGGGATGCCGGCACCTATCGCGGCAGCCATCGGCTCCTCGATCAGGAATACGTCGCGCGCTCCGGCGCCTTCAGCCGATTCCTTGATCGCCCGGCGCTCGACCTGGGTCGAGCCGCACGGCACGCAGACCAGCACACGGGGGCTGGGCCGCAGGAAACGGGACTTGTGCACCTGCTTGATGAAATGCTGCAGCATCGCCTCGGTCATGGTGAAGTCGGCGATCACGCCGTCCTTCATCGGGCGCACCGTGGCAATGTTGCCTGGCGTGCGGCCGAGCATCCGCTTGGCCTCCGTGCCGACCGCCGCGATGGTGCGCGGGCCACCGGGGCCATGGTCCTGACGAATCGCCACGACCGACGGCTCGTTCAGGACGATGCCCTGACCACGCACATAGACCAGCGTATTGGCCGTGCCGAGATCGATGGAGATGTCGTTGGAAAAGATCCCGCGAAACTTCTTGAACATGGGTCCGCCGTGGGTCGGCCTGGCTTGAAAGCAAGCTCGCCAGTCTAGTCAGCGGGCCGTGCATGCGCAAGGGCGCCGACGTTAATAAATCCTTTGGCAACACCGCCATATACGCATTTTTGCGGTAGCCGACGCCCGCCTTTCCCGGCACCGAGAGTCGCCATGTCGCACAGATGGCGGTACGATTCGCATCTTTGGTCGCACTACCCGATTCGGCTCCCAGCCTGCCGTCCCGGCCGAGGCCAATTCACCAGACGACCCGAGGCTCCCGTACATCATGTCTGCCGTCATCTGCGGATCGCTGGCCTACGACACCATCATGGTGTTCCAGGACCAGTTCAAGAATCACATCCTGCCCGATCAGATGCACATCCTGAACGTATCTTTTCTGGTGCCCGCAATGCGCCGTGAATTTGGCGGCTGCGCCGGCAATATCGCCTACAACCTCAAGCTGCTGGGTGGGGATCCGCTGCCGGTGGCGGCCGTCGGTCAGGACTTCGCGCCCTATCGCAGGCACATGGAGCAATGCGGTATCCGGCTCGACGGCGTGCGCCAGTTCGACGACCAGTTCACGCCGCAGTGCTTCATCACCACGGATCTGGACAACAACCAGATCACCGCCTTCCATCCTGGCGCGATGTCCAGCGCACAGGAAAACCATGTGCGCGATATCCCGCAGATCGATTTTGCCATCGTCGCTCCGGACGGTCGCGAGGCGATGTTGCAGCACGTGGACGAATTTGCCGCGCGAGGCGTGCCCTTCATCTTCGATCCAGGCCAGGCGATGCCGTTGTTCAGCGGCGACGAATTCCGTTCGATGATCGAAAAATCGACCTACGTGATCGTCAACGACTACGAATCGCAACTGCTGCAGGCACGCACCGGGTGGAGCACCCCCGAGATCGCCGAAAGAGTCGCCGCCTACATCATCACCCATGGGCCGCGCGGCTCGGTCATCCACGCCGGCAGCGAAGCGCACCATATTCCGCCGGCGCGCGAACGCCGGGTCGTCGATCCGACCGGCTGCGGCGATGCTTATCGCGCTGGCCTGATGTTCGCCATCATGGGCGGCAAGGACTGGCCGACTGCAGGCCGCATGGCATCGCTGATGGGGGCGCTGAAAGTGGAGCATCCGGGGACCCAGAACCAGCATTTCACCTATGCCGAGTTTGTCGCTGAATTCCTCGATCAATTCGGTTACGCGCCGGATTGAATGCCCCCTCCATCCCTTCCCCTGCGGACAGGGGAAGGGATGGCTTTCGCCCTCCGGCCCATCCATCGGGATGCACGGTCAACGATGGTTCATGTGCCTGCCTCGACGCCAGCCGGATTGAAGTTCATTCACTCGACGCGAAACCCCATGGTTGCATTCACCGCATCCTGCCAGCCACGATACAGACGTTCGCGGATGGCATCGTCCATTTTCGGCCGGTAGCTGCGCCCCTCCTGCCAAATCTCCGCGAGCTGCGCACGACTCTGCCAGAAGCCGACCGCAAGTCCTGCCAGATAGCCCGCTCCCAGCGCGGTGGTTTCCGCAACCCGCGGACACACAACCGGCACCCCGAGCATGTCGCTCTGGAACTGCATCAGGAAATCGTTCGCGACAGCTCCGCCGTCGGCACGCAACTCGAGCAGTGCAATGCCTGCGTCGGCCTCCATCGCACCCAGCACATCACGCGACTGATGGGCCATCGATTCCAGCGCGGCCCGGACTATGTGTTCCCTGCGCGTGCCGCGCGACAGGCCGAACATTGCCCCGCGCACGTCACTGCGCCAATACGGTGCACCCAGGCCGACAAATGCCGGCACCAGATACACCCCCTCGCTGGAAGACACACTTTCCGCGCTAGCCTGCGAATCACTGGCTTGCTTGAGCATATGCAAGCCATCACGCAGCCACTGCACCACCGAACCGGCGACAAAGATGCTGCCTTCCAGCGCGTATTCGACGGCACCATCCAGCTCCCAGGCAATCGTGGTCAGCAGACCATGCCGCGAAGGCACGGCTTGTGAGCCGGTGTTCATCAGCATGAAACAACCCGTGCCATAGGTATTCTTGGCCATGCCCGGTGCAAAGCAGGCCTGACCGAACAAGGCTGCCTGCTGATCCCCCGCCACGCCACCAATGGGAACCTCGCAACCGAAAAACCGCGAAACGGCGGTATGGCCGTAAATCTCACTGCTCGAGCACACCTGCGGCAGCATGCAGCGCGGGATGTCCAGCATGCGCAGCAGCTCGTCGTCCCAGCGTCGCGCATGGATATCGAACAGCATCGTGCGCGCGGCATTGCTGACATCGGTGACATGCAGTTTGCCATCGGTGAGGTTCCAGATCAGCCAGCTGTCGATCGTGCCGAACAGCAGTTCGCCGCGTTCCGCGCGTGATCGCGCACCTTCGACGTGATCCAGGATCCAGCGGATCTTGCTGCCGGAGAAATACGCATCAACCAGCAGACCGGTTTTCGCGCGCACCAGCGGCGCACAGCCGTCGCTTTCCAACTGCTCGCAGATCGCCACGCTTTGCCGTGACTGCCACACGATGGCGTTGTAGACCGGCTTGCCGGTATGGCGATCCCAGACCACCGTGGTTTCGCGCTGGTTGGCAATGCCGATACCCGCAAGCTGGTCGACACCGAGATGAGCCAGGTTGAGTGCCTCTGCCACCGTCGCCAGCACACTGGACAAGATCTCGCACGGATCATGTTCCACCCAGCCGGGCTTGGGGAAAATCTGGCGAAACTCGCGCTGCGCCGATCCCACGACGCGGCCGGCGCGGTCAAACAGCATTGCACGGGAACTGCTGGTTCCCTGGTCGATCGCGAGGATGTACTTGGTGCGCATGGACTGCATGGCCGCTTCGCTCATCGAGCTCCAGAGCGCAGGTTAGCAAATCAGCACACAAGCTCTGGGTATGGACTCGAACCTTCAAGTCGCCCTGATCGCCGCCACCACGATCAGAACAGCGCCAGAGCAGACGCAAAGAAACGCCTTCCCTGGTAGGGGAAGGCGTTTGGGTGTGAGGTCCCTGGCGGTGACCTACTCTCGCATGGCAAAGCCACACTACCATCGGCGCATGCGCGTTTCACTTCTGAGTTCGGGATGGGATCAGGT
>JAGWNA010000045.1 GCA_028871555.1 Lysobacteraceae bacterium
ACACGCTGCCGGTGGATGCGCTGTACAACAAGGCCCACGCGTCACTGGAATATGGCGACTATTCGGCTGCCACCAAGCAGTACCAGCGTCTGATCGCACGTTTCCCATCCGGCAAATACACTCAACAGGCCCAGCTCGACCTGGCGTATTCGCAGTTCAAGGACAACCAGCCGGACGATGCGTATTCGACCATCAACCGCTTCATCAAGACCTACCCGGCCAACAAGCATGTCGATTATGCCTACTACTTGCGCGGCCTGATCAATTTCGATCGCACCAGCGGCATGATCGAGCGCTTCATCTACCGCGAGAGTTCCGAGACGCGCCGCGACCAGAGCTACAGCCTGCAGGCGTTCGACGACTTCTCCGAGCTGTCGCGCCGCTTTCCCGACAGCGCCTACACGGCCGACGCGCGCCAGCGCATGATCTATCTGCGCAACAACCTGGCGCAGTACGAGATCAACGTGGCCGAGTTCTACCTGCGCAACAAGATCTATGTTGGTGCGGCAGACCGTGCCCAGTACGTGATCGAGCACTATCAGCAGGCGCCGCAGACCGGCGACGCCCTGGCGATCCTCACCCGCAGCTATCTGGCGCTGGACCACAAGGGGCTGGCCGCCCAGACCCGCAAGGTGCTGGCGCTGAACTACCCGGACCATCCCTACCTGACCGATCCGAAGTGGCCGCACTCGCCGTCCCTGCTGCGCAAGCTGATCCCGTTCTCCGGGCATCATTGAGGGGGCACGGAATCGGCCGAGCGGCGCGATACGGCCGGGAGCGGGAAACGGGCTGGCTGGCGGTGGATCCGGGCCGATCGCTTGTCGTGATCGAGCGTCCACCATCGCCGGGCGACGCCCCGCTGCTCAATGCCAGCCTGACGTGATCGGATAACGCCGCTCGCGCCCGAACGCCCGGGTGGTCACGCGCGGCCCCGGCGCCGACTGGCGCCGCTTGAACTCGTTATGCAGCACCAGCCGCACCACCCGGCGCACGGTGTCGACGGGAAAACCCTGTGCCGCGATCTCCGCCTGCGACTGCTCGGCCTCGATGAAGCGGGCCAGGATAGCATCCAGTTCGTCATACGCGGGCAGCGAATCCTGGTCGGTCTGGTTGTCGCGCAGCTCGGCCGATGGTGCCCGCTCGATCACTTCCGGCGGGATGACCCCGTTCCCCGCCCCATTGCGCCACCGCGCCAGCTGGTACACCACGGTCTTGTAGACGTCCTTCAACGGCGCGTAGGCACCGCACATGTCGCCGTACAGGGTGGCGTAACCGACGGCCATCTCGCTCTTGTTGCCGGTGGACAGCAGCAGGCGGCCGTGCTTGTTGCTGAGCGCCATCAGCATCACGCCGCGCGTGCGCGACTGCAGGTTTTCCTCGGTGGTATCGGCCGCCTTGCCGGCGAACGCCGGGGCCAGCGCCGACAGGAACGACGCGCAGGTCGGCTCGATGTCGATGACGTGGTAGTCCACGCCGAGCCGCTGCGCCTGGGCGCGCGCGCCGTCCAGCGACAGCTGCGAGGTATAGCGCGTGGGCATCATCACCGCGGTGACGCGCCCGGCACCGAGCGCGTCGACCGCCAGCGCCAGCGTCAGCGCCGAGTCGATGCCGCCGGACAGTCCCAGCAACACGCCGGGAAAACCGTTCTTGTCGATGTAGTCGCGGATGCCGCGCACCAGCGCCGCATACAGCGTCGCCGCAGGCGAGGCATCGGCCGCCACCGGCCAGTTCTCGGCGCGCAGCCGGCGCGTGGCCGGATCGAATTCGGCCCACAGCAGCGCGTCGACGAAGGCCGGCGCCCGCGCCGCGATCGAGCCGTCGCCGTCGACCAGCATCGATGCGCCGTCGTAGACCAGCTCGTCCTGGCCGCCGACCAGGTTGAGATAGGCCATCGCGCAACCGGTTTCGCGCGCCCGCGCCACCAGCGCCGCTTCCCGCTCGGCCTGCTTGGCCATGTCCCAGGGCGAGGCATTGATCGCCACGATCAGCTGGGCACCGGCCGCCGCCGCCTGCGCCGCCGGCTCCGGCTGCCACACGTCCTCGCAGATCAGCAGACCGACCTGCACGCCGTCGATCGTCGCGGTGACCGAGCCGTGGCCGGGCCGAAAATAGCGCTTGTCGTCGAACACGCCGTAGTTCGGCAAGGCCTGCTTGTGCGCCGTGACTTCGACCCGTCCCGCGCGCAGCAGGCTGGCGGCGTTGTATACCTCCCCTTCGCTGTGCGGATGGCCGACCAGTGCCGCGATGCCGTCGGTGGCGGCCGCCAGCGCGTCGAGTTCGCTGTCGCAGGCGGCCAGAAAACTCGGCCGCAGCAGCAGATCCTCCGGCGGATAGCCGCTCAGGGTGAGCTCGGGGAACGCCACCAGCCCGGCACCGCCATTGTGCGCCTGCGCCATCAGCTCGCGCACCTTGGCGGCGTTCGCCGCCACCGCGCCGACCGCAAAATCGAACTGGGCCAGCGCCAGACGCAGCTTTGCCATGAACCGGTTGCTCCACAAATGACGAAGGCCGCGACGGGTGGTCGCGGCCTTCGCATTTTAGCGCCCTGCGGGCGACTTGCTCCGGGCCAACCGCTTCCCGCCGCTGCGCCCCGCCCGGCAGGGGCATTCGCGCGCTTCGGTGCCCTACATCAGCCTGGCGAGCGTCTTGCCCAGGTCGGCGGGCGACTTCACCGTGGTCACGCCGGCCTTCTCCAGCGCGGCGAACTTCGCCGCGGCCGTGCCCTTGCCGCCGGAGATGATCGCGCCGGCATGGCCCATCCGCTTGCCGGCCGGGGCCGAAGCGCCGGCAATGAACGACACCACCGGCTTGGTGACGTACTCGCCGATGAACTCGGCGGCATCTTCCTCGGCGCTGCCGCCGATCTCGCCGACCATGATGATGCCCTCGGTCTGCGGATCGTCCTGGAACAGCTTCAGGCAGTCGATGAAGTTCAGCCCGTTGATCGGGTCGCCGCCGATGCCGATGACCGTGCTCTGGCCCAGGCCCTCGTTGGTGGTCTGGAACACGGCCTCATAGGTCAGCGTGCCCGAACGCGAGACGATGGCGACCTTGCCCGGCATGTGGATGTGGCCCGGCATGATGCCGATCTTGCACTCGCCCGGGGTGATGATGCCGGGGCAGTTCGGCCCGATCAGCACGGTTTCCGGATGCTGCTGCAGCACGTTCTTCACGCGCAGCATGTCGAGCACCGGAATGCCCTCGGTGATCGCCACGATCACGCGGACGCCGGCGTCGATCGCCTCCAGAATGGAATCGGCCGCGAACGGCGGCGGCACGAAGATCACCGACGCGTCGGCGCCGGTCTCGAAGACCGCTTCGGACATGCTGTTGAAGACCGGCAGGCCGATGTGCTCGCTGCCGCCCTTGCCCGGCGTGACGCCGCCCACCACCTTGGTGCCGTAGTCGATCGCCTGTTCGGCGTGGAAGGTGCCCTGCTGGCCGGTGAAGCCCTGCACGATCACCCGGGTGTTCTTGTTGACCAAAACGCTCATGAGTTATGTCCTGTGCTCGTGTAGGAGCGCGCCCTGTGCGCGAATGCTCTTGGGGTATGTGAAAGGCAAAAAGCATTCGCGCACAGGGTGCGCTCCTACCGGATGATTAGTGGGCCGCGGCCACGGCCTTCTGCGCCGCGTCGTTGAGGTCGTCGGCCGGCGTGATCGCCAGGCCGGAGTTGGCCAGCAGCTCGCGGCCCAGCTCCACGTTGGTGCCCTGCAGGCGCACCACCACGGGGATGGTCAGGCCCACTTCCTTCACCGCGGCGATGATGCCCTCGGCGATCAGGTCGCAGCGCACGATGCCGCCGAAGATGTTGACCAGGATGCAGCGCACCTTGTCCGAGGACAGGATCAGCTTGAACGCCTCGGTCACCCGCTCCTTGGTGGCGCCGCCGCCGACGTCGAGGAAGTTGGCCGGCTCGCCGCCCGCCAGCTTGATCACGTCCATCGTGGCCATCGCCAGACCGGCGCCGTTGACCATGCAGCCGATGGTGCCGTCCATCGTCACGTAGTTGAGGTTGTGCTGCACGGCAGCGGCCTCGGCGGCGTCTTCCTGACTCAGGTCGCGCATCGCGGCCAGGTTGGGGTGGCGGAACTCGGCGTTGTCGTCGGAGTTGACCTTGCCGTCGAGCGCAGCCAGGCTGCCGTCTTCCAGGATCGCCAGCGGATTGAGCTCGACCAGCGCCAGATCCTGTTCGTTGAAAAGCTTGTACAGGCCCAGCATGATCCTGGTCAGCTGGTTGACCTGCTTGGCGGTCAGGTCCATCGCGAAGCCGAGCTGGCGGCACTGGTACGGCTGCAGCCCTTCGACGAAATCGATCACGATGGTATGGATGTCCTCGGGCGTTTCCCTGGCGACCTGCTCGATGTCCACGCCGCCGTGCCTGGAGGCGATGAACGAGATCGCCTTCGAATCGCGGTCGACCAGGATCGACAGGTACAGCTCGCGGGCAATGTCGGTGGCATCGGTAACCAGCACCAGGTTCACCGGCAGCGCACGGCCGGCGGACTGGTAGGTCTCCATCTGGGAGCCCAGCATGCCCTTGGCCGCGGCGCGAACGTCGTCGAGGCTCTTGCAGAACTTCACTCCGCCGGCCTTGCCGCGGCCGCCTGCGTGGATCTGCGCCTTGACCATCCACTGCGTGCCGCCAAGGTGTTTGGCGACATCGACGGCGGCGTCGGGGGAATTGGCAATCTTGCCCGGCGGCACGGCGATGCCGTACTGCGCGAACAATTCTTTGGCCTGGTATTCGTGGAAATTCATTCGATACCTCGAGCGAACGGAAAAACGTGGCGACCGCACGCGTAAAGTCTCTGCGCAGGCCAGGAAGGTCGGACGGCGAAGCAGCGCGCTGCCGGCATGCAGTGCGCGGCCGCCGGATCTCGGCGGAACCGCGCAATACGGCCAGCCATTTTCGCGGAAGCGGGCCACGATGAAAAGGGCGGCGTTTTTTGCCTGCCTCGCAGCCCTGCCCGGCATGCCCGGACAGTCGGCCGGCGCCTGGCGCCGCCAGAGCCCACGAAGCGGGAAAAAACCTGCAATTGACGCCGCTCCGGCGAATCGCTGCCGGCCGACAGCCTCCCGCGGCCGCCGTGGTTTACGGCGGATCAACCCGATCTATACTCATCCGGAACCGTCATCGGATGCCCCGCATAAGTGTCAAGCACCGCATCACTCTACAGCCCGGCAACCGGCGCCGCGACGATCCGTCACGAGCTGTCGTTCCTCAACGTGTTCCGCCTGGTGCAGGCGCTGGTCTACGTCGGCCTTGCCTACAGCCCCGGATGGCTGGGCTGGCCCGAACTGGGGGCGGCCGACTTTGCCCACAGCGTGACCGGACTGTATCTGCTGTTTGCGCTGGTCTCGCTGCTGTTCAATCGCCGCAGCATGCTGTACGCCAACATGGCGGTCTCGATAGCCCTGGTGGTGGACATCGCCGCCGCCGTGCTCACGATTTCCGCCATGCACGATGCACGCATCGGCATCGCGATGATGCTGGCGGTAAACCTCAGCGCCGGCGCGTTGATCCTGCCCTTGCGGCTGTCCAGTTTCTTTGCCGCACTGGCCACGCTGGGCATGCTCGGACATCTTTTCGTCGGCACCCAGTGGGGCAACAATCCGGGCGATCGCGACCTTCTGGAAGCCGCCCTGTTCGGTCTGGCCTATTTCGCCAGCACCACCTTGTGCCATGTGCTGGGCCGGCAATTGCGCGCCACCGAGGCGCTGGCCGAGCAGCGCAGCACCGACCTGGCGAACCTGGCGCAGGTGAACGAGCTGATCATCCGCCGCATGAAGACCGGCGTGCTGCTGGTGGACGATGCCAACCGCATCCACCAGATCAACGAATCGGCGTGGATGCTGCTGGGCAATCCGGGCGCCAACCAGCGCGATCTCGGCCAACTGGCGCCGGAACTGTCGCGCCGGCTTTATCACTGGATGACCTCCGGCAAGCTGGACGAGACCGCCACCCAGCTGGCGGACGGCGTGCCGGAAGTGGTGCCGCGTTTCAGCCGCCTGGCGCCCAACGACGACTCGCACGTACTGATCTTCCTGGACGACACCTCGCTGCTGTCGCGCCGGGCCGAGGAGCTCACCCTCACTTCGCTGGGCCGCCTGTCCGCTTCGATCGCCCACGAGATCCGCAATCCACTGGCGGCGATCCGCTATTCGGCACAGCTGCTGGCCGAGTCCCAAAGCATGGGCAGTACCGACCAGCGCATGGTCGAGATCATCAACAATCACTGCATCCGTCTGAACGAGATCATCGAGAACATCCTGCAGCTGTCGCGACGCGAGCGCTCGCGGCCCGAGACCCTGGACCTGGGTCACTGGGCGCAGGATTTCGTCGAGGAATACAGCCAGGGCAACGATCTGGGCGCCGATTCGCTGCGCGTCATCGCCAGCGGCAGCGAGCCCGTCGTGGCGATGGCCGATCCGCAACAACTGCAGCAAGTAGTGTGGAATCTGGTGCAGAATGCGCTGCGCTACGGCCGCATGCCGGGCGAGCCGGCACGGGTCATGGTGGTTGCCCGGCAGGGCGAACATGGCGTGCCGATCCTGGAGGTGATCGATCGCGGCCCCGGCATCGCGCCAAAGGTCGCTGCGCAGATATTCGAGCCGTTCTACACCACGAACGAATACGGCACCGGACTGGGCCTCTACCTGGCGCGGCAGATGAGCGAAGCGAACCAGGCAGAGCTCGATTATGTGCGTGTCGCCGGCGGCGGCAGCTGCTTCCGCCTGATCCTCACGCCGGCCCACAAGGGCAAGTCCACCGGCGAGGAAGCGCCGGCGGTCTAGCAGTCTGCCGGGTCGATCAGGTCGAGCGCACGATCAACGTGACCGGCAGCGTTTCCGATTTCACCGGTTGCCCGTGGATCAGCGCCAGCACCTTGCGCGCCAATTGTGTGCCGCCTTCCTGCCAGTCCTGACGTACCGAGCTCAGCGGCGGCATGAAGCTTGCCCCCAGCGGCATGTCGTCATAGCCGACCACCGAAACATCGCCGGGTACGGAACGGCCAAGTTCCAGCGTGGCACGGATCGCGCCCATCGCCAGCAAATCGCTGCAGGCGAAAATGGCATCGAAGTCCACCTTGCGTGCATGCAGCGAGTGCACCGCATCCATGCCCGAGTCCGGCGTGAATTCATTGCGTCGCATCAGCAATGGCTTGATGCCATGACGGGCCAGCGCATCGACGAAGCCGTTCAGACGCTCGAAGATTTCAGGATGGCCGGGATCGCCGATGAAAACCGGGTGACGACGTCCCAGCGCAACGAAACGATCGGCCACCGCGGCACCGCCAAGCCGGTTGTCGCTGCCGACCACCACATGCGAGTCGCCTGCCGAACCTGCACCCCACACCACCATCGGCAAACCCAGCTTGTCGAACCGCCGTACCGCGTCCTGATGCACGCCCTGACCGAGCAGGATCAGGCCATCGGCCCCCTGTACCGCGGCGGCGCTGGCACCTTGTCGCGTGGTCAGCAGCACGCTGTAGCCGGCCGCCGTCAATTCCTGCGAAATGCCGCCGAGCAGTGCCAGCGGATAGGGATCGAACATGGTGCGATCGGTGGATGGCTTCATTTCCACGATCACCGCCACCGTGTGGCTGCGGCGCAGGCGCAGGTTGCGCGCGTTCACATTGAGCTTGTAGCCATGCTTGAGGGCCAGCTCCTGGATGCGTTCGCGCGTTGCGACATTGACCAGCGGACTGTCGCTGAGCGCTCTTGAAACGGTGATTTTGGAAATTCCGGCCAGGTCCGCCAGATCGGCCATGGTCAGACTCGGTTGGCGAGCATCGGCGGCGGCTGGTTTTCTGCTTTTGCGGCTCAAGACCGACCTCGGTTGCGGATACTGACGACGGGGGGCATCTATCTCGTGAGAGTACAGGTGACACCGCACAAAAAAAATCCGCGCACCGATTGATGGGCATGATTTTTTTTGCGCATCCGCAGCACTGAAGCATTTTTTTCAAGTCATGCGTGGCGGCTCGCGGTGCCTGAGCTGATAGCACCAGAGGCATCGCGCTGGCGTGCTCGGCTTCACCCGCCGACGATGCATCGCAGCAAATGATACCGATGTCTTGTTATCGGTATCATTTGCTGCGATGCTTGCCCCCGGTCCGCTGCCGGGTGCCGCAAATCGGAGCAGACACGGCACGTCGATAGAGTCTGAGGGAGGGAATCGAGTGGTCAATCCAGAGGCACTGCTGCCCGTTGCGGCAGCCGTGAACGCTCCCATGGAAACGGATAGCGATCCGTGGCGACTGGTTCGCCGCGGACGCGATCGCGCCGGTTTCGCCCAGGACGAAAGCCTGTTCGCCCTGGCCAACGGCAGCCTGGGAGTGCGCGGCAATCTGGAAGAGGCCCCCAGCGCCAGTCAGGGCGCTTTCCTGTCCGGCGTGTGGGAACGCTCGCCGATCGACTATCACGAACGTTTTCCGGGGTTGGCGCACCACACCGACACGCGCGTCCCGGTCGCCGATGCCTCCCGCATCCAGTTGCGCCTGGGCGACGCGCCGGCTCAATTGGACCAGGGCGAATGGCAGGCGTTCGAACGCGTGCTGGACCTGCGCAACGGCTGTTACCGGCACAGCCTGCGCTGGCGTTCGCCAGGCGGCGCCACGCTCCAGATCGAGGCCGAGCGCATCGTGGCGCTGGACGAACCCGGCCTGCTGGCGATCCGTTACCGGGTGCGCTCGATCGACTATTGCGGCCCGATCGCGCTGGAGTCGGCGATCGACACCTCGCGCGGAGCCACCGGGCAAGGCGCCGACCCACGCATCGGCGCGCACCTGCAAGGCGGCCTGCGCATGACCGACGCGCAGGCCGGAGAAACCCTCGCCTGGGTGGCGCAGCAGACCACAAACAGCGGTATTCGACTGGTCTGCGGACAGCGGCATCGGTTGCTGGATTCCCGCCTGCATTTTCACGATGCGCTGAACCTGCCCCACGGCGTGGTGCAGGTCTACGCCGGTACGCTGGCGCCGGGGGAAGATGTGGCCCTGGAAAAGCACGTGGCCTATGCGTGGTCGTCGCCGAACGGCAGCGAATCCGGTCGCAGCATGCTCGATACCGTCGAGACCACCCTGGAAGGCGCCATGGCCGCCGGTTACCCGGCGCTGCAGGCCCGTCAGGCCGGCACCCTCGAACGCTTCTGGCGCGAAGCCGACCTGGCCGTCGAGGCCGACCCGGCGATCGAACAGGCGCTGCGTTTCAACCTGTTCCATCTGTTCCAGTCCAGCGGGCGCGACGGCAGCGGCAGCACGGCGGCCAAAGGCCTGACCGGCGAAGGCTACGAAGGCCACTACTTCTGGGACGCCGAGGCTTTCATGCTGCCGGTACTGGCATCGACGGCACCGGCACTCGCGCACAGCATGCTGGTCTACCGCTACCGCACACTGGAGCGCGCCCGGCTGCATGCGCGCGAGATGGATCACCCGCGCGGCGCGCTGTACGCATGGCGCACGATCAGCGGCGACGAATGCTCGGCCTATTTCCCCAGCGGCTCGGCGCAATACCACATCAACGCCGCGATCGCGTGGGCGATCCGGCTGTATGTGGATGCCAGCGGCGACGAGGCGTTCCTGCTGGCGCAGGGCGCGGAGATGCTGTTCGAAACCGCGCGCATATGGCTCCAGGTCGGCCACTTCAGCCCGCGCCGGCAAGGTGCCTTCTGCATCCACGAGGTGACCGGACCGGATGAATACTCCGCGCTGGTCGACAACAACCATTACACCAACCGCATGGCCCAGCGGCATCTGCGCGACGCTGCGGCCGTCGCCGAATGGATGGCCGCGACACACCACGACGACTATGCCGCGCTGGCTGCGCGCATCGACCTGCAAGCCGACGAGGCGGCCCAATGGCAACGCGCGGCGGAAGCGATGTACCTGCCCGTGGATGCAGTCCTGGATATCTTTCCCCAGGACGACGGCTTCCTCGAAAAACCGCGTCTGCCGAAAAGCATCGTGAACACGCCAGGCAAGCAGCCGCTGCTGCTGCGCATGCACCCGTTGAGCATCTATCGCCACCAGGTGTGCAAGCAGGCGGACACCCTTCTTGCGCTGATGCTTGCCGGCGAACAGGTCGATGTCGATGCCAAACGCCGCAATTTCGACTACTACGAAGACGTCACCATCCACGACTCCACCCTGTCGGCGTCGACGTTCGCGGTGATCGCGGCGGAAGTGGGCTACGCGGACAAGGCCTTCGACTACTTTCTCGACACCTTGCGGGTCGATCTCGACGACCTGCACGGCAACGCGGCCCATGGCGTGCACATGGCTGCGATGGCCGGCAGCTGGCTGGCGCTGACCTGGGGTTTCGGCGGCCTGCGCGTGATCGATGGCAAGCCCGCGTTCGCGCCGCGACTGCCGGGCGGGTGGAAAAGCTATCGCTTCGGGGTGCGTTGGCGCGATGCCCATCTGCGGGTGGAAGTCGACGGCACCGGCGTGCAATACAGCCTGACCGACGGCGAGCGCATGACATTTCTGCACGCCGGCCGGCCGCAGCAGTTGCATGCCGGCGAATCGATGCGCCTGCAGCGCGCCGATGGCGGCGGCGCCCAGCATCCGCTGCCGCACCCATTCAAGGCGGTCATCTTCGACCTGGATGGCGTGATCGCCGACACGGCGGTGGTCCATCACGCCGCATGGAAACAGCTGGCCGCCGAAATCGGCGTGCCGTTCGACGATGCCGTCGGCGAGCGTCTGAAAGGCGTGGATCGGCTCGCCTCGCTGGACATCATCCTCGAAGGCACGGCGCAGCATTACTCGGCCGCCGAAAAACAGGCGCTGGCCGAGCGCAAGAACGAGTACTACAAGCAGCAGATCGAACGCTTCGGGCCGCAGAACCTGCTGCCCGGCGCACGCGCCGCGATCGAATCGGCGCGCCGTATCGGGCTCAAGATCGGACTGGCATCGGCCAGCCGCAACGCACCACGGCTGCTGCAGCGGCTGGGTATCGAGGGACTGTTCGACCATGTGGTCGACGCCAGCCTGATCAACCGATCCAAGCCAGACCCGGAGATCTTTCTGGCGGCGGCGAATGCGCTCGGCGTGGTGCCGGGCGAGTGTCTGGGCGTGGAAGACGCCGCCGCTGGCGTCGCCAGCATTCATGCCGCGGGGATGGCGGCAATTGGAATCGGCCAGGCGCGAGCACTGGCCGAGGCAGATGTGGTATTGCCGAACATCGCAAGGCTCGACATAAGCACTTTTACAACAACCTGACCGGTGAACCGACGCGAACATGTCGGTCGACATGTCGCGATCAAAGACCAAAATGATGGGGAGACAGTGAAATGAACAAACGCAAGCATCTAACCCGGCTGGCATTGTCGGCAGCCATTGCCGCCACCCTGATGTCCGCCGCCGCGATGGCGCAGGACAGCGGGCAAGGGCAACCGCAGGACGCGAGCACGACGGCCGCGAGCAAACGCGCGCAGAAGCAGGCCGATGCCAAGCCCGTGAAGAGCCTGCAGCAGGTGGTCGTGACCGGTTCGGCGACCGGCGTGAAGAAGATCGACGCCAGCTACTCGATCACCACCGCCAATGCCGAGCAGATCAAGGAAGCCAATCCGAAGAGCACGGCGGACCTGTTGAAGATCTCGCCCGGACTGTGGCCCGAATCGACCGGCGGCCAGACCGGCGCGAACATCGAGATCGCCGGTTTCCCCGGCGGCGGCGACGCACCGTACAACACCGTCCAGATGATGGGCTCGCCGCTTTACGGCATGCCGACCCTGTCGTTCTTCGAGCAGACCTCGATCTTCCGTCTCGACGACACCGTCGAGCGCGTCGAAATACTGCAGGGCGGCCCGTCGGTGGTATTCGCCGATGGCCAGATCGGCGCCACCGAAAACTTCATTCTCAAGCAGGGCACCGCCAAGCCTTCGGGAAGCGTCGGCCTCACCTACGGGTCCGAAGGCCTGTGGCGCGCCGACGGCTTTTACGGCTTCAAGATCGCCGACGACTGGTACGGCAGCATCGGCGGCTTCTGGCGCAGGTCCGACGGCGTGCGCGACCCGCAGTTCACCGCCGACCGTGGCGGCCAGCTCACCGCCACGCTGACGCACGATACCGAGAACGGCTCGATCATGTTCTACGCGCGCACGCTGGACGACCAGAACCAGTTCATCACGCCGATCCCGCTGATCCAGCACGGCTCGCAGAACTTCAGCTCCTTCCCCGGCTTCGATCCGCTGACCGACACCTACTACAGCCACGCCATCCAGCACGTGTTTCTCGCCGGCTATCCGGGCGGCGGCCGCTGGGCCAACCTGGCCAATGGTCGCGGCGCGCGGATGAACTTCCTCGGCGGCAACCTGGATTTCGACCTGAGCAACGGCTGGAGCATTTCCGACAAGTTCCTGGTCGACAGCGGTGACGTCGACACCAACGCGCTGTTCTCGGGCTCCAACCCGGCGTCGCTGAACGACGAGCTCTACAACACGCCTTCCAGCCAGGGCGGCCTGCAGCTGGCTCCCGGTTCGGCTACCGCCAACTATGTGGGCGGCGGCGCGGTCGATCCCAACCAGAGCGTTATCCATCAGGGCTGGTGGTTCATCCACAAGCATCTGCAGAACATCAACAACGATTTCCGTTTGAGCAAGGAAATCTTCGAAGGCAACACCTTGACCGCCGGCGTCTACCTGGCCCATTACACCGACGACGACAAGTGGGCGCTGGGCAACCAGATGCTGATGAGCAACACGCCCAATGCCCGTCCGATCACGGTAACCACCAGCAACGGCGGGCAGACCACCTACGTCACCGACAGCCAGGGCTTCCTCGACAACGGTGCCTTCAACATCGCCGAAAAGGGGCGGGCGACCAACAAGGCCTTCTACCTGTCCGATTCGTGGCAGATCGGCCGGTGGCTGCTGGACGCATCGGCACGTACCGAGAACGAGACCGCGCACCTCAGCGTGTGCAATCTCAAAAACGTGAACCTGGACGGCAACCCGCTCACCCTTTACAACAACTCGGTACCGGTCTGCGACGGAACCTTCAACGACACCAGCTACAGCAAAACCCACACCTCGTGGACGGTGGGCGCGAACTACGAGCTGGCCGACAACATGAGCGTGTACGTGCGCGCGAACAAGGGTGTGCACTTCGGCGACTTCGACAACCAGCTGCGCGGCAATACCACCGGCAACACGCCACCGCTGCAGAAGATCCAGAACTTCGAGGCCGGCTTCAAATACCAGTCCAAGGTGTTCTATGCCGACATCAGCGTCTACCACAAGCAGTTCGACGGCCTGCAGTATCAACCGACCAACGCCAGCGGCGCACCGGTGGGCCCCGTGTCGCTGTACGGCTCCGATTCCAAGGGCATCAACCTGATCGGCGCGGTCACGCCGATCGACAACCTGACGATCCGCTTCGTGGGCAACTACCTCGACGGCCATTATTCGCACAACAACTCCTGCCTGCCCTTCACCAACACGGTGACCGGGATCAACGGCTGCGCCTTCATCGGCGGCCAGCAGCTGCAGCGCCAGCCGCGGGTCCATTACGCGGTCACCCCGAGCTACAAGCTGCTGTTCCCGTGGGGTGACGTGACCAGCTTCGTGACCTTCACGCACGTCGGCCCGCATACCCAGGACCAGTCCGGCCTGCAGCAGCTGGGCAGCTACCACACCTGGGACTTCGGCGTCATCGCCGATATCGAGAAGAACTGGGAGGTGCGCGTGCAGGGCACCAACATCACCAACCAGCTGGGCCTGACCGAGAGCAACTCGCGCATCTTCGGTTCCGCGTCCGGTGCGGGCGGCGTGATCCTGGCCCGTCCGCTGGAAGGCAGGGAGGTCAACGTCCAGGTCAAGTACAAGTTCTAAGCTGTCACCCCCGCCGAAGCGCGGTCCGGATCGGCACTCTCCACGATCCGGGCCGCCGCTTCGGCATCTGATGTCGCAACGCCAGGGAACACCATGAACCGACTTCGCATGATCGCCGCGCTGGCGCTGATCTACATGATCTCCGCCGTCCTGCTCAACAGCGTCGGCACGGTGATCCTGCAGTCCATCGTCAGCTTCGGCATCGACAAGCCGCAGGCCAGCCTGCTGGAGCTGTTCAAGGACCTGACGATCGCGATCACCTCGTTCCTGGTCGCCTCGTTCCTGCCGCTGCTCGGCTACCGGCGCGCGATGATGCTGGCGCTGGCGATCGTCGGCGGCGCCTGCATGCTGATGCCGCTGTATCCCGGTTTCCACACCACCGAGCTGCTGTTCACCTGCATCGGCATTTCATTCGCGCTGACCAAGGTCTCGGTGTATTCCTCGATCGGGTTGCTGACCAGCAACAAGGCCGAACACGGGCGGCTAACCAATACCATCGAGGGCCTGTTCATGCTCGGCGTGCTGGCCGGCGGATGGATCTTCAGCGCCTTCATCGACCATGCCGATCCGGCGAACCCGTCCTGGCTCAATGTCTACTGGCTGCTCGCCGCGACCTGCCTGGCGATCATCGCGCTGCTTGCCACGTCGAAGCTGGACGAATCGGCGGCGCATTCGGCACGGACCAACTCGATCCGCGGTTCGTTGATCGAGATGCTGCGGCTGTTCGTGCGGCCGCTGGTCTATGTGTTCCTGATCTCGGCGTTCCTGTACGTGCTGATCGAGCAGAGCTTCGGCACCTGGCTGCCGACCTTCAACAACGAGATCCTGAAGCTGCCCAATGCGATGAGCATCCAGATCGCCAGCATCCTCGCCGCCATGACCGCGATCGGACGCCTGAGCGCCGGCCAGGTGTTGCGCCGGGTGCCCTGGTACGTGCTGCTGAACATCTGTGTGGTCGGCATGGGGATACTGGTGGTGGTCGTGCTGCCGCTGGCGCGCGGCGTGGCAGCCCGCCCCGACGTGGGCTGGTTCAGTGCGCCGATCGCCGCCTACCTGATTCCGCTGATCGGCCTGCTGATGGCACCGATCTATCCGGTGATCAATTCGGTGGCGCTGAGCTCGCTGCCCAAGACGTCGCATGCGGCCATGACCGGCCTGATCGTGATCTTCTCCGCACTCGGCGGCACCCTCGGATCACGCATCACCGCGATCGTCTTTTCGCGGTTCAACGGCATCGACGCCTTCTATTTCTCGCTGGTGCCGATGACGCTGGTGCTGATCGCGCTGTTCTTCTTCAAGCGCGAAACCGATCGCACGGAACGGACCGCCCCGGTTGCCGTCGGACTTGCCGCAAAGTAGCCGTGGAAGCGGGAAACAAGCCAACGGCATCACCCGTTTCCCATTCCTCTTGGCTCGATCCTCTTGGCTCGTTGCTCTTCACTCGTTGCTCAAGCGTATCGCGGACCGGTTCAACAGCTCGGGAAGGGATGCCCTTCTTTTCCATCGTGGGGCCACCATGAAAATTCGCCGTACCCGCCTTGCCTGTCTTTGCCTGCTCGCCGCCGCGGTCGCCGCACCCGCATCCGGCCGGACCGACCCGAGCTTCCTGCTCACCGCGACGTCGAAGAATTTCGGCAGCTACTTCCCGGGTTATCTGGCCAACGGCTATTTCTCGACCATGACTTCGCCGCGCGGCACCGAAGCCGCGCCCGGCTACATGGTCGCGTTCATGGACTACACCAAGGGCGACATTTCGCGCCCCGCGGCGATCCCCGGCTGGAGCGAAATCGACTACAACCCCGGCGGAGGCTGGCTCGACTCGACCCGGCTGGACAGGAAGATTTTCGTCGACTACGCGCAGACGCTGAACATGCACGACGGCACGCTGTCGACCAGCTACCGCTTCGTGTACGCCAACAAGGCGACGGACGTGAAGGTCACCACCTTCGTCAGCCAGGCCGACCATCACCTTGCCGCCACGCAGATCTCGATCACGCCGCATTTCGAGGGCAAGGTGCAGCTGACCTTTCCGATCCGCCTGTGGTCGCAGCACCAGCCGCGTTTCCCGATCGGCAGCATGACCGGCGACGAAATGATCGCCGCGGTGATTGCCAGCGGCCAGAATCTGGACAACAAGCCGGTGCCGACACCGGATCGCGCCGCGGTGTGGTACCCGGGGTATACCCGCATCGTCTCCCGCGACGGTAATGCGAAACAGCTGACGCTGTGGCTGGACGGCCGGGCGGCACAGGGCCTGGGCATGGCCGAAGCGGCGGCGATCGGCCTACCGCCCGGGCTTGTGCCCGAAAGCGTGAAACTGCAGGAAGGGCCATACAAGCTTTCGCTGGACCTCGTCGTCAACCTGCACAAAGGCACCACCTACACCTTCAGCAAATACATCGCCGCGTCCCGGCAGGACTGGGGCGGCGACGCAAAAGCGGACCTTGCCCTCGCCGAGGCCGCGCGCAGGATCGGCTTCGACCGCCTGCTCGCGCGTCATGTCGCCGCCTGGAACGACCTGTGGAAGGCCGACATCGTGGTCGATGGCGACCCGAAGGTGCAGCAGGCCGTGCATTCGGACCTGTACTACCTGCTGTCCAACACCACCGTCGGCACCGCCTGGCCGATGGGCGCCTGCGCCTTGACGCCCGGTTATGCCGGCCACGCGTTCTGGGACAGCGACTCCTGGGTGTTCCCCGCGCTGCTGCTGCTGCATCCGGAGCGCGCCAGGCCGATCGTGATGTTCCGCGACCGCACCATGCAGCCGGCGCGCGAGCGTGCCAGGCAATACGGCGCCGCCGGCACCATGTACCCGTGGGAGGCCGATCCGCAGACCGGCGTCGACAACACGCCGCACTTCGCCTACGGCGTGTTCCGCGAAATCCATGTCAATGCCGACATCGCGATCGCGCAATGGCAGTACTACCTCGCCACCGGCGACGATGCCTGGCTGAAAAAGGACGGCTGGCCGGTGATCCGCGGGATCGCGCGGTTCTGGGCCAGCCGGGTGACCTGGAACAAGGCCCGCGACCGCTACGAGATCCTGCACGTCACCTCGCCCGACGAGGCCTACGACGACGTGCCCAATGATTCGTTCACCAACGCCGCCGCGCGCAAGGCGCTGGACATCGCGATCAAGGCCGCCAAGCGGGTCGGCGCGGTACCCGATCCGAAATGGGCCGAGATCGCCGCGAAAATGTACATCCCGTTCGACCAGGCCAACCAGCGCCATCGGGATTTCGACGCCTCGGTGCCGCACGACAAGATCACCTGGATGGGCTCGTCGCTGGCCTGGCTGATGTATCCCAACCTCGACCTGCCGATGTCGGCGCAGATACGCCGCAACGATTTCGCGTTCCAGCTGCAGGAGCTGAAAACCCACGGCGACGACCCGAACGAGATGATGATGGTGATGCTCGCCGTCGGCGAGGCCGAGCTGGGCGACGGGAAGGCCGCCGGCGACTGGATCCAGCGCAACCTGGTCGGCTTCCTGAAGCCGCCGTTCAACGTGCGCACCGAGACCGTCGCCAACAACGCCGGCTACATCCTGGCCACCTCGGCCGGCTTCGTGCAGAGCTTCGTGTATGGCCTGTCCGGCCTGCGCATCGAGGACAAGGGCCTGGTCCAGGCCTACCCGCCGGTGCTGCCGCCGAGCTGGAAATCGCTGACGCTGAAGAACATCAGCTTCCGCGGCAGGCGCTACGACATCACCGTCGCGCGCGATGCCGGCGGCAAGCCGCGACTGCAACGCAAGCCGCTTTGATCGGGCGGGTGACATCGGCATCGACACCCAAGGCTGTCCGACGGCGACAGCCTTTGCCCCGCAACGCGGGGACGGGTATTCTCCGTCATACCAACAGCCACGCGACGTGCCATGAGCCTGCAGACCGTCCTGGTCATCGACGACGAACGCGACATCCGTGAACTGCTGACCATCACGCTCGGCCGGATGGATCTTCAGGTTGATGCCGTGGGCACCGTGGCCGAGGCACGCCGGGCACTGGCCGAACGCAGCTACGACCTCTGCTTCACCGACATGCGGCTGCCCGACGGCAACGGCCAGGAAATCATCGAACTGATCGCCGAAACCAGCCCGGACACCCCGGTGGCGATGATCACCGCCTACGGCAACGTCGATGCCGCGGTCAACGCGTTGAAGGCCGGTGCCTTCGATTTCGTCTCCAAGCCGGTGGACATCCAGATGCTGCGCGGTCTGGTGCGCACCGCCCTGCGGCTGGCCGAAGAGAAGCGCAGCGGCGGTGCGGCCTCGAAGACCGGCGACTCCGGCGACCGCCTGATCGGCGATTCGGCGGCCATGCAGCAGGTGCGCGCCACCATCGCCAAACTGGCGCGCAACCAGGCGCCGGTCTACATCGCCGGCGAATCGGGCGTGGGCAAGGAACTGGTGGCGCGGCTGATCCACGAACAGGGTCCGCGTGCCGGCGGACCGTTCGTGCCGGTGAACTGCGGCGCGATCCCCACCGAGCTGATGGAAAGCGAATTCTTCGGCCATCGCAAGGGCAGCTTCACCGGTGCCGGCGCCGACAAGGAGGGCCTGTTCCAGACCGCCCAGGGCGGCACCCTGTTCCTCGACGAAGTGGCCGAGCTGCCGCTGCACATGCAGGTGAAACTGCTGCGCGCGATCCAGGAAAAGGCCGTGCGCCCGATCGGAGGCCGCGACGAGATTCCGGTGGATGTGCGCATCCTGTCGGCCACCCACAAGAACCTCGGCCAACTGGTCGAGCAGGGACTGTTCCGGCAGGACCTGTTCTACCGCATCAACGTGATCGAGCTGCGCGTGCCGCCGTTGCGCGAACGCCGCGGCGACGTGCCGCAACTGGCGGCATTCATCCTCAAGACCCTCGCCGGCAAGAGCGGCGAGCCCGTCGGCCAGCTGCTGCCGGCGGCGCGGCAGGCCCTGGAGGCCTACGATTTCCCCGGCAACGTGCGCGAACTGGAAAACATCCTCGAACGCGCGATGGCAATGTGCGAAGGTGCCAGCATCGATGCCTGCGACCTGATGCTGCCGCAACGCGGCCCACGCCAGGATCACGACGCAACACAGGCTGCCGGCCATGCCGCTGCGCCCGGCACCGCGGCAGCCGCCACGGCCCCCGCCAGCGCGAACGGCGGCCTGGACGACTACATCAGCAATATCGAGCGCACCGCGATCATCAAGGCGCTGGAAGAATCGCGCTACAACAAGACCGCCGCCGCCCGGAAACTCGGCATCACGTTCCGCGCGCTGCGCTACAAACTGAAGAAACTCGGCATCGACTGAGGCCGATCCCGCAAAAGCTGTCCCGCACTGGTTTCGCTCCAACAACACCGAAAATCGCCAGCGGATCGCGGTCGGCGGACCCGGCGTGGGCGGGTTGATGCCCGACGAATGGCGCACACTCGACGCCGGCGAGGTCGCCTCGATTTTCGCTGCGCAAGGCGGGCACTGCCCGCCGCTCGCCCCGGCCTGTCACGCCCCGAGCGCCTTGCGCAGCGTGCGCAGCAGCATCCGCGTGGTCACCGGCTTGTCGATGACGAAGAGGTGCTCCAGCAGCGGCAGGCCTTGCAGGTCCGGCGGAGCGTCGGGGTGCGCCAGCAGGATCACGGCACCGTTGTAACCCTGCTCGACCAGGGCGGCCAGGGTGCGCACGCCGGTGAGCAGGTTCATGTCGGCATCGAGCACCACCAGCTCGGGCAGGCCGCAGGCCTCGATCCATTGCAGCGCGGCAGTGCCGCTCTGGCAGGCGTACGCCTGATAGCCGTAGGCATCGAGCATGTTGGCCAGCAATGACAGCTGGGCGGCTTCTTCCACCACCACCAGCACGCGTTCGGCCGCCCCCTCCAGATGCTCCGGATGCTCCGGCTTCGCCGCATCCTGCTGTTCCAGCGGTATGTAGAGATCGAAGCGGGTGCCGCGACCGGGCGCGCTGTCCACCCGCATCAGGCCATCATGGTTGTCGACGATCCGCTGGCACGACAGCAGGCCCAGCCCGGTGCCATCCGCCTTGGTCGTGAAAAACGGCTCGAACATGCGCTCGAGCACTTCCGGCGCCATGCCCTTGCCGGTGTCGATCACGCTGATGCGCAGATAGAGCCCCTCCCGCGGATCCTCCCGCGACAAAAAGAAATCCGTCCCCAGCCGGGTCTGCGCGGTCTCGATGCGCAGCCGGCCGCCGTCCGGCATCGCCTGGATCGCATTCAGGCACAGATTGAGCAGGCACTGCTGCAGTTCGGTGTGGTTGCCCTCGAACGACAACTGCGGATCGTCGATGGCCAGTTCCATCGATACCGCGTGCGGCACGCTGCCCCGCATCAGCAGATCCAGCGCGTTGAACAGCACGCCCAGCCGCACCTGTTCGGCACGCCGCGCACCACGGGCAAACGACAGCATCGAGTGCACCATGTCCAGCCCGCGTTTGCCGCAGTCGCGCACCAGCGCGCCCAGCCGCACCAGGCGCGGATCGTCCTGGTAATCCTGCAGGCTGTCGCCGGCCAGCAGCAGCGGCTGCAGCAGGTTGCGCAGATCGTGGCTGAGACCGCCGGCAAGCATCGCCAGACTCTCGAAGCGCTGCACACGGACCAGTTCCGTCTCGGCGCGACGACGTGCCTTGCGTGCCTCTGCCTCAGCCAGCGCGCGGCGCACCGCGCTGGCCAGCCGGGCCGGATTCTCCTTGAGGATGTAATCGGTGGCACCGTTGCGCAATGCGTCGATCGCCGCTTCTTCGCCCAACGTGGAGGATACGAAGATGAACGGCAGGTCTTCGTCCTGCTGGCGCAGCAGATCGAGCGCTTGCCGACCCGAAAACCCCGGCATGCTGAGGTCGGACAACACGATGTGCGGATCGAACTCGCGCAGCGCGCCGACGAAGCGCATTTCGTCGTCGACCCGTCGCGCTTCATACGCGATGCCGTCACCGTCCAGCTCGGCCAGTACCCGCTCGGCATCGCGCTGGTTGTCCTCGACCTGCAGCACACGAATGGTCGGCAATGACTGGATCTTCCTGTTCGGCATATCGGTTCCCAATCCGCCCTTGGTTTTCCCGGCACCTGCAAGCCCGGGGCGGTCCGCACCGCGCGGACCGCTCCATGTCGTTGCGCCGGATCAACCCTGCCCCGGCGCCTGATCGAGCACTGCCCAGAACCGCCGCAACGTATGCGACGCGCCGAAGAACCGGTCGACGTCGACCGGCTTGATCAGACAGGATCCAGGTCGCACGCCAGACTGCCTTCTCCGCGCGAGGGCGGCCGGATTGCCGCCGGCAGAATGGTACGCAACTCGCGCTTGACTATGTAAATATCCCAGATTTGCGCACCGACCGCATCCGTGGCCGGTGGCTGAAAATGGAAGCGGGAGCCCTCCCCCGGTTCGGCCGTGGCCCAGCCCCGACCGCCATGGCGCGCGATGATCCGGACCCGCCCGATACCGCTGCCTGGAATCTCGCGGCGCCCGGCGCTGCCGTCCGGATGGCCCGGACAACCTGTCGGCATATTGCATGGGGAAGCCGGCGTCAGGCGCTTCGACGAACCGGCGATCGCCTCGACGCAGCGCGATACCGGCTTGCACCGGGTATCTGCGGATCGACCACGCGCACGCGTTCAGTGCGCGAGCAGCAGCGGCAGATGGGTCTGCTCCAGCACCTGGCGGGTCGCGCCGCCGAGTATCAGCTCGCTGATGCGCGAGTGCCCCCAGGCGCCCATCACCAGCAGCTCGGCATCCATCGAACGCGCGCTGTCGAGCAATGCCCTGCCGACGTCGGACCGGTCGTGGAAGGCTTGCCACTCTACCTCCACGCCCTGCCGCGACAGCCACTGGCGCAGCGGCAACGGCGGTGGCGCGACCCCCGGCAGGCCTTCGATCTCGCCATCCAGCACGCGCACCGTGCCGGCCATCCTGAGCAGCGGCAACGCCGCCTTGATCGCATCGGCGGCCTCGCCCGAACCGTTCCATGCGATCAGCACGCGCTCGGGTTGCGTGCTGCCCTGCCAGGTATCGGGAACCAGCAGCATCGGCGCGGCATCGGCGAACAGCGTGCGCGTGATGTTGTCGAAGCCGATCGGCGAATCCGGTGCCTGCACCGGCAGGCTGGTAATGATGAAATCGGCCAGCCGCGACCGCTTGGCCAGCACCGGCACATAGGTGCCGCGTACCACCTCCCACGCGCCCTTCACGTCGTGGCGCTGGCACAGCGCGTGCCACCAGGTGCTTCGCGCGCGCGCCTGCCGTTCTTCCGTATCCAGCTGCGCAATGGCCTCGGGCATCACCATGATGGGGGGATAGACCGCCACGACATGCAGCCCGGTGATGAAGGCCGCCTGCTTTTTCGCGATGGCCATGCCGACCCTGATGGCGGGCAGGTCGTCGTTCATCCGGTCCACGTTGACGATGAGATCGAGCATGGCCGTTTCCTCCTGCGGGCTGCCACGAAGGGAATCTGCCCGTTCGCGACTGCGACGATCTTGACGCAGGTCAACCCTGCGGCAACCGGCCCGGCATGGGCCTCACCGCAAGACGGCGCCGCTGCGCCCGACCGTGGCGAATCCGCTGCACTTGCGAACACCATTCAATGCGGCGCGCCCGCCGGCGACTCACGCCACAAATCGCGATACGGCTTGACGTCAATCAATGCAGGATGCGCCCACAGTTCGCATGATGCCCATGACGCGACAGGCGAACCCACCGCAACCGACGGGTGATCGAAAGCGGCGCCGGCTGTCGTCGGGCACAATCGGGCACTTCAAAGAGGGACTGGCCATGTTCAAGCACATTCTTCTTCCCGTCGACGGCTCCGAGCTGTCGATGCATGCGGTGAAGCTGGGTATCGAACTGGCCGCGACGTGCCGGGCGCGGGTCTATGCGTTCCATGTGGTGCAGCCCTTCCACACGGTCGCCTACATGGCCGACATGCTGGTCGCAACCGAAATCAGCTACACCGAAGAGGCCGCGCAGCGTGCCGAGGGTTACCTCGAGGAAGTGCGGCGCGCCGCCAGGGAGGCAGGAGTCGCCTGCGACAGCAGTTACCTGGTCGAAGACCGGGCCTATCACGCCATCGCCCGGACGGCACGCGAGCAGCACTGCGACCTGATCGTGATGGCCTCGCACGGCTGGCGCGGCATGACCCGGCTGCTGCTGGGCAGCGAGACGCACAAGGTGCTGCTGGAGAGCGAGATCCCCGTCCTGATATGTCGTTGAACCGCGCACGCCGGTGGATGGCATGAGCCCGGCGAAACCGCCGCGACCGGACGGCCTGCGCGGACTGAGCCGGGAGGAAGCGGCACGCCGTCTCGCTTCGCATGGTCCGAACGTGCTGCCCGGCGGTGCGCCGAAGTCGCTGGCGGCGATCGTCGCCGGCGTGATGGCCGAACCGATGTTCCTGATGCTGCTGGTCGCCGGCGGCCTCTATCTGGCGCTGGGCGATCGTGCCGAAGCGGCGTTCCTGCTGTTCTTCGTGTTCGTGGTCATCGGCATTACCCTGACCCAGGAGCACAAGACGCAGCGCGCGCTGGAGTCTTTGCGCGAGTTGTCGGCGCCACGCGCGCTGGTGATCCGCGACGGACAGGAGCTGCGCATCCCCGGCCGCGAGGTGGTGCCCGGCGATCTGCTGATCCTGCATGAAGGCGACCGCATCGCCGCCGACGCCATGCTGCTCGACGGGCACCTGGACGTGAACGAGTCGCTGCTGACCGGCGAGGCCATGCCGGTGATCAAGCTGCCGAACGAGGACGGCAACCTGCTGTTCGCCAGCACCGTGGTCACCAAGGGGGTCGGCGTGGCGGAGGTCTGCGCCACGGCCGGGGCCTCGGCGGTCGGTCGCATCGGCCAGGCGCTGGCCTCGACCACCGAAGCCGTATCCGGGCTTCAGCTGGCCACGCGCCGGCTGATCGGCAACCTCACCGTCGGCGGCCTGCTGCTTGCCGTCGGGTACTGTCTGCTCGGCTGGCTCTGGAACGGACGCAGCCTGCTGGAAAGCGTGCTGTCCGGCATCGCCCTGACCATGGCGATCCTGCCCGAAGAGATTCCGGTGATCCTCACCGTGTTCCTGGCACTGGGCGCGTGGCGGATCTCCATGCACAAGGTGCTGACCCGGCGCATGGCCGCGGTGGAGGCGCTGGGCGCCATATCGGTGCTGGCGGTGGACAAGACCGGTACCTTGACGCAGAACCGCATGCAGGTGGCCGAGCTGGCCACCGGCAGCGACGAATTCCGCGACCAGGCGGCGGCCGATCTGCCGGAGGCGTTCCACGAACTCGTCGAGTTCGCCATGCTGGCGACGCCGGCCGATCCGTTCGACCCGATGGAAAAGGCGATCCAGCGTTTTGGCGTCGGCTGGCTCGACGGCACCGAACACATCCATGCCGAGCTGGCCCCCGAATTCGAGTACCTGCTGTCGCCCGACATCCTGGCGATGACGCGGGTATTCCCGAACGGTTCGGCGACGCGGCATCTGCTGGCCACCAAGGGCGCGCCGGAGGCCGTCATCGATCTGTGCCATCTGGCGCCGGCGGACTGCGCGGCGATCCTGCGCCAGATCGAAGCCATGGCCACGCGCGGCCTGCGCGTGCTGGGCGTGGCCCGCGGCGAATGGCGGGGCAGCGAGTGGCCGTCCAGCCAGCACGATTTCGACTTCCGCTTCCTCGGCTTGATCGGTTTCGCCGACCCGCCACGCCGCGAAGTGCCCGCCGCCATCGCCGAGTGCCGAGCCGCCGGAGTGCGCATCATCATGCTGACCGGCGACCACCCGGCCACCGCGCGCGCGATCGCCGGCCAGGTCGGCCTGAGCGAGCGTGCCGAGGTCATCACCGGACCGGAAATCGAGATGCTGGGCGATGACGCGCTGCGCGAACGCATGCGGCATGTCGACCTGTGCGCGCGCATGCAACCGGTGCAGAAACTGCGCCTGGTGCAGGTGTTGCGGCAGGGCGGCAAGGTGGTCGCGATGACCGGCGACGGCGTCAACGATGCGCCCGCGCTCAAGGCCGCCGATGTCGGCATCGCCATGGGCGAACGCGGCACCGACGTCGCACGCGAAGCGGCTTCGCTGGTCCTGCTCGACGACAGCTTCGCCAGCATCGTCGCCGCGATCCGCCAGGGCCGGCGGATCTACGACAACATCACCAAGGCCACCCGCTTCACCTTTGCCGTGCACATGCCGGTCATCCTGCTGGTGCTGGCGCCGACCATGCTGCACTGGCCGGTGCTGCTGATGCCGGTGCACATCGTGCTGCTGCAGCTTTTCATCGATCCGGCATGTTCGATCGTGTTCGAGTCGGAACCGGAATCAGCCAACATCATGACCCGCCCGCCGCGACCGGCATCGGAGTCGCCGTTTACCCGCGCCAATCTCTGGTACGCGGTCCTGCAGGGCGCGGGATTCGCCGGCATCCTGCTGCTGGGCTATGCCTTGTTGCTCGCTCACGGCGGTGACGCCGCGCAAAGCCGCACGGCGGTGTTCACCACCCTGGTGCTGGGCGTGTTTCTGCTGACCCTGGCCAACCGCGACCTGTCGCGTCCGCTGCCGGCCAGCCTGAACGCCGCAAACCCGTGGCTGCCGCGCATGTTCGGCGGCGTGCTGGCGATGCTGGCGGTAGTGATCGGCGTTCCGTTTTTCCGCACGATGATGCAGCTCGCCGTGCCGGATCCCACCCTGCTGGGGTTCGTCGCGGGCATGCTCGGCGTCGCCGTGGTCTGGCTGGAAACCTTGCGCCGAACGGCGCGCTACCTGAAGGTACGCAGCCTCTCGGCGCGGTGAGCCGGTGCCGACACGGCGCCGGTGTTTTTCCGATGCCACCAGCAGGAGCTTGGGCGACGGACGTACGGCAGCGGGCAGACCCGGAGGGTTTTCACGCCGCGTGTCCCGGCACCGCGGCGCTATCGTGCAGCAGCTTGCCGGCGGCGTCGCGCACCGTGACGTCCACCGCGACGCCGGTGCGCACACTTTCGGTGACCACGCAGAAATTCTCGAATTGCTGCACGAGGCGCTCGACCTGGTTGTAGCCGGTGGCCGCATCCGGGAGTTCGATCACCACACCGATATGGGCCACGCGCAGACGTCCCCGTTCGTTGCGCTCCAGCCGTGCGCGCGCCCGGGTCACGATCGTGCCCGGCGTGTTCTTGTACTTGCGCAGCGAGAACAGCAGACTGGCACTGAGGCAGTTGGCTACCGCAGCGACCAGCATGCGCGCCGGATTGGGCCCGCTGTCGCCTCCCAGCGGGGCCGTCTCGTCGGTGAGCAACGCCGGTATCGGCGTGTCATCGAACTCGATGCGGAACACGTAGTCCGCCTGCTGGGTCAGGGTCAGGGTGAATTCCTGGATTTCGCTCATCGCAAACCTCCTTGACGATCACCATCTCAATCCCATACCGGCTCGGGATGGCGCGCCGGGGTGGCGACCCAATCGCCGCGTCCCTGCTGGCCATGCAACCGGCTGTAGTACAGCAGCGGGATCACCAGCAGCGTCAGCACCGTGGAGACCAGCACGCCGAACACCAGCGACACCGCCAGGCCCTGGAAGATCGGGTCGCCGAGAATGAAGAACGCGCCCAGCATGGCCGCCACCGCGGTCAGGATGATCGGCTTGGCGCGCACCGCGCCCGCCTCGATCACCGCCTCTTCCAGCGCCAGCCCCGCGGCCAGCGAATGGTTGATGAAATCCACCAGCAGGATCGAGTTGCGCACGATGATGCCGGCCAGCGCGATCATGCCGATCATCGAGGTGGCGGTGAACTGCGCGCCGAACAGCCAGTGGCCGGGCATCACGCCGATCACAGTCAGCGGGATCGGCGCCATGATCACCAGCGGCACCAGGTAGCTGCGGAACTGGCCGACCACCAGCAGGTAGATCAGCACCAGGCCCACCGAGTAGGCGATGCCCATGTCGCGGAAGGTCTCGTAGGTGATCTCCCACTCGCCGCTCCAGCTGATCGAGTAGTGGTCGTCGCCGATCGGCGCCCCGGTGAAGTGCTGGGTGAGCGTGTGCCCGTCCACCTTGCCCGCGCCGAGCTTGCCGACCAGCCGGAACATGCCGTAGATCGGGCTGTCCTCGCTGCCGGCGTCGTCCGCGGTGACGTAGGTGTAGGGGCGCAGGTCCTTGTGGTAGACCGCACCGGCCCACGGCTCGTCGCTGACCTTCACCACTTCCGACAGCGGGATCAGCGCGCCCGTACGCGAGCGCACCCGCAGCGAGAGGATGGTCGGGGTCGAGGCCAGCGCCGCCGGCGACAGCCGCAGCAGCGCCGGCACCGCGTACTTGATCCCCGGCTCACCGAGGTACGTGGCGCGGTCGCCGCCCATCGCCGCCTGCAGCACCGCGACGATCTCGGCCTGGCTCACGCCCAGCGTGGCGGCCCGCTCGCGGTCGATCTCGAACACCTTGCGGCGCGCGGCCGGGCTTTCCACGCTGGAGTTGATGTCGGCGATACCCGCGGTCTTGCCGAACATCTGTTCCATCGTCCGCGCCAGCTGGCGCTGGCCGGCATAGGACGGGCCGTAGATCTCCGCCACGATCGGCGCCATCACCGGCGGTCCCGGCGGCACCTCGGCCAGCACCATGTGGGCGTGGTAGCGGCTCGCCACCGCGGCCAGCTGGCCGCGTACCGAGCTGGCGATCTC
>JAGWNA010000046.1 GCA_028871555.1 Lysobacteraceae bacterium
GTTCGCCGACCACGCCGTCGCCGCGCACTTCCTCCACCTTGCCGTTGGCATCGGTGATCATCCAGTGGCGGGTCAGCAGGCGTGCCGGCATGTTGCCGGCATTGCGCAGGGTGACGGTATAGGCGAAAACGTAGCGATTGTCACCGGGCCTCGATTGATCGGGGACGAAGCGGGTTTCGACCTGCACGTCGATCGTGTAGGAAGATTTTTCAGTCATGTCCGGATTGTAAAGCCTGTCGCGGCAATTGGGGCGAGCTGGCGGCGAATCCCGCGGGGCGGATCCTCAGCGGCCCGCATGGGCCTTGGCCAGTCGCACGAAGTCCGCCGGAGCGAGCGTTTCGGCACGGGCCTTGGGGTCGACATCGGCGCGACGGATCGCTTCGCTGTCCAGCAATTGCTTGAGTGCATTGCCGAGGGTCTTGCGCCGTTGTGCGAAGGCGGCCTTGACCACCGCGTGGACGTCGCCGGGATTGGCATCGTGCAGTTCGTCCGGCGCCAGCGGCTGCAGCCGCACCACGGCAGACTCCACTTTCGGCGGCGGGCGGAAGGCCTCGGGCGGTACGGTGAACAGCGGTTCGACCCGGCAGACCAGCTGGAGCATCACGGATAGCCGTCCATATACCTTGCTGCCCGGTACGGCGGCCATGCGTTCGACCACTTCCTTCTGCAGCATGAAGTGCATGTCCCGGATCGCCGGGAAATGGTCGGCGCAGTGGAACAGGATCGGACTGGAAATGTAGTAGGGCAGGTTGCCGACGATGCGCAGCTGTTCCACTCCGTGGCTGTGCGCGAGTGCCGTGAAGTCCACCTTGAGTACATCGGCATGGATGATGTGCAGGTTGCCGGTGGCGCCGGTCCGCGCCTGCAGGGCGGGAATCAGATCGGTATCGAGCTCGATCGCCGTGAGCTTGCCGGCGGCCTTGAGCAAGGGGAGGGTCAGCGCGCCCTCGCCGGGACCTATCTCGACCACGAAGTCCGATGCTTTCGGTGCCACCGCGCCGACGATGCGCTCGATGCAAAGCCGATCGTGCAGGAAGTGCTGGCCGAAGCTTTTCTTGGGGCGGGCGTTCATGGACTTGTCGTTTTCGGCAGGCGCGGCCCCTCACCCCGGCCCTCTCCCCGCGGGGGAGAGGGGGAATGAGTGGCGCTGCGCGCCACGAGTTCCAATGCCATGCCGGCGGCGGCGATCAGGCTGGCCGGATCGGCTTTGCCGGTGCCGGCCAGGTCCAGCGCGGTACCGTGGTCGACCGATGTCCGGATGAAGGGGAGGCCAAGGGTCAGGTTCACCGTGCGATCGAAGGCTTCGCTCTTGAGCACCGGCAATGCCTGGTCGTGATACATCGCCAACACGGCATCGTACAGGCGACGGTGCGCCGGCACGAACGCCGTGTCGGCGGGCAGCGGGCCGAGCAACTGCATGCCTTCGCCGCGCAGCCTGTCCAGCACCGGGATCACCGTGTCGATTTCCTCCCGGCCCAGGTAGCCGGCTTCGCCGGCATGCGGGTTGACGCCAAGCACGGCGATGCGCGGCTCGGCCAGGCCGAACTTGTGCCGCAGTTCGGCATGCACGATGCGCAAGGTGCGGGTCAGCGAGGCCTGCGTGATGGCCGCGGGCACCGCGGACAGCGGCAGATGCGTGGTTGCAAGCGCCACGCGCAGCTCCGGGCTGGCCAGCATCATCACCACGTCGGCATGCGCGCGTTCGGCGAAGAATTCGGTATGCCCGCTGAAACGGATGCCGGCGCCGTTGATGGACGATTTCTGCAGCGGCGCGGTGACGAGCGCATCGTAACGGCCGGCCATGCAACCATCGGCCGCTTCGCCGAGCGCGGCCAGCACATGCATGGCATTGCGCGGGTCGGGCCGGCCGGGCACCTCGTCGACCGCCAGCGGCACCTGCTGCAGGCGCAGCGTGCCGGGCATGCGTTGCGTCTGCCGGCTGCCGTCATCGTCGGTCAGCTCGATGGCCGTGCCGCAACCTGCCGCGGCACGTTCGAGCATGGCGCGATCGGTGATGGCGACCAGGGTGGCCGCCAGTGGCGAGCTGGCCAGGCGAATCAGCAGTTCGGGGCCGATGCCCGCCGGTTCACCGGCGGTGACGGCGAGCCTGGGCAGTGGTGTGCCGTTCAAGCCGGGTTACGGCGAGTTGCCGGTGGCAGGCTGGTTGCCCGCATCGCGCAGTGCGGGCACGAGGATCTTGACGTAGGCATTGGAACGCATGTCGCGCAGGTAATCGTTGTAGACCTGTTCGGACTTGCGGGTGCCGATGGCCTGGCGGGCCTCGTTGCGCGCGATCTCGTCGGTGAGATCGCTCTGACGCGTGCCCAGCCGCTGCACGATGTGCCAGCCGGCGTCGCTCTGGAACGGCTTCGATACCTCGTTGTCCTTCAGTGTGCCGACCACGCTGGCGATCGCCGGCCCCCATGCCTGTTGCTGGAACCAGCCCATGTCGCCGCCGAGGTTGGCGGTGGTGTCGTCATTCGAGTTGGCCTTGGCCAGGGTGGCGAAGTCCTCATGTTTGGCGACGATGCGGGTATACAGGTCCTCGGCTTTCTGTTCGGCCTGCGCCGGGCTGACCAGCTCGGTCGGCTTGATCAGGATCTGCCGTGCATGGAACTCGGTGACGAGCTGGCGCTTGGGCTGGCGTTCGGCGATCAGCTTCAGGATATGGAAACCGGTCGGCCCGCGCAGCGCAGGACTGACCTCGCCCGGTTTCATCGACATGACGGTGTCCGCGAACGCGGATGGGATCTCGTCCAGGCGTCGCCAGCCCAGGTCGCCGCCGTCCAGGGCGTCGGGCGCATCGGAGTAGCGGATGGCCGCAGCGTTGAAATCCATGCCGCCCTTGATCGCTGCCAGCGCCTGTTCGGCCTTGGCCTGGCTGGCCTGGATGGCTGCCGCGTCGGCACCGCCGGGCGTGCTGATCTGGATATGCGCCAGATGAACCTCGCCGGCCTTGTAGGTCGGGCTGTTGAGCAGGTTGTCGATCTCGCTGTCGGTGACCGACACCGAGTCGTGCACCACGCTTTGATGCAGCCGCTGCACCATGATCTGCTCGGCAAGCTGCTTGCGGAATTCGGCGAAACTGGAGCCGCTGCGTTCGACCTCGGCCTGCAGCTGCTCCGGGGTGAGCTTGTTCTGCTCGGCAACGTTCTTGACGGCCTGATCAACCTCGGCGTCGGAGACGTGGATGCCCTGATCCTGCGCTTTCTGGATCTGCAGCCGCATCAGGATCAGCCGGTCGAGTACCTGCTTCTGCAGCAGGTCCATCGGTGGCAATTGTTCGGGATGGCTGGCGTATTGCTGCTGCACCGAGCGGACGGCATCGTCCAGATCGCTCTGCAGGATCACGTCGTCGTTGGCGATCGCCACGATGCGATCCAGCCGCTGGCTGGCCGGTGCGGTGGCCGGGGCCAGCAATTGGGCATGAGCCGGTAAAATGCACGCAAGCGCGAGCAGGACAAGTGCAATGGATTGCTTCATCAGTGGAAAGCCTTCGGTCGCCGGTGGCGAATGCGAATTATTGATAGCCGAGAATATCACGGTGCAGCAGTGGCTCGATCTGGCCACCGGACGAGCCGAGTCCCTTGAACACCACTTCGAACAGGATGGCGTTGTCGCGCTGGTTGGGGCTGCTGCCGACGGGAACCGGTCCGATGCCGAAGTTGCCCTGGTTGACATAATTGCGGTCCACCAGTCGCAGCGAGATGCAACAGCTGTCGTATTCCACCCCGGCCATGGCCTCGATCGTGCCGCTGAGCGACTTTGAAACGCCCTTGATCGGCTCCGCGTAAGTCCACGATCCCACCAGGCGCCAGCGTTCGGACACCGGATAGACCGCCGAGACGCTGTATTGTTCCAGCAGCCCGCGGCGGTAGTGGTAAGAGAGGTTGATGATGCCGTCGCTGCCCAGGCGGCGCTGCAGTTCCAGCGCCCCCATGTCGGTCGCCCGGGTATTCGGGTTCCACTGGTAGGTGCTGCTCAGGCGCCATTTGTCGCTGAGTCGCAGATCGAGCTGGGCGACATAGGCCGAACCGGCCCAGTCGGTCGCTGCCGCCACCGCATTTTGTCCGATCGGCAGCTGCACCCGCTGCGGCGTGAAATAGCGGATCTGCCCGATGCTGGCCGACAGACGCTCCACGCCATCGTCATCCAGCAGGCGGGTGGTGATCGCCTCGGTGAGGTTGTTGGCGTTCATCTGGCGGTCCGCACCGGAGAACTGGTTCGGCGAGAACAGTTGCCAGTAGTCGAACGACATCAAGCGGGTGTCGAACAGCGGCAGGTTGTTCTGGTTGCGGTAGGGCACGTACAGGTAGAACAGCCGCGGTTCCAGTGTCTGCGTGTAGCTGTTGCCGAACAGCGAGGTGCTGCGATCGAACACCAGGCCGCTGTCGATGCTGGCGATCGGCAGCGCGCGGCTGGGCGACTGCTGCGTGAACGGGGAGGTGCCGCTGCCCAGCAATCCGAAGTAGCCGTGGTTCTGGTAACCGCCGTTGAGCTGATAGGCGGTGTAGCGGTAGGCCAGTTTGGGTCGCACGAACCACGCCGGCGTACCGAAATCGGCTGCCAGATAGGGATAGAGATCTTCGCGCTGGCCTTCGACCTGGCCGTTCTTGCGAAAGGCCACGGCGCTCGTGTCCGTGCCGAAATCCAGCCAGCGGGCCAGCGGCACGTCCATCTTGAATGTTGCATAGGGCGCCTGCCGGTAGGGCAGAACGGCATCGGTCACGAACGGATTGGTGTTCTGGTAGATCGTGCCGCCAAAAGACGCGTTCCACCATCTGCCGCCGCCGACGATGGCGGCATTGGATGCCAGCGAGTAGACCGCGGCGTGGGACAGGCTGTTGCCGAAGTCGTACAGGTAGCTGCTGTCCGAAGCGTGATTGAGCGAGCTGACCAGCTGCCAGCCCCGCCAGAGCTTCGTGGTGTCGGAGAAATTGATCAGGTAGCGCTGGTTGCCGCTGGTGTGGGTCAGCCCGTCGTTGTCGCCGTGATCGTGCGGCGCGAATTCCACATTGAGCCGACCCGTGCTGTTGACCTGCCCACTGCTGTCGGGCAGCAGATAGCGGAATTCGCCGGCCAGCAGCGGCCCGCGCAGACTGTAGATGCGCGGGTCCAGCGTGGCGTCGTAGTTCGGTGCCAGGTTCAGATAGTAGGGCGTGCTGATCTCGTAGCCCGAACGGCTGGTGTGGCCGATGGTCGGATACAGGAAGCCGCTCTTGCGCCGGTGGTCGATCGGAAAGGTGAAATACGGCAGATACAGGAACGGCACGCTGCCGAGCCTCATCGTGGCGTTGCGCGCCACGCCGACGCCTTTGTCCTGGTCCAGAGTGATCGAGCTGGCGCGGAACTCCCACACGTGATGGCCGACATCGCAGGTCGAATAGGTGGCCATCGAATAGCGGGTGTGCTGGGCATCCAGCAACTGCCCCTGCCTGGCGACGCCATTGCCGCGCGCATCGAGCATCTGGTAACGCACGTCGTCGGCGGTGCCGCGGCTGGCGTCGGAGTTGCCCACCATGTGCGAGGCTGCCAGCAACTGCCCGGCATCCTGGTAGCGGATATTGCCGTGCGCCTCGTAGCCGGTGCTGACGTTGTTGTAATCGATGCTGTCGGCTTGCAACTGCTGGTCGGCACGTTGCAGTTTCACCTCACCCGACAGGTGATAGATCGACTTGCGGGAACTGTCCACATGCCTGGCATGGACCTGGGTCGGGCTGGTGTCGCGCAGGTCGGGGTTCTTGCCGAGGGTCGGATCGTAGAACTCCAGCAGTGCATTGGGCCGGCACATCGCGTAATTGACCGGACGCGGCGCGCAATGGAATGTGCCCAGCGGACAGGGCTGTGCGGAGCCATCCTGCGCGGCTGCCGGATGTCCGGACCTGCCCAGGGCATCGGCCTGGCCGCCGATCAGGGCGAGTGCTGCGGCAACCGCCAGCAGGCGGCGTGGAGGTAGCTTGGACGTCACAATGGGAATCTGCCGGCTTCGAAGGCTGGTTAAGCTAGCAGAACCGGCCAGCCCATGCGACGACGGGTCCAGCCGCGCAGGGGGCACAGCCGGCTCGCGCCAGCTCAGCCGAGCAGTGCGGATACGTGTGCGCCGACACTCGCGGCCAGCGCAGTCAGTTCGTAGCCGCCCTCGAGTGTGGAAACCAGTCTGCCGTCCGCATGCAGGCGGGCCAGCGACACCAGCTTTTCGGTAATCCAGGCGTAGTCTTCCTGGCCCAGCCGGATATCCGCCAGCGGGTCGTTGCGGTGCGCGTCGAAGCCGGCCGACACCAGCACCAGCTGCGGCTTGAATGCGTGCAGCCGTGGCAGCAGCCGGCTGCTCCACAGATCGCGGAACTCGTGCGAGCCGGCACCGGGCGAAAGCGTGCCGTTGACGATGTTGCCGACGCCCTGCTCGTCTTCGCCGCCGCTGTCCGGGTACAGCGGCGATTGATGGCTGGAAACGAACAGCACGCGCGGTTCGCGCTCGAAGATGTCCTGCGTGCCATTGCCGTGATGCACGTCGAAATCGGCAATCGCGACGCGTTTGAGTCCGTGCGCGATCAGCGCATGGGCCGCCGCCACCGCGATGTTGTTGAACAGGCAGAAGCCCATCGCCTGGCTGCGGGTGGCATGGTGGCCGGGCGGCCGCACGGCGCAGAACGCACGCAGGGCGTCGCCGTTCAGCACGGCATCCACTGCGGCTACCGCGGCCCCGGCGGCGCGCAGCGCGGCTTCGAGCGAGCCGGGCGACATCCAGGTGTCTTCGTCCAGCTGGTGCATGCCGTCGAACGCGCCGCAGGCGAAGATGCGTTCGACGTGGGCGGCATCGTGCACCCGCAGCAACTGCTCGATGGTGGCGCGCGGAGCCTCGATCCGGTCGAGTGCCGCGAAACGGTCGTGGTCGAGCGCCTGCAGCACGGCCTGCAACCGGGCCGGGCGCTCGGCATGGGTCGGGCCGGGGGCATGCTGCAGGCACGCAGGGTGGGTGTACAGGCGCAGCATGTCGCCGGTTATTCGGCTGGCTGGGGTTTGCGCCGGCGCTCGTGCTGCCACAGCACCTCGCCATGGCCGCTGGTGCGCGCCAGGACGCGGGAGATCACGAACAGCAGGTCGGAAAGCCGGTTGAGGTAGCGCTGCGGCTGCGGGCGGATTTCTTCCGCTCGCGCCAGCGCGATCACCTCGCGTTCGGCGCGGCGGCACACCGTGCGCGCCAGATGGCCGCAGGCCGCGGCCATGCCGCCGCCGGGCAGGATGAATTCCTTCAGCGGCGGCAGCGCTTCGTTGAGCCGGTCGAGGGTGTCCTCCAGGCGGCCGATGTCGCTGTCCTGGACCATCGCCATGCCCGGGATGCACAGCTCGCCACCGAGATCGAACAGGTCGTGCTGCACCTGGATCAGCACTTCGCGCACCGCAGGGGTGACGTTTTCGGCAGCCAGCAGCATGCCGATCGCGCTGTTCAGCTCGTCCACCGTGCCGTAGGCGCTGACGCGCAGCGAATCCTTGCCGACGCGCGTGCCGTCGCCCAGGCCGGTCGTGCCGTCGTCACCGGTGCGGGTGTAGATCTTCGAGAGGCGGTTGCCCATGCGTGCCGGTCAGTGCGGCAGACCGCGCCGCTGCGCCTGCCGCAGGCTGCGCGCCAGCTGCACCGCCAGCACATGCAGCGCGGCGCCGATGCCGACGTACAGCGCCGTGGTGCCGAGGAACGGCAGATACCAGTCGCCGAGATTGACCAGCCAGCTGGCGAAACTGCGCGGCAGCGGCACGCTGCCGCTGAGCCAGTAGAAGCTGCCGTTGGAAATCAGGTAGCAGGCTGCCTCGCTGGCCAGCAGCGTCGCCACCGCCAGGCCCGGCGCGGACAGACCCCGGCCGGGCTGGCGGCGGGCCAGAGTGCTGCCGCCAAACCACAGCGCGCCGAAATACACGGGCATGAACCAATAGGCCGGCGAGATGCAGTAATGGCTCCAGAAATCCATGCCCTGGCCGGTGATCACCAGGAAATCGATCAGCACCGCTTCGGCGATCAACAGCGCAAAGGCCCAGCGGGCCGAACCGCGCAGCCAGAAGCCGGCGAGGAAGAACACGCCCCATGAGGCATCGGGCAGGGCGCCGAAGTGATGCATGCGGGTTGCTGCCATCGCCAGCGCAAGCGCGAAAAAGATGCCGAGGCGCCGGGTTTGCGTCGTTGCCATGCGTAGCTCCGTGAACATGCGGCTGAAATGTCGAACCGCTAGTCTAGCAGTCTGTCGGACTTTGGTTGGCCGGGCTGCGAATCCGTCTGTGCGGTCCACTATCCGCCGCTTCTTGGCCCATAGAACCACTATGGGATGTCTGAATAAGCCGTCATCCTGGCGAAAGCCGGGATCCAGCGACTTGGTAATCTCGCGAAGGCACTGGATTCCGGCTTTCGCCGGAATGACGAGCGGGAGCTTATTCAGACATTCCCTATGGGCCGGCGAAGCGGCGGAAATCTGTCCTCGCACAGCCGCATTCTCGCCTCGACCACCAAAGTCCGACAGACTGCCAGCCCAACGCGCCGGGCAGCGATCAGCGCGTATCATTCGCCCGATGAACGCTCATGACTCCCTGCCCGGTACCGATGCCGGCGTGTTGATCATCGGTGGCGGTCTGGTCGGTGCCAGCCTGGCCATTGCGCTGGATGCCGCCGGCATCGCGGCCACCCTGGTCGAAACCGCCGCGCCGCGCGCCGATGCCCAGCCCAGTTACGACGAACGCAACCTCGCGCTGGCCCGCGCCTCGGTGAACGGGCTGGCGTCGATCGGGGTGTGGCGGCATGCCGCCGCGGCGGCGACGCCGATCCGGCACATCCATGTCACTCGCGCCGGTGAACTGGGCAGTGTTCGCATCGATGCCGACCGGCATGGCGTGGATGCGCTGGGCTGGACGCTGCCGGCGCGGGAGCTGGGCGTGGCGCTGTTGCGCCGGCTGGACGAATGCACCCGGTTGACCCGGTTCGCGCCCGCCACGCTGGAGGCACTGGCGCCGCAGGCCGCTGGCTGGCGCGCGCAGATCCGCAGCGCCGAAGGCCTGCGCGGCATCGATGCGTCGCTGCTGGTGGGGGCCGACGGCACCGGGTCGCTCGTGCGCGCGCAACTGGGCATCGACGCCGACCGCCATGACTATCGGCAGACCTTGTTCGTCTGCACGGTGACGGCCGAACGCAGCCATGCGAACCGCGCCTGGGAGCGGTTCGCCGATGACGGACCGGTCGCCATGCTGCCGCTGGCGGAGCACTGCTGCGGCCTGGTGCTCACCGTGGCAAGCGATGCAGCCGATGCGGTCGCTGCACTGGACGATGCGGCTTTCGTCGAACTGGCGCAGCGCCGTTTCGGCTGGCGGCTGGGGCGGCTGAGCCGGCCCGGCAAGCGCCACCGCTATGCGATCCAGCGGGTGGTCGCGCAGCGATTGACGGCACCGCGTGCGGTGCTGGTCGGCAATGCCGCGCAGAGCGTGCACCCGATCGGCGCGCAGGGCTTCAATCTGGGTCTGCGCGATGCGCTGACCCTGGCCGAGCTGGTGGCGGACGCCGCCGACCCGGGCGTTGCCGATCTGCTCGAACGCTACGCCGTGCGCCGCGCGCCGGATCGCCAGGGCACCATGGCAATGAGCCATGCGCTGGTGCGGCTGGCCTGTCTGCCGCAGCCGTTGCTGGCGCCGCTGCGCTCGCTGGCCCTGCTGGCCTGCGACCGGCTGCCGCTGCTGCAGCGCGGACTGGTCCGGCGCGGGATGGGCTTTCGCGGCCAGCCACCGCGTGCGGTGCTGGAGCGGCTGCCATGAATGCGATCCGCGGCGAAACCACGCGCCGTCGTGGGCCGGCGCTCGACGTCGCCGTGGTCGGCGGCGGCATGGCCGGCGCTGCCGCGGCGCTGGCGCTGGCTCGTGCGGGCTTCGCCACCGCATTGCTGGAGGCGCGCAAGCCGGCGCCATGGTCGATGGCGGACGAAGTGGATCTGCGCGTGGTCGGGCTGGCGCCTTCGTCGATCGCCATGCTTGACGAATTGGACGTCTGGACGTCCATTCGTTCGGCACGCACCGGACCTTACTCGCAGATGCACGTATGGGACGGGCAAAACGGGGCGGCGATCCATTTCGACGCGGCCAGCGAAGGCCGCGACCTGCTCGGGCACATCGTCGAGAACTCACTGGTGCAGTGGACGCTGTGGCAGGCGCTGGGTGCGGCGGGGGTCCAGGTGCTGTGTCCGGCCGAGGTCCGCGCCTGCGAGGCGCGCGAAGATCGCGTGCAGATCGAACTGGCCGACGGCGCGACGCTGTCGGCGCGGTTGCTGGTGGCCGCCGACGGCGCCGGCTCGCCGTTGCGCCAGCTTGCCGGCATCGCCACCCACGGCCGCGATTACGCACAGCATGCGGTGGTCGCGCATGTCGTCACCGAGCGGCCGCACCGGCAGACCGCGTGGCAGCGTTTCCTGCCGGGCGGTCCGCTGGCCTTGCTGCCGCTGGCCGATGGCCGCAGCTCGATCGTGTGGTCGTTGCCGCAGGCCGAGGCGCAGCGCGTGCTGGCGCTGGACGGACAGGCGTTCCTCGACGAACTGGGCGTTGCCAGCGATTTCCGCCTCGGCCGGATACTGGCCGGCACACCGCGCGCGGCGTTCCCGCTCAAGCTTCAGCTGGCCGAACGTTACCAGGGCGAACGCCTGGTGCTGCTGGGGGATGCCGCCCATGCGGTGCATCCGCTGGCCGGACAGGGCGTCAACCTGGGCTTGCGCGATGTGGTCGAGTTGCGCGACACGCTCGATGCCGCACGCGCCGCCGGCAGCGACATCGGCGCCGCGCCGGTGCTGCGCCGGTACGCGCGGCGCCGGTGCAGTGCCGATACGCTCGATGCGCTGGGTTTCGATGGGCTGGCGCGCATTTTTGCATGGCGGTCGCCGGCACTGGTCGCGGCGCGCGGGCTGGGCATCGGTCTGCTCGACCGCGCCGGCCCGCTGAAGCGCCGCCTCGCCGGGCATGCCGCCGGCATCTGACCATTCCGCGCTCCCCGCCGCTCGGGGAGCGGTTGCATCATCACTGTGCACCGTCACCACGAGGAGGAAACAGCCATGCGCGTTGCCCGACTTTGCTGTGCGTTGTTGCTTGCAGGTTTCGCCTTCGCCGCGCAGGCGAAGATGGTGCATCGTCCGGTCGAGTGGAGCCTGGACGGCACGCGTTTCCACAGCGTGCTGGTGTACGACGATGCGACCAGCGCGAAGCGTCCCGGCCTGGTGATGGTGCCGAACTGGTATGGCGTGAACGATGCGGCGGTAGAGAAGGCCGACATGATCGCGGGCAGGGACTACGTGATCCTGCTCACCGACATGTACGGCGCCGACGTGCGTCCGCAGCAAGGCAATGCGGCCCAGGCGCGGGCCGCGGTGAAGCCGCTGTACGGCAATCGCGCGCTGATGCGCCAGCGGGTGGACGAGGCACTGGCCCGGCTCAGGGCGCAGGCGTCGAGCGCACCGGTCGACACCCGCAGGCTGGCCGCGATCGGTTTCTGCTTCGGCGGCTCGGCGGTGCTGGACCTGGCGCGCAGCGGGGCCGATGTCGCGGCCGTGGTCTCGTTCCATGGCGGTCTCGCCACCGACGATCCGGCGCTGGCGAAAAACATCAAGGCGCGCGTGCTGGCGATGAACGGCGCCGACGACAAGGGCACCATGCCCGACGCCGGCAAGTTCATGGACGAGATGCGCCTGAGTCCCGCCGACTGGCAGTTCGTGGTGCTCGGCCACGCGGTGCACTGCTTCACCGAGGTCGGTGAAGACTCCGCCGGCTGCCGCTACGACGCACGCGCCGCTGCGCGCAGTTATCGCCTGATGCGCGACTGGCTCGATCACGCGTTCGCCGGTACGCCCTGAAGGCCGCACACATTCTGCTCGGGGGAGGCGGCTTTTCGGGCGGCTTTTGCGTAGGAGCGCACCCTGTGCGCGATGCTCCTCGCGTCAACCGCGACAAGAGCTTTCGCGCACAGGGTGCGCTCCACAGACGCTGCTCTTCAGAACGACCGCTGCACCGAATAGTCGGCCAGGGTGGCCAGGGCGTCGCGGTGGGGCGAGCCGGCGAGTGCGGCCAGCGACTCGCGGGCCGCGGCGGCATGTGCCACGGCCCGCGCATGGGTACGTTCCAGCGCGCCGGAGTCGCGGATCGCGGCGATGATGTGCTCGAGCGAATCCAGCCCGCCATGTTCGATCGCGTGACGCAGCGAGCGGGCCTGCGCGGGGTCGGCTTTCTGCAGCGCATAGATCAGCGGAAGGGTCGGCTTGCCCTCGGCCAGGTCGTCGCCGATGTTCTTGCCCAGGGTGCCGGCGTCGCTCACGTAGTCGAGCAGGTCGTCGGCGATCTGGAAGGCGTAGCCCAGCTCCATGCCGTAACGGCGCAGCGCAGCCACCTGCGCGTCGGGCAGGCCGCCGAGCAGGCCGCCCAGTTCGGTGGCCGCGGCGAACAGCACCGCGGTCTTGCGCTCGATCACCGCCAGGTACGCAGCCTCGTCGACATCGGCATTGCCGATATTGAGCAACTGCAGCACTTCGCCTTCGGCGATCGTGTTGGTGGTATCGGCCAGGATGCGCATGATGCGCATGTCGTCCAGTTCCACCATCAGCTGGAACGAGCGCGAGTAGAGGAAATCGCCGACCAGCACGCTGGCCGCGTTGCCCCACAGCGCGTTGGCGGTCTTGCGGCCGCGGCGCAGGTCCGATTCGTCGACCACGTCGTCGTGCAGCAGGGTGGAGGTGTGGATGAACTCGATCACGGCGGCCAGCTTGATCTGCTGCTCGCCGGCGTAACCGGCCGCGCCGGCAGCCAGCACATGCAGCATCGGGCGCAGCCGCTTGCCGCCGCTGGCGATGATGTGGTCGGCGATCTGGTTGATCAGCACCACGTCGGAGGACAGTCGCCGGCGGATCAGCGCGTCGACCCGCTGCATGTCGGGCGCGGCGAGGTCGCGCACATGGGCGAAGTCGGCGGGGCGGCTGGCGTCGGCTGGCATCGGGTTCATCAAGGCTGCGGAAGCGTCGTGTCGGTGCGATTATAGGGGGCTGTCGGGCGGTTGGTGGTCGAGGCGGCCATCCGACCGTACAGGCGGATCCGCAGCCCGGCCAGGCAACGATCCGGCAGATGCCGGGTGCGCGCAACAAATCGCGCCGCGACATGACGTCGCAAACACCTGCGCGGACGGCACCCGTATAATGCCCGGCGATGCATATCCCGATACGACCAATCCAGTGAGCAAACTCTCGAGCCTCGAACTGCGCAGCGCGCTGACCCTGGCCTGCGTGATCAGCCTGCGTCTGTTCGGCCTGTTCCTGATCATGCCGGTGTTCTCGCTTTATGCGAAGACCATGCCCGGCTCCACCGATTTCATGATCGGGCTGGCGCTGGGCGTCTACGGGCTGGGCCAGATCATGCTGCAGATTCCGCTGGGGCTGCTGTCCGACCGCATCGGACGCAAGCCGGCGATCACCATCGGCCTGCTGCTGTTCGCCCTCGGCGGCGCGATTGCCGCGATGTCGCATACCCTCGCCGGCATCGCGATCGGTCGTGCGGTGCAGGGCATGGGTGCGGTGGCGGGCGCCGGAGTCGCGCTGGCGGCGGACCTCACCGCGGAAGAAAACCGCAGCAAGGTGATGGGCATCATCGGCGTGTCGATCGGCGTGGCGTTCCTGCTTGCGCTGATCCTGGGGCCGCCGCTGGAGGTAATCGACGGCCTGCCCGGATTGTTTGCCGCCACTTCGATCCTGGCCTTGATTTCGCTGGCGCTGCTATGGCTGATCGTGCCGACGCCGCAGCAGCGCCGCGCGCCGGCGGCGGCGGATTTCGGCCATGTGCTGGGCATGCTGCGCGACGGCCGGGTGATGGTGCTGAACGGCTCGGTGTTCTTCCTGCATGCGCTGCTCACGGCCAGTTTCATCGGTCTGCCGCTGCTGCTGGCGAACCGGATGCATCTGCCGGTGAACCGGCACTGGGAGTTCTACCTGCCGGTGATGCTGATCGCCGCGCTGGTGATGGGCGGCAGCATGCGTCACATGCGCGAGATCGGGCAGAGCCTGCGCATCGTGATGGTCTGCGTGGTGGCGATCGGGCTGGCGTTGTCCGGCTTCGCGCTGTCCGGCAATCATCTTGTCGCCATCGGGGTGGCGGCCACGGTGTTCTTCTCCGGCTTCAACCTGCTGGAGGCGGCCCTGCCCAGCCTGGTCTCGCGGCTGGCGCCGGCGCATCTGCGCGGTGCGGCGATGGGCGCCTACTCGACCAGCCAGTTCATCGGCGCATTCGTCGGCGGCACGCTGGGCGGCATCGCGCTGGGGCGGTTCGGCACCGGCGGCATTTTCGTCGGTGCGGCAGCGTTGACCCTGGTGTGGTTGCCGCTGGTGGTGGTCGGCGCACGGCGGATCACCCGGGGCGCCGATCTGGCCGAAGCCACTGCCTGACTTGGCGGGCTGCCGCGGATCGGGCGCGACCGGCCGCAGGGATTTGCAATAAGTGACGATCGGCCCAATCATGAGCCCCAGTGGGTTCGTGGAACCGTGCCGCGAGTAGTGCCCGATGGCTCATGACATCATCCTGTTGATCGCCCAGTACGGCTTGCTGCTGGTTTTCGTCAACGTGTTGATCGAGCAGGCCGGCGTGCCCGTGCCGGCGGTACCTACCCTGATCGTGGCCGGTGCGATGGCGGCAAGCGGCAAACTTCCGCTGGCGGGCGTGGTGCTGGCCGCGCTGCTCGCCAGCCTGCTCAGCGACCTGCTCTGGTACTGGGCGGGACGCCGCTTCGGGAACGGGGTGATGCGCACGATCTGTCGCATCTCGCTCTCGCCCGACTCCTGCGTGAAACAGTCCGAGCTGCGCTTCCAGCGTTGGCGCGGGCGGGTACTGCTGATCGCCAAGTTCGTGCCGGGGCTGTCCACGGTGGCGCCGCCGCTGGTCGGCGCGATGGGGTTGCGCCTGCCGACATTCGTGCTGCTCGACGGCTTGGGTTCCTTGCTCTGGGCTGGCGTGGCGATCGGGCTGGGCTATTGCCTTGCGACGCAGATCGATCGCCTGCTGGCAGCCTTTGCCAGTGCCGGCACGCTGGCGTTCGAATTGCTGCTGCTGTTGCTCGCGCTCTACATTCTCGCCAAATGGTGGCAGCGCCGGCGCCTGCTGGCGGCATTGCGGATGGCGCGCATCACGGTGGACGAACTGAACCAGGCGATCGCGCAAGGGCAGTCGCCGCTGATCGTCGATGTGCGCTCGGAAGCCGCGCGCCTGCTCGATACCCGGATCATCCCCGGCGCCCTGCTGGCCGACCTCAACGGCATCGACCGGACGGTCGACGGCATTTCACCGGACCGCGAACTGGTGATCTACTGCACTTGCCCGAACGAGGTTTCCGCCGCCAAGGCCGCCAAGCTGCTGATGGCGGTCGGCTACCACCGCGTGCGTCCGCTGCTGGGCGGGCTCGACGCATGGGACGCGGCCGGTTATGCGGTCGAGCGGCTGCCGCCGGCGACGGCTGCCGATGGCCTGCAAGCGGTGCTGGCGAAGGATTGAGCCGGCAATCACGCGGCTTTCCGGTGGCGTGATCGGGCGGCACGGCGGCATCCGCTCCGCCGGTGGGCGACTCATCCGGGGCGTACGGCCGCTTCCGGCGGGCGCCTACAGGGTTCCGGCGCAGCGGGTTCTGTACGCGGCCGGCGGCAAGGTTATGATAGCCAGCCCGATACATCATTCCGGCCGTAACCACTCCTCGACGTACGGCCGGCCCAACGAGGACATCCCATGGCACGCGGCATCAACAAGGTCATCCTGGTCGGCAACCTCGGCGCGGATCCGGAAATGCGCTACACCACCAATGGCACCGCCATCTGCACGTTCAACCTGGCCACCTCCGAGTCGTGGACCGACAAGCAGACCAACGAAAAGCAGGAACGCACGGAATGGCACCGGGTGAAGATCTTCGGGCGGCTGGGCGAAATCGCCAATGAGTACCTGAAAAAAGGCCGCCAGGTCTACATCGAAGGCTCCATCCGCACCGACAAGTTCACCGGCAAGGACGGCGTGGAAAAATATTTCACCGACATCATCGCCAGCGAGATGCAGATGCTCGGCGGCAACGAAGGCGGTGGCGGCGGCCAGCGCGAACGACCGCAAGGCGCCGGTGGCGGTCAACGCAGCAGTGGCCCGTCGCGCGGCGGCAGCGACCGTGGCGAGCAGCAACGCCAGCCACCGATGCCCTCCGACAACGGTTTCGCGGATGACGAGATTCCGTTCTAGCGAACACCTTAGGGATGCTCTGATTTTGCTCGTCATCCCAGCGTGCGCTGGGATGACGAGCAAGAAGCCGATTGATCAGACCTTCCCTATGTGCGAGATCGTGCGGCGCACTCCCATGTGGCGCACTTCGCAGTTGAATGCTCCCGTCTCCCACCCCCTGCGCGGTGAACGGCGATGTCGCGTTGCGCTCAATCGAGCATGATCGGCTCGTGCATGCCCGGCATCTGGTTGGGGATGCCGAGGCCTTGCAGGCGCTCCTGCATGGCGCGCATGCCCGATTCGTACTCGCCGTGCACCAGCAGCACCTTGCGGCGCGGTGTGGTGCCCAGCCAGCTCAGCAGGGCGGTCTGGTCGGCGTGGGCGGAGAAGCCGTTGATCGTCCACACCTGCGCGCGCACCCGGATCTCCTCGTTGAATATCCGCACGCTTTGGGCGCCGTCGACGATGCGCCGGGCCAGGGTGCCGGCGGCGGCATAGCCGACGAACACGATGCTGCAGCGCTCGCGCCAGAGATTGTGCTTCAGGTGATGGCGCACGCGCCCGCCGTTGCACATGCCCGAACCGGCCATGATGATCGCACCGCCTTCGATGTGGTTGATCGCCATCGATTCGGCGGTTTCGCGCGTGAAGTGCAGGTTGGGCATCGCGAACGGATCGCCGCGCTGCAGCTCCTTGTTGAAGCCCTCGTCGAAGCATTCGGGGTGGCGACGGAAGATTTCGGTGGCGGAGATCGCCATCGGGGAATCCAGGAACACCGGCGTATACGCGGGGATGTGGCCGTCGCGGATGCCGCGGTGCAGGTAATACAAAATCTCCTGCGCGCGCTCCAGCGCGAAGGTGGGAATGACCACGTTGCCGTGCCGGGCCATGGTTTCGCGGATCGCCTGGTACAGCTCCTCGACGGTATCGGGCAGCGAGCGGTGCGGGCGGTCGCCGTAGGTGGTCTCCATCACCACGTAATCGGCCGCCGGCGCGGGCACCGGGTCGCGCAGGATCGGCCGGCCCGGGTTGCCCTGGTCGCCGGAGAACAGCATCGTGCGCTGCAGCTGGCCGTCGTCCAGCTGCAGCAGGATCGACGCCGAACCGAGGATATGGCCGGCGTCCAGGAAGCGGGCCCGGATGCCCTCGGTCACCGCGACGGTCTCGTTGTAGTTGACCGGTTCGGCAAAGTAGTCCATCGCATGGAAGGCATCGTCCAGCGTGTACAGCGGCGCAACCGCAGCGCCGTCGCGACGACGCCCGCTGAGCTGGGCGCGGCGGGCCTCCTCCTCCTGCAGGCCGGCGGCATCGACCATCACCACCCGGGCCAGGTCGCGGGTGGCCGCGGTGGTCAGGATGCGACCGCGGAAGCCTTCACGCACCAGCTTGGGAATCCGCCCGCAGTGGTCGAGGTGGGCATGGGTCAGCAGCAGCACGTCGATGCTGGCCGGGTCGAAACCGAACGGTTCGGCGTTGGCCTGCTCCTGCTCGTGGCTGCCCTGGAACAGGCCGCAGTCGATCAGCACGCTGCGCTTGCCGAAGCGCAGCAGGTGACACGAGCCGGTGACCTGCTTGGCGGCGCCGTGGCAGCTGTAGATGAGCCTGGGGTTCATGCGGTGGTACTCCCTGGAATGGTGTTGCCGGGCGGGCGCGGATGGCTGCACAACGCGCTCGTCGCGGTGGCCAGATCCTCGCTGATGTCGATCAGTGCGGTGCTGCCGGCGATGCTGTTGCTGGTGACGACCTGGCTGGCGCCGGCGGCGAGCAGGTCTTCGCGCGCGCCGGGCGCGAAGACGCCGTGCAGCCCCACGCAAATGGCTGCCGGCCGCCCATGTTGCCGCAGGCAGCGCAGCGTCTCGATCATGGTCCGCCCGCTGGCGATGATGTCGTCCAGCAGCACCGGCATATGCGCCGGCCAGCGCTCGATGCCCGGCAGCTCGATCCGCACGTCGCGATCGCCGCGGCGCTCTTTGCCGGCGGTCACGCAGGGCGCGTCCAGCGCTGCGGCGACGGCGTTCGCCCACTGCGCGCTCTCGCCGTCCGGGCCGATGATCAGCGGCGACTCGACGTGCTGGCCGATCCAGGCCGCCGCACGCGGCGCCGCGTGCACCACGCGCGCATCCAGCGGGCAGGCCTCGCCTAGCTGACGGTAGCGGTGCAGGTGCGGATCGGCCGTGACCAGCCAGTCGAAAGCGCCGCCGAGCAGCTTGCCGAAGATGCCGGCGGAGATCGCCTCGCCCGGATGGAAGCGGGTGTCCTGGCGCATGTAGGCAAGATACGGGGCGACCAGGCCGACGCGTGCGGCGCCCAGTTCGCGGGCGGTCGCCGCCGCCATCAGCAGGGGCACCACCTTGGGATCGGGGCGGTCCAGGGTGCACACGATCGCCACGTCGCCCCGTTCCGGCGGCGGCTCGATCCGCACCAGGGTCTCGCCGTCCGGAAACCGGTGCAGGTCCAGGGCGTGGCGCCGCATGCCGCTGTGCAATACCAGCAGCTCGGTCATCGCCTCGTTGCCGGGCATGGCATACAGCGCGTTCATCGGGGTTCCTCCACGCCGATGATGCAAGGGTGGCGCGAGACGTATTCCATCGCGTAGGCAAGCTCGCCCGGGCTTTGCGCGTGCAGCGTGAACAGCGGTTGCCCGGCCGCCACCGCATCGCCCAGATGCACGTCCAGCGTGAGTCCGGCCAGCGGTGCGGAAGGCGCGCCGGCCAGCTTGGCCACCCGCGAGATGCGGCGGTTGTCGATGGCCGCGACGCGTCCGGCATGCGGCGCGGTTACCGGCTGCCGGAACCCTGCCACGCCCGGCGTGCGCAGGCCGCCCTGCGCCGCGCAGATCATCTGGAAACGCGCCCAGGCCTCGCCCGAAGCCAGGCATTGGCTCGCCATGGCGAGACCTTTGCCGGGCGCGGCGGCCGCACCCAGCTCGAGCACGGCCGCGGCAACCGCCAACGCGTGTTGGCGCAGGTCGGCCGGCGCTTCGGGTGCGTTGCGCAGCACCGCCAGCACGTCATGCGCTTCCAGTGCCGGGCCGATGCCGCGTCCGACCGGCTGGCTGCCGTCGCTGATCAGCACGTGCAGTTGCAGGCCGAAGGCGTCGGCCACCTGCCGCAGCAACCGGGCCAGCAGTTGGGCTTGCGCCGGATCGCGCACCTTGGCGGTGGGCCCGCTGGGGATGTCGATGACCACATGGGTCGAGCCGGCGGCGATCTTCTTCGACAGCACCGAGGCGACCAGCTGGCCCATGCTGTCGATGTCCAGCGCACGCTCGACCCGGATCAGGATGTCGTCGGCGGGAGCCATGTTCATCGAGCCGCCCCAGACGATGCAGCCGCCGCAGGTTTCCACGGTCCGGCGCATGGTCGGTTCGTCCAGTTCCACCGGTGCCAGCATGGCCATGGTGTCGGCGGTGCCCGCAGGCGAGGTGATCGCGCGCGAGGAGGTCTTGGGCATCAGCAGGCCCATGGCGGCGGCGATCGCCACCACGATCGGGGTGGTGCGGTTGCCGGCGAGGCCGCCGATGCAGTGCTTGTCGACCACGACCGCTTGCGGCCAGTGCAGGCGCGTGCCGGTATCGACCATGGCAGCGGTCAGCGCCGTGATTTCGTTCAGCCCGAGGTGATCGCCGCCGCAGGCGGTGATGAACGCCGCCAGTTCGATATGGGAGTAGCGGTGCAGGACGATGTCGCGGACGACGTCGTGCAGCTGGGTAGCATCCAGGCTCCTGCCGTAGATCTTGGCGCGCACATCGGCCAGCGAATCCACGCTTGCCGGGTGCGCCAGCATCACGCGCTCGTCCGCCTGCGGACGCAGCCATTGCCAGGCCGATTCGGACAGGCCGACCTCATCCACCCCGAGCAGTTCGGCATGCACGATGTTCAGCGCGGCCAGCATGCAGCGGTTGCCCGCGCGCAGCTCGAGGCGCGAATGCGGGCCGAATCCCTCGCTGCGGCAGATCGGCGAATCCCGGCGCAGATAGACCACATGCTCGGCTCCCGTATCGATGCCGAGCCGGCGCAATTGGCTGCCCGCCAGCGATGGCTTCGGGAACGCGCCCGGTCCGGAAGGGGGCGCAGAGGTCACAGAGCAAGCGTGTGGATGACCTGGGCGGCGTCATCCGGATCGATCCGGCGCCGGAAACCCAGATATTCGCCCAGCACGCGCATCGGTTCGTTCTCGGCGGCGTCGACCGAGAACATCTGCTTGTACCCGTTCTTGCGCGCGATCGCGATCAGGTGCCGCATCAGCAGTACGCCAAGTCCGCGATGTTGCCATTCATCGGCGACCGCCACCGCACACTCGCAGCGCTTGTCGCTGCCGGCCTCGCTGTAGCGGCTCACTCCGACTTCGCGCAACTGGCCGCCGTCATGCGCCAGCGCCACGAAGGCCATCTGGTGCCGGTAGTCGACATCCATCAGCTGATCGATCAGTGCCGGGCTCGCCTGCTTGAAAGTGCCCAGGAAGCGCAAGCGGCGCGCATCGGGCGAGAGGCGTTTGATGAAATCCGCCTCGCGCTCGCGATCCTGCGGACCGAGCGGGCGGATGAGTACCTTGGTGCCGTCGTGCAGCGACTCGATCCAGTGGGTCCCCTCCAGTGCGCCGAATGGGGCGGCGACTGTTCCGCTGTCGACCGTCGGGTGAAGGTTGGTGTCAGGCATGGCGCTGTCTCCGCAGGCGAAAGGCTGCAAGGCTGCTGTCCGACCGGCGAGCCGGTGCGCGGCATGGCGCCTTGTCCGTTCTATTTGTACGCTCGGCGCGCAGGGCGGCAGTTGACCTCGGTCAACTGGATGCGATCGCCATGCCGCAGGACGAAGCCGGCGCCGGCGCGGGTATCCGGGCGTCGTCGCCGGCCCAACCGGCTCAGTCGCGATCGTGGCTCTTCAGAGTGCGCGGGTGCTGCGTGCTGCAAAGCTCGGCAAGCAGATCCGGCCGCAGGATCCGGACCGACTTGCGGTTCACTTCGAGCACGCCGGTTTCCTGCATGCGGGTGAACAGCCGGCTGACCGTCTCGACCACCAGGCCGAGATAATTGGCAATGTCATAACGCGACATGGACAGCGTGAGCGTTATGTCGTCGCGATTCAGGCTGGCGTAGCGATCCACCAGGTTCTGCAGGAAGATCGCCAGCCGCTCCTGCGCGGGCTGCCTGCCCATCATCACCAGGTGCCGGTGCTCGATGACCATTTCGCGACTGATCACCCGCATCAGCTGCCGATGCAGGGCCGGTACATCGTTGCTCACCTGCATCAGGCGTGCATACGGCAGTTCGCAGATGCTGGAGTGTTCGAGCGCCTCGGCCTGGCTGACGTGCCGGTTCGAGGCGAGCGCATCGAATCCCAGGATCTCGCCGGGCAGATGGAACGCAAGAACCTGCATGTCGCCGGCCTCGTTCAGCAGGAAGGTCTTGAACGAGCCCGAGCGCACGACATAGAGCGCCTTGAAGGCGTCGCCGTCCCGGTACAGGGTGCTCCCGCGTTCGAGTGCGCGCTTGTCCCTGACCACGGTATCGAGCTGCCTGAGGTCGTCCCCGTAGATGCCGGCCGGAAGGCACAACTCATGCAATGCGCACGAAGTGCAACTGCGGCGAAGCTGGTTGAGGTCGAGAATGACGGCATCTGAATCCATCGGAACTTTCCTGTGTTCTGGAGTCGTTTGGTCAGTCGTTCCGGTGACCCATCCTCCCTGGGATCAGGTTAGACCGGAAGACATTAACTGGCCGTGCACGGCGGCCCCCGCCCCGGCTGCTAGCTGCAGTAGATCGAATGCAGGGTGGTGATGATCTGCCGGGCGGGGTCGTCCGCGAGCGTGTAATAGATCGTCTGCGCCTCGCGCCGGGTGGTGACCAGACCTTCGTCGCGCAGCCTGGCCAGGTGTTGCGACAGGGCCGACTGGCTCAGATTCAGCGATTCGTGGATTTCGCCTACCGACTGTTCGCCCGCCACCAGCAGGCACAGGATGCGCAGGCGCTGCCCGTTGGCAAGCGCCTTGAGCAGGCCCGCCGCCTGGTCGGCCCGCTCGCGCATCGCCATCAGGTCGAGACCCTGCACAATCCCGTGCGGTGCGGCGCCAGTATGGCGAGGCATGGCTTCAAGCTCCGGTGGTCAGTGAACGGCCTTCCCGCTGCCAGCCGAGGATGCCGCCGGCAAGCGAGGCGACGGCGCTGAAACCCATGCGGACAAGGCTTTCCGCGGCCAGGGCTGCGCGACCAGCGGTACGACAGTAGACGATCACCGGACGATCATGCAAGGCGAGCTCCGGCGCAGTGGCGCAGTTCATCGCCGGATGCGCCTGCACCTGGAATTCAAGCACGCCGCGCGGGATGTTTGCCGCGCCGGCGATGTGGCCATCGGCAAACTCGGCCGGTTCGCGCACGTCGATCAGCGCCGCGCCGCTTGCCACGCGGCGCTCCATTTCGTCAGCCGGGATCTCCTCGATGCCGCGGCGTGCGGCGTCGACCAGTTGTTGCGCTGTCATCGGGGGTGTCTTCATGGAGGCTCCAGAACCAGGGGGGGGTGGCTTGACATTATGCGTCATTTCTAATTTAGAATTATCTAATATATACTGCAGAAATTCAACCCGTCGTTGATCTCGCTCAATGAGTCCGTGGACTGGACGGCGCACGCTGTTTTCACTTCGGGTACCCAGGGAGTCAGTGTCATGTCGCATATCGTCGTCATCGGAGCAGGCATGGGCGGCATGAGCGCCGCCTACGAGATCAAGGCCGCTTTGGGCGCCGCGCACCGGGTCAGCATGGTGGGCGACGGGAACCAGTTCTCGTTCACGCCCTCGAACCCCTGGGTCGCGATCGGCTGGCGCAAGCCGGCGGACGTGTTGCTCGATGCCGCGTCGGCGCTGAGGCGGCGCGGCATCGATTTCATCGATACGCCGGCCAGTGCGATCCAGCCACGGGAAAAGCAGGTGCTGTTCAAGGATGGGCGGCAACTGGCCTACGACTACCTCGTCATCGCCACCGGCCCGCGGCTGGCGTTCGACGAAATCCCCGGCCTGGGCCCGCATGGCGGCCATACGCAGTCGGTGTGCACCACGGCACATGCCACGCAGGCGTGGCAGGCGTACCAGGACTTCCTGCACGATCCCGGCCCGGTCGTGATCGGCGCGGCCCAGGGCGCGAGCTGCTTCGGTCCGGCCTACGAGTTCGCGATGATCCTCGATACCGACCTGCGCCGGCGCAAGCTGCGCGATCGGGTGCCGATGACCTTCGTCACCAGCGAGCCGTACGTCGGCCACATGGGCCTGGGCGGGGTCGGCGATTCCAGGGGATTGCTGGAGAGGCAGTTGCGCCAGCGGCATATCCGCTGGATCACCAGCGCGCGGATCGACAAGGTCGAGTCCGGACAGATGCATGTCACCGAACACGACGCGCGCGGGCAGCCGATCGAGCAGCATGTCCTGCCGTTCGCCTATTCGATGGTGCTGCCGGCTTTCACCGGGGTCGAGGCGCTGCGCGGCATCGAGGGGCTGGTCAATCCCCGGGGCTTCGTGCTGATCGACAGGCACCAGCGCAATCCGACGTTCCCCGACATCTTCGCCGCCGGGGTATGCGTGGCGATCCCGCCGGTGGAGGTCACGCCGGTGCCCACCGGCGCGCCGAAGACGGGCTTCATGATCGAATCGATGGTCACCGCGATCACCGCCAACATCAAGGCCGAGATCGAGGGGCGGCCGGCCACCCACGAGGCGACCTGGAACGCCGTCTGCCTGGCCGACATGGGCGACGGCGGCGCCGCGTTCGTGGCCCTTCCGCAGATTCCTCCGCGCAACGTCACCTGGGCCAGGGAGGGCAAATGGGTCCATCTGGCCAAGGTGGCATTCGAGAAGTACTTCCTGCGCAAGATGCGTACCGGCAACACCGAACCGGTGTACGAGAAGTATGTGATGAAGGCACTGGGCATAATGAGGATCAAACCCGGTGCCGGTGAGCAATCAAAATCCATCAATCCGAGGTGATCGTCCCATGAACATCGAACGCACCGTACTCGCATTTGCCGGTTCCATGGTCCTGCTCAGTCTCGCCCTGGGACACTTCGTGTCGCCGTGGTGGCTGCTGCTGGCCCTGTTCGTCGGCGCCAACCTGCTGCAGTCGGCATTCACCGGTTTCTGTCCGCTGGCGATGCTGCTGCGCAAGCTGGGCCTGAAGTCCGGCTGCGCTTTTCCGTCCCGCTGAGCATTGCCGTGAGCTACTCTCCCGCCATGAAGATCGGCTTGCGTTGTCTCGTGTGGCCACTTGCCGTCGCCGCACTGGCGGCCTGCAGCGGCAGGAAACCACCTGCGGAAACCGCGGCCGCGGCGCCCCCGCTGGCCTCGCAGGTCGTTCATGCCGAGCACGCCGGACACGAACAGGTCTGGGATGGCGTGGTCGAGGCGGTGCATCAGGTCACCCTGGCGGCGCAGACCAATGCCCGCGTGCTGGCGCTGCCCTACGACGTCAACGACACGGTGCCGGCGGGCGCGGTGCTGGTGCGCTTCACCGATGTCGAGCAGAGGTCGGCGCGCAACACCGCGCAGGCGCAGATCGCCTCGGCGCAGGCGACCTACGACGAGGCGCTCGCCTCGTATCGGCGTTTTGCCGCGATCTATGCGAAGGGTTACGTGGCCACCGCGCAGCTGGATCAGCAGCGTGCCCGACGCGATGCCGCGCTGGCGGCGTTGCAGTCGGCCCGTGCCCAGCTCGCGCAGGCCGGCCAGCAGCTGGATTACACGGTGCTGCGTGCGCCGTACGCGGGCGTCATCACGCGCCGTTTCGTGCATGTGGGGCAGGCGGTGCAGGCGGGGCCGCCGTCGCCACAGCCGCTGATCGCGATGGAATCGCTGGACGAGCTTCGCGTCGACGTGCAGGTGCCGCAGGGCGCGGTCGAGGCGATCCGCCGCTTCCACGCCGCCGACGTGCTGCCCGCCGATGCCGGCGGCCGGCGCATTCCTGCAAGCGGGGTCAGCGTGTTTCCCTACGCCGATCCGGCCACGCATACCTTCGACGTGCGGTTGCAACTGCCCGTCGGGAAGACGGGGCTTTATCCGGGCATGACGGTGAAGGTGGCCTTCGCCACCGGCCGGACGCAGCGCCTGCTGGTGCCGGCGTCGGCGCTGGTGCAGCGTGGCGAGATCCTCGGCGTCTATGTGCTGGGCCAGCACGGCGTGATGCTGCGCCAGCTGCGCACGGGTTACCGCTACGGCGATCAGGTGGAGGTGCTGGCCGGGCTCGACGACGGCGAACGCATCGCCACCGACCCGGTGGCGGCACTGAAGTATCTCGACGAGCAGCACGCTGCCGGTGCATCGACGCATGACTGAGCCACCTGCGCTGGGCATCTCCGGGCGTATCGCGCGCGCATTCCAGACCTCGCAGATCACGCCGCTGCTGGCGCTGGCTGGGCTGCTGCTGGGCATCGCCGCGACGATCATCACGCCGAAGGAGGAGGACCCGCAGATCGAGGTGACGATGGCCAACGTGATGGTGCCGTATCCGGGCGCCAGCGTGCACAGCGTCGAGAACCTGGTGGCCTTTCCGCTCGAGCAGAAGCTGTCGGAGATCGGCGGCATCAAGCACGTCTATTCGGTGAGCCGGCCGGGCATGGCGGCGATCACGGTGGAATTCGAAGTGGGCGTGCCGCGCCAGCAGGCCCTGGTCAGCCTCTACAACAAGATCTACTCCAACGCCGACTGGGCGCCGCCCGGGCTGGGCCTGGGCCAGCCGCTGGTGAAACCCTACGGCATCGACGACGTGCCGATGATGGCCGTCACGCTGTGGTCCGATCGCGCCGATCTGGGCGCGCTGCAGCTGGCCAAGGTGGCGCACACGCTGGAGACCGACCTCAAGCGCATTCCGGGCACCCGCGACGTCTACACCATCGGCGCGCCGGATCGGGCGGTGCTGATCAGGATCGACCCGGGCAAGCTGGCCAGCTACCACCTCACCGTGGGCGATCTGGCGCAGGCGCTGAAGTCCGCCAACGTTGCCGCCGACGTGGGCGATGAGATCGGCGGCAACCGCGACCGGCCGGTCAGGGCCGGCACGCTGCTGATGAATGCCGATGAGGCGTCGCAGCTGGTCATCGGCCTGGCGGGCGGGCGGCCGGTCCATCTGGCGGACGTCAGCGATGTCGTTTCCGGCGAGAACTACCCGACGCGGATGGCCTCGTACGGCACGCCGGCCGGCCGCATCGGCCCGCTCGCCGGCATGGCACCGGCCGTGACGCTGGCGATCGCCAAGAAGGCCGGCACCAACGCTCACGACATCGCCATGCTGGTGCGTGCCCGGCTGGCCGAGCTGCGCGATGTCGATATTCCGGCCGGCGTGCACGCCACCGTGACCCGCGACTACGGACGCACGGCGAACGACAAGGCCGACGAGCTGATGCTGCATCTGGGGCTGGCCGCGCTGGCCGTGGTGCTGCTGGTGCTGTTCGCGCTGGGTTGGCGCGAGGCGGTGGTGGTCGGCACCGCGGTGGTGGTGACGCTGGCCATCACCCTGTTCGCGTCGTGGGCGATCGGCTTCACCATCAACCGGGTCTCGCTGTTCGCGCTGATCTTTTCGATCGGCATCCTGGTGGACGATGCCATCGTGGTGGTGGAAAACATCCATCGGCACATGGCGCGCGGCGACAAGGGTCTGCTCGAGGCCATCCCGGCCGCGGTGGACGAAGTGGGCGGGCCGACCATCCTGGCCACCTTCACGGTGATCGCGGCGCTGCTGCCGATGGCCTTCGTCGGCGGCCTGATGGGGCCGTACATGCGGCCGATCCCGATCAACGCCTCGGCCGGCATGCTGATCTCGCTGGCGGTGGCGTTCAT